>NZ_CP014845.1:921100-1228134 GCF_001598055.1 Cupriavidus nantongensis | reverse complement strand
TGATGTCCGGGTGCGTGCACAGCGCATCGACCACGTCCTTGGCGCCGTGCACCACGTTCAGCACGCCCGGCGGCACGCCGGCCTCCAGCGCCAGCTTGACCAGCTCCATGGTCGACAGCGGATCCTGCTCGGACGGCTTGAGCACGAAGGTATTGCCGCAGACGATCGCCATCGGGAACATCCACAGCGGGATCATCGCCGGGAAGTTGAACGGGGTGATGCCGGCGCAGACGCCGATCGGCTGCTGCAGCGTGTAGGTATCGACGGTGGCGGCCACGTTCTCGGCAAAGCCGCCTTGCTGCAGCGTGCCGATGGAGCACGCGTGCTCGACCACCTCCAGCCCGCGGAAGATATCGCCTTCGGCATCGGCCAGGGTCTTGCCCTGCTCGGCGGTCAGGATCGCGGCGATACGCTTGCTGTGCTCGCGGATCAGCGCCTGGAAGCGCAGCATGACGCGCAGCCGCGCGCCGATCGGCGTGTGGCGCCAGCTGGCAAAGGCGCGATGCGCGGCGCCCACGGCTGCCGCGACTTCGCTGGCGGTGGCGAGCGGCACGCGCGCCAGCACTTCCTGCGTCGCGGGATTGACCACGTTGCGGAATTCGGTGGCGGACGAATCCACCCATTCGCCGTTGATCAGCAGCGGTACGGTCGGCACGGCAGTGGCGGTGTTGGGCACGGCAGTCATTGGTTGTCTCCGGAGGATGTTGTTCTGCAGGGGAAGAGGGGAGTAGAGGGGGTCAGAGGCTGCGCGCGATCAGCATGCGCTGGATCTCGCTGGTGCCTTCGTAGATCTGGGTAATGCGGGCGTCGCGGTAATGGCGCTCGACCGGGTAGTCTTCGAGGTAGCCGTAGCCGCCGTGGATCTGCAGCGCCTTCGAGCACACGCGCTCGGCCAGTTCCGACGCATAGAGCTTGGCCTGCGACGCTTCGGACAGGCACGGCACGCCCTCGCTGCGCATGCGCGCGGCGCGATGCACCAGCAGCCGCGCGGCATTCAGTTCGGTGGCCATGTCGGCCAGCATGTTGGCGATGGGAGGATGCTCGCGCAGCGCACGGCCGAACTGGATGCGCTCGGACGCGTAGCGGCAGGCGGCCTCGAATGCCGAGCGGGCGATGCCGATCGCCTGCGCGGCGATGCCGATGCGTCCGCCCTCCAGGTTCGACAGCGCAATGCGCAGGCCCTCGCCGGGCTCGCCCAGCAGCGCGTCGTGCGGGACCACGCAGTCTTCCAGCGTGATGGCGCAGGTGTCCGAGGCGCGGATGCCCAGCTTCTTTTCCGGTGCGTGCACGATAAAACCCGGCGTGTCGGTGGGAACCAGGAACGCCGAGATGCCTTTCTTGCCGCGCTCCGGTTCGGTCGCGGCAAACACCACCGCCACGCCCGCGCGCTGGCCGTTGGTGACAAACTGCTTGCTGCCGTTGAGCACCCAGCCGTTGTCGGTAAAGCGGGCGCGGGTGCGCAGGTTGTGCGCTTCGGAGCCGGCCTGCGGTTCGGTCAGGCAGAACGCGCCGATCAGCTCGCCGCTGGCCAGCCGGGCCAGGTAGCGTTCCTTCTGCGCATCGGTGCCGTAATGAAGGATCGGCCCGCAGCCGACCGAGTTGTGCACGCTCATCATGGTCGCGCAGGCGGCGCAGCCGGCAGCGATCTCTTCGATGGCCAGCGCGTAGGCGACATAGTCGGTATAGGTGCCGCCCCATTCCTCGGGCACGATCATGCCCAGCAGCCCGAGCGCGCCCATTTCGGCGACGATCTCGTCGGGAAGGCGGCCGTCGCGGTCCCATTGCGCGGCGCCGCCGGTCAGCCGTTCGGTGGCAAAGGCGCGCGCGCTGTCGCGGATCAAGGTTTGCTCTTCGGTGTAGTCGCTGTGCATGGCAGATTGGGTGGGCGTTTGGAGCGGCGCTGCAACTCAGGCAGAATGCGCGCTCGGCGTTTGACCTGCGGGCAGTGTAGGAACGCCCGGGGCCGGCTCCTATGCCAAAATCCGCCAATCTTCGTGAACTCGTTTGCCACCCGCCAGCGCCATGGAAAAAGGCAGTGTCGCCATCTGTTTCGTCCACCACGCCATCGCGGGGCTGCGCGCGCGCGGCATCGACCCGGAGCCGGTGCTGCGCGGCGCCGGAATTGCCCCGGCGCTGCTGGCGGTGCCGCAGGCGCGGGTCTCGACCGCCAGCTACAGCGAACTGTGGCTGGCGGTGGCCGCGGCGCTGGACGACGAGTTCTTTGGCCAGGACTCGCGCAGCATGAAGTGCGGCAGCTTTGCCATGCTGTGCCATGCGGTGGCGGGCAGCCGCACGCTGGCGCAGGCGCTGGAGCGCATCACGCGGTACTTCCGGCTGCTGCTCGACGACATCGGCGTGCGGCTCGAGCGCCACGGCGACGAGGCCGCGCTGGTGCTGACCACGCCGAGCGCGCATCTGGGCCGGCAGCCCGGCGTGTTCGCGCAGGAAACCATGCTGATCATGCTGCATGGCCTGATGAGCTGGCTGCTGCGGCGGCGCGTGCCGGTCCGGCTGGCCGCGTTCGCCTATGCCGAGCCGCCGTACAGTGCGGAATATCGCGTCATGTATTCGCGCCAGCTGGCGTTCGCGCAGCCGGCGACGGCGCTGGTGTTCGACGCGACGCTGCTGGAGCAGCCGGTGCGACAGGATGAGCGCAGTTTGAAGGCGTTCCTGCGCGACGCGCCGCACAACGTGGTGGTCAAGTACTCGGACCGCAGCAGCATGGGTGCGCGCGTGCGCAGGCTGCTGCGCAACCAGCGCCCGGATCAATGGCCGACCTTCGAAGACCTGGCCGTCAGCCTGAACCTGTCGGCGTCGTCATTGCGGCGCCGGCTGATGGAGGAGGGCGTGAGCTACCAGGACCTGAAGGATGCGCTGCGGCGCGACCTGGCGATCGAGGCGCTCAGCCATTCCGGGCGCGCGGTCGCCGATATCGCGGCCGAGCTCGGCTTTGCCGAGCCCGGCGCGTTCCACCGGGCGTTCCGGCGCTGGACCGGATCGCGCCCCGGCGCGTACCGCCGCGTGGCGGAAGGCTGAGTCCGCGGCTACAGCTGCGCGGCGTGGTGCCGGATGTGGTCGGCGATAAAGCTGGTGATGAAGTAATAGCCGTGGTCGTAGCCGCTGTGCCGGCGCAGCGTCAGCGGCTGGCCCACGGCCTGGCAGGCCGCGGCGAAAGCGTCCGGATGCAGCTGGCTTTGCAGGAACTGGTCGTCCATGCCTTGGTCGACCAGGATGCCGGCCGGGAACGGCGCACCCTGCTGGCGTGCCATCAGCTCGCTCGCGTCATACTGTACCCACGCGGCGCGGTCGCTGCCGAGGTAGCCGGTAAAGGCCTTTTCACCCCACGGGCAGCGCGTCGGCGCGGCGATCGGCGCGAACGCCGACACCGAGCGGAAGCGCTGCGGATGGCGCTGCGCCAGCACCAGCGCACCGTGCCCGCCCATCGAATGCCCGAAGATGCCGACGCGCGCGGCATCGCCCGGCAACGCGCTGGTCACCAGTTCGAACAGTTCTTCCGCGACATAGCTTTCCATGCGCCAGTGCTTGTGCCACGGTGCCTCGGTGGCATCGAGATAAAACCCTGCGCCCACGCCGAAGTCCCACGCATCCGCTTCGCCGGGCACGCCCGCGCCGCGCGGGCTGGTATCCGGTGCCACCAGCATCAGGCCGTGCTCGGCGGCAAAACGCTGTGCGCCGGCCTTGATCATGAAGGTCTCTTCGGTGCAGGTCAGGCCGGCCAGGTAGAACAGCACCTGCACCCGGGCGCCAGCCTGCGCCTGCGGCGGCAGGTAGACCGAGAAACGCATCGGCAGCCCGATCGCCGCCGAGTCATGGCGATAGAAGCGCTGCACGCCGCCGTGGCAGCCATGTTGCGAGATCAGTTCCATGTCTGCGCCGTCGTCAGTACAACACCACCGAGCGGATCGACTCGCCGCGCTTCATCAGGTCGAAGCCCTCGTTGATGCGCTCCAGCGGCAGCGTGTGCGTGATCAGGTCGTCGATATTGAGCTTGCCTTCCATGTACCAGTCGACGATCTTCGGGACGTCGGTGCGGCCGCGCGCGCCGCCGAAGGCGGAGCCTTTCCATTCGCGTCCGGTCACCAGCTGGAACGGACGCGTCGAGATCTCCGCGCCGGCCTCGGCCACGCCGATGATGATCGACTTGCCCCAGCCCTTGTGGCAGCACTCCAGCGCCTGGCGCATGACCTGGGTATTGCCGATGCATTCGAACGAGTAGTCCGCGCCGCCGTCGGTCAGCTGGATGATGTGGTCGACCACGTTGTCGACGTCCTTCGGGTTGATGAAGTGGGTCATGCCGAACTTGCGCGCCATCGCCTCGCGCGCCGGGTTCAGGTCGACGCCGATGATCTTGTCCGCTCCCACCATCTTCGCGCCTGGATCACGTTCAGGCCGATGCCGCCCAGGCCGAACACCACCACGTTGGCGCCGGCCTCGACCTTGGCGGTGAACAGCACCGCGCCCACGCCCGTGGTGACGCCGCAGCCGATGTAGCAGACCTTGTCGAACGGCGCATCCGGGCGGATCTTTGCCAGCGCGATCTCCGGCACCACGATGTGGTTGGCAAAGGTCGAGGTGCCCATGTAGTGGAAGATGGGCTTGCCGTCGATCGAAAAACGCGAGGTGCCGTCCGGCATCAGGCCCTTGCCTTGCGTCGCGCGGATCGCCTGGCACAGGTTGGTCTTGCGCGACAGGCAGAACTTGCACTGGCGGCATTCCGGCGTGTACAGCGGGATCACGTGGTCGCCGGGCCTGAGCGAGGTCACGCCCGGGCCGACGTCGGTGACGATGCCCGCGCCCTCATGGCCCAGGATTGCCGGGAAGATCCCTTCCGGGTCGGCCCCGGACAGCGTGTAGTAGTCGGTGTGGCAGATGCCGGTGGCCTTCACTTCCACCAGCACTTCGCCGGCGCGCGGGCCGTCGAGGTCGACGTCTTCGATGGTCAGCGGGGCGCCGGCTTTCCAGGCGATGGCGGCTTTGGTTTTCATGGGGGTCCTCCGGGATCAGGAATATGGGGGCATCTTGTGGCTTGGGCGTTGCGCGGCAAAGGCCAGCGCGAACGGCGACGGCAGCCAGGTCCGAGGCCATGACTATACGGTCTTCCTGCGGCCTGAGGCCAGCTTTGGCCGATCAGCGGTCAGCGTCTGCGGGCGGCTAGTTCAGCCGCATGGCCTGCATCACGGCCAAGACCATCACCTGTTGTTCCCAACTGCCCCGCATGCCGTCGCCCCAGCCACCAGCCCAGGCCCGCCCAGCCCACCGCCAGCAACGCACCCGCCAATGCCACCGTCGCCGGATGGCCGGACAGCGCATCGATCGCGGTCTTGACCCAGGCGCTGACCGCATCGCCGGCGCGGTAGACGGCGGTGTCGATGACGTTCTTGGCCTTGTACTTGGTCTCGGCATCGACGACGGTGAACAGCATTTCGCGGCCCGGACGCACCAGCGCATATTCCCCGACGCGCCGCAGGATCATGATGGCGGCGAGCACGCCGAAGGTAGGCAGCAGGGCCAGCACGACGAAGCCCGCGGCGACGGCCAGCGGCACCGCGGTCAGCAGTACGGTAACGCCGTAGCGGCGCGCCATGCGGCCGGTGAAGAACAGCTGGACCAGGATGGTCAGCGCCTGCACCACGGCATCCAGCGCGCTGAACACCTGGGTCTGGCGGGTGCGCTCGGGGAAGGCCTCGGCGACGAGACGGGCCTGCTCGAAGTAGAGGAAGGTGCTGGCCGTGGCCAGCAGGATCACGAACAGGGCGATGCCGAGCAGGTAGCGCGAGCGCAGCAGCAGCGACAGCCCGGCCAACAGCCCGCCGCCGATCGGGTTGGCCGGATCCTGCCCGGCGCTGGAAGCAACCTGGCCAGGCTGCCCGACTCCGGCACCGGCACGGCGGCGCCAGCCGAACAGCCAGCCCACGCCCGGCAGCGTGGCGGCCAGCAGGGCGGCCGACAGCAGCATCAGGCCGGTCAGGCCGATGTGCGGCACCAGCCAGCCGCCCAGCACCGGCCCGGCCAGTCCCCCCGCACTGGCGCCGGCGGCCAGCAGCGCGAACAGGCGGCGCGCCTGCTCGGGCCGGAACACATCGGCCATCAGGCTCCAGGCCACCGACACCACGAACAGGTTGAATACGGATAGCCACACATAAAACACGCGCGCCAGCCAGACGTTGTCGGGCAGGGCGCGCGTGGCCATGGCAAAGGCCAGCAGGTTGGCAATGAAGAAGGCGTATACCCATGGCACGAAGCGGCGCCGCGGCAGCCAGGCGCAGACCGCGCCGTACAGCGGGATCGCCGCCAGCATCACGACAAAGGTGGCGGTGAACAGCCATTGCAGGTTTTTCACGCCGCCGGCGATGCCCATGGTCTCGCGCACCGGACGCAGCATGAAGTAGCTGGCGAACAAGCAGAAGAAGAACAGGAAGCCGGCCACCACGGCGCCGGCTTCGCCGTTGCGCACGCCGAAGCCGCGCCACAGCCGGGCCAGGCTTCCGGTGGGTGCGTCGCGCGCGGGCTCGTCCACGGCAGGGCGGATCAGCGCAGCAGTGCCGCGATGCGCTCGCGCTGGCCCGGATCGGGCATGCGTCCGAGCCCGGCGCCGAGGTTGTCGGCCATGTTGCGCGGCTTGGAGGTGGCCGGGATTGCCGCGGTCACCGCCGGATGGCTGACGACGAACTTCAGGAACAGCTGGCCCCAGGAGCCGCAGTCAATGTCGCCGGCCCATGGCGGCAGCGGGCGCTCCTTGACCACGCGGAACAGGCGGCCGTCCTGGAACGGACGGTTGACCAGCACCGCCACGCCGCGCGCCTCGCACAGCGGCAGCAGCGTGCGCTCGGCATTGCGCTCGCCCACCGAGTAGTTGATCTGGACGAAATCGACACGCTCGGCGCGCACGATCTTCTCCAGCGCCTCGTGGGCGTCGTCGCGGTAATGGGTGATGCCCAGGTAGCGGATGCGGCCCTGTTCCTTCAACAGCCGCAGCCAGCGCAGGTTGCCCTGCCAGTCGATCAGATTGTGTATCTGCAGCAGGTCGACCTTGTCGACGTGCAGGTCGGCCAGCGACCGTTCCCATTGCGCCTGCGCCGGTGCGCCTGAACGGGCCGAGATCTTGGTGGCCAGGAAGACCCGGTTGCGCGCATTGGCCGCGCGCAGCAGGTCGCCGGTCACGGCTTCGGCGCTGCCGTAGCTGGGCGCGGTATCGACCACCGAGCCTTCGGTCTGCAGCAACAGCCCCATGACCTCCGCCAGCGGCTTGCGTTCGTCGGGGCCAGTGCCGACGTCGAAAGTGTCGGCGGTACCCATGCCGATCACGGGCAGGGCTTCGGTGGTGCCGGGAATGGTGCGGCGCAGGGGCGCGGCAACGGTGGCGGCATGGGCAGGCAGTGCTGGCCCGAACCCTGCTGCGGCCAACCCGGCGGCCACGCCAAGGAAGGAGCGACGGTCGATCGACATGGGATGGTTTCCCGGCGAGTCACTGACTGGTTGACCTTAGGCGGTGAGCCCGGCCATGTAAACCGTTGCGTGTGCGGCGCAATCCCTAGTGCAGGCGAGGACGATATTCCACGCCAAACCTGGTGGTCAAAGCGCTCAGGCGCTGGTCCAGCGTCCACAGGCGGGCGCCGGGGGTAATCAGGGTCGAAGCCAGCAATGTGACATCCACCAGGCCGCAACCCAAGCCATACAGTTGCTCTCGCTCGACCAGTGCGATGACTTCCGCCAGCGTCGCTTGCTTGGTGGCCTGCAACAGCCCGATGTCGCCGAGCGTCTGTGCCCGCGGCGACGGTGGCGTGCCGCAGGCCAGTTCGGCCAAGACCAGGGGGTGGGTCAGCACCTGGTCCGCCTCCATCAGGCGGATCAGGGCGTCATTGCGCTGCCGGAAATGGCCCACCCATACCGAGGTATCGACGAGCACGTTCATTTGGCGCCGGGTTCGGGATTGCGGCGCGGTATGTCTTGCATGCCGGGCGCTGCGCCGCCGAGGGCCGCGAGGCGCTTGGCGGCCTGCACCCGAACGAAAGTCTTGATTGCCTCGCGAAACAGGTCTGCTTTGTCCATACCGGGGTCCGCCATCTCCAGTGCTTGTTCATACAGGGCGTCATCGATCGTGACGGTGGTGCGCATCGCAGGCTCCTTGAATCAGATTTGATGCTAATATGCATCAAAAATGGAATCAGGGCAAGGCCGCAATCGCTTGCGGAGTCGCGCGCCGACGACACGCTTGCAGTATTGGCTGACCGGGCCAGGGCGTCGATGAGAGATGTCGCATTCCGCGGCAAGCCATGCCGTCAGACCACCGTGGCCAGGCCCAGCGTCAGCAGCAGCGCCACCACCGAGATGATGGTTTCGCAGACCGACCAGGTCTTGAAGGTCTGGGCCACGGTCATGTTGAAGTACTCCTTGACCAGCCAGAAGCCGCCGTCGTTCACATGCGACAGGATCAGCGAGCCGGCGCCGGTGGTCAGCACCAGCAGTTCCGGGCGGGTGCCGGGCACGCTCGCGGCAATCGGCGCGACGATGCCCGCGGCGGTGGTCATGGCAACCGTTGCCGAGCCCGTGGCGATGCGGATCATCACCGCGACCAGCCAGCCCAGCACCAGCACCGACACGTTGGCGCCGGTGGCGACGTCGACGATGGCGGTGGAGATGCCCGAGTCGCGCAGGATGCGGCCGAAGCCGCCGCCGGCACCGACCACCAGCGTGATGATGGCGGTGGGCGCCACGCACTCGTTGGTGAACTTGAGGATGGTCTCGCGATTGAAGCCCCGCGCCTTGCCGAAGGTGTAGAAGCTCACCAGCGCGGCGATCAGCAGCGCCATCACCGAGTTGCCGATCAGCTTCAGGAAGTCGTTGGCGAAGGTCTTGGGCGTGGTGAACAGGTCGGCCCAGCTGCCGATCAGCATCAGCACCACCGGCAGCAGGATGGTGAACACCGTGATGCCAAAGCCCGGCAGCTGGTGCGATTCCTTGACGCGCTCATCCTCTTCGGTGAACTGCTCGGCCAGCGGGTTGTATTCGGGCAGCTTGACGTAGCGGTCCATCAGCTTGGCGAACAGCGGGCCGGCGAGGGCTGCGGTCGGGATGCCCACGATCAGCGCGTACATGATGGTCTTGCCGATATCGGCGCCGTATGCGGTCACCGCCAGCAGCGCCGCCGGGTGCGGCGGGATCAGGCCGTGCACCACCGACAGGCCGGCCACCATCGGAATGCCGACCAGCACCATCGACGTGCCGGTGCGCTTGGCGACGTTGAAGGCGATCGGCACCAGCAGCACGAAGCCCACTTCGAAGAACACCGGCAGGCCGACGATAAACGCGATGGTGGCCATGGCCCAATGCACGTTCTTCGCGCCGAAGAAATCGATCAGCGTGTTGGCGATGCGCTCGGCGCCGCCGGACTCGGCCATCATCTTGCCCAGCATGGTGCCCAGGCCCACCACCAGCGCGATATGGCCGAGGGTGCCGCCGACACCGGCTTCAAACGACTTGACGATCTCGCTCATCGGCATGCCCACGGCAAAGCCGAGCAGCACCGAGACGACGACCAGGGTAATGAACGGGTTGAGCTTGTAGCGCGCGATCAGCACCACCAGTGCGATCACTGCGATCAGCGCATACACCAAGAGCGTGGTTCCGGTGACGGCACCCATATTGTCTCCTTGCGTGGAAAAGAGCCGCTTGTGGCGGCAGCAGAGGGTTTGGCTTTCTTGTTTTCTCTCCCGTTTGCGGGAGAGGCGGTGGGGAAGAGGGCGTGCGCGTGGCAAGCACCGGGGCGGTTCACTTCGTGGTGGCGCCGGCCCTCTCCCCCGGCCCCTCTCCCGCGTGCGGGAGAAGGGAGCAAACAGTGCGGAAGCTGTGAATCAATCTGGCAGCGGGCTCAGGCCGCCGGCTTCTTGTAGGCGATGCAGTCGACCTCGACCTTGCAATCGACCACCATGCTCGACTGCACGCAGGCGCGCGCGGGCGGGTTGGCGCCGAAGTATTCCTTGAAGATCTTGTTGAACGAGGCAAAGTCGCGCGTGTCGTCCAGCCATACGCCGCAGCGCACGACATGCTCGGGGCCGTAGCCGGCCTCGGCCAGGATCGCCAGCACGTTCTTGATGGCCTGGTGGGTCTGGGGCACGATGCCGCCGTCGATGACCTCGCCGTTGACCATCGGCACCTGGCCGGAGACGTAAAGCCAGCCATCGGCCGCGACCGCGCGGGCAAAGGGCATGTGCTGGCCGCCGGTACCGGTGCCGCCTTCGACGCCGAATCGTTTGATGTCCATGGGTACTCCTGGAATGGGTTGTGTAGGGGAGGGAAGCGGCGGTGCGTGCGGGTCAGTCCGCACCGCGGGGCAGGAACCGGCCGGCGCGCACGCCGGTGCTCTGGCGCTGCTGCCATGACAGCTCGCCGTTGACCCAGACCGAGGCAATGCCCTCGGCCGGCTGCATGGGATCGGTAAAGCTGGCGGCGTCGCGGATGGTGGCGGCGTCGAACAGCACCAGGTCGGCCCAGTAGCCCTCGCGCACGAAGCCGCGCTGGTGCAGGCCGAAGCGCTCGGCCGACATGCCGGTCATCTTGTTGACGGACACGGTCAGCGGGAAGAGCTCGCGGTCGCGCGCGTAGTGGCCTAGCACGCGCGGGAACGCGCCCCACAGGCGCGGATGCGGCAGCGGGTCGTTGGGCAGCCCGTCCGAACCGACCACCGTGGCCGGATGGCTCAGGATGCGGTCGACGTCGGCGTCTTCCATGCAGTGATAGACCGCGCCGGCGGGCATCAGCCGGCGCGCGGCTTGGTGCAGGTCGACCTGCCATTCGGCGGCGATGTCGGCAAGCAGGCGGCCGCCCATCTCGGGCGCGCCTTCGGACCAGGTCACCATGATGTCGAAGTCGCCGGTGACCTGCTTCAGGTCGAGCGTGGACGAGCTCGCGGTGTACGGGTAGCAGTCGCAGCCGACCGGCTGCCAGCGCTGCGCGGCGTCGAGCGCGTCCAGCACTTCGGTGCTGCGGCCCCAGTTGGCCACGCCGGCGCATTTCAGGTGCGAGATCACCACCGGCACGCGCGCATGGCGGCCGATGCGGAAGGCCTCGTCCATGGCCTCGAGAATCTCGGCGAATTCGCTGCGCAAGTGGGTGGCGTAGAGCGCGCCGGCCTTGGCCAGCGGTTCGGCCAGCGCCAGCACTTCCTCGGTCGGCGCACTGAAGGCGTTGGCATAGGCCAGGCCCGTCGACAGGCCCAGCGCGCCGTGCCGCAGCGCTTCTTCCAGCTGAGCGCGCATCGCCTCGATTTCCTGCGGCGTGGCGGCGCGATCGAAGCGGTCCATATGGTTGCTGCGCAGCGCGGTATGGCCGACCAGCGCGGCAACGTTGACCGCGGGCTGCGCGGCCTCTACCGCATCGACATAGGCCTTGAAATCCGGATAGCGGAAGGCGTCGGCATGGCCGAGCAGGTTCATCGGGTCGGGCGGATCGCCTACCAGCGTGACCGGCGCGGCGCTGATGCCGCAGTTGCCGACCACCACCGTGGTCACGCCCTGCGACAGCTTGGGCGTCATCTCCGGCTGGCGCACCACGTTGGTGTCGTCGTGCGTGTGCACGTCGATAAAGCCGGGCGCGAGCACCAGGCCATCGCCCTCGACCACATGCGCGGCCGCATCGGTGTCGATCGCGCCGGGGGCATCGATGCGGGCGATGCGGCCATCGCGCAAGGCCACGTCGGCCAGGCGCGCGGCCGCGCCGGAGCCGTCGATCAGCGTGACGCAGCGGATCA
Organism: Cupriavidus nantongensis; assembly: GCF_001598055.1. Taxonomy (NCBI): domain Bacteria; kingdom Pseudomonadati; phylum Pseudomonadota; class Betaproteobacteria; order Burkholderiales; family Burkholderiaceae; genus Cupriavidus; species Cupriavidus nantongensis. Next base: position 1,216,367 of record NZ_CP014845.1, on the reverse strand, counting down.
GGGTATCGAACAGGTGTGGCATGGTCAGTCTCCCAGCGGCTGGCGGCTGTCGGGGCCCTTGCCGGGGCCGCTGTCGCCGCGGTGGCTGTCGAGCACGTACTTGAGCCGGCGCAGGCGCTCCTTGCTCTGGTCCGGCTGCAACAGTGCGCACTGCGTGGCCAGCACGTCCAGCACCATCAGCATGGCGTAGCGCGACGCCGATGGCTTGAAAATGAAATCCGTCTCCAGCGTGCGCACCGGCAGCAGCACGTCGGCGCGCGCGGCCAGCGGCGAGCCCAGCGCGGTCACGGCTACCAGGCGGGCGCCGTACTCGCGTGCGATATCGCAGCTGGCCAGCATCTCCGGCACGCGGCCACTGGCCGAGAACGCCAGCACCACGTCGTCGCGGCCCAGCGTGGCGGCCACCATCTTCTGCAGCAGCGCGTCCTGGTAACTGGCCACCGGCAGGCCCAGGCGGGCCAGGCGGTGGCGCGCTTCGTCGGCCATGAACGACGAGCCGCCGCCCATGCCAAAAGCGTAGACCATGCGTGCGCCCAGCAACAGGCGCGCGGCCTGCTCGATGCGCTCGGTATCCAGCAGCCCGCGGTTGGCTTCCAGCGCGGTGAGGATGTCGGCGTGGATGCTGTCGGCAAGCGTGGCCGGCGCGGCTTCAGCGGCGGGTACGTTGCCGGGCTGCAGGAAGCGCGCGCCCACCGCCGCGGCCTGGGCCAGGCGCAGCTTCAGGTCGCGCACGTCGCGGCAGCCGATGGCCTTGGCAAAGCGCGTTACGCTGGCCTCGCTGACGCCAGCCTGGCGGGCCAGTTCGTTGATGCTCGCCGCCGCCGCGCCGGCCAGGTCTTCCAGCACCACCTGCGCCACCTTCTGCTCGGCCAGCCGCAGCGCGGGGCCGCGCTCGGCGATGCGGGTCAGGATGTCGAAGGGCGCGGTCATGGTCGGTATGGGGGCGAGGGGGCGAGGGGGCGAAGCGTTGAAGTGGGTTCGAATCGTTATGTGACGAGATCTGCAGTCCGCGCGGGCAGGGGCTATAACAGTGACTGGCGCCTGATGGCGAGCGCTCTTCCTGGTGCCGCACGGTTGCTGCAGCAGCGCCGTGTGTTACTTTATAACAGGGATGAAATATCTTATTTTCAGGGCTATCATTACGTCAATCAGATTTTTTCAGGGTGATGACAGGGATGCGTGAAATAAAGTATCAGGCTGGCGTGATCGATCCGCTCAACAAGGCGCTGGGCCGGATGGAGGCCCCGATTGCTCCGGACGCCGCTGGCCAGACCGGCTGGAACCTGTTGCAGGAAGAACTGAGCCTGCCGGCAGCGGTGCTCTATGAAGACCGGCTTGCGCACAACCTGGAGTGGATGCGCCGCTTCATGAACGAATATGGCGTGCAGCTGGCGCCGCATGGCAAGACCACCATGGCGCCCAAGCTGTTTGCCCGGCAACTCGATGCCGGCGCCTGGGGCATCACCCTGGCTACCGCGCACCAGACCGCGGCGGCGCATGCGCACGGCGTCAAGCGCGTGCTGATGGCCAACCAGCTGGTCGGCCGCCGCAATATGGAAATCATCGCGGACCTGCTGCGCGATCCGGCGTTCGAATTCTTCGCGCTGGTGGATTCGGCCGAACTGGTCGACCAGCTCGGCAAGTTCTTCAAGGAGCGTGGACAGACGCTGCAGGTGCTGCTCGAGCTGGGCGTCGAAGGCGGGCGCACCGGCGTGCGCGACGACGCGCAGCAGCAGGGCGTGCTCGACGCGCTGGCGCGCTGGCCCGACGCCTTGTCGCTGGCCGGCGTGGAAATCTACGAGGGCGTGCTGAAGGAAGAGGCCGATATCCGCAGGTTCCTGCAGCGCACCGTGGCGGTGACGAAGCAGCTGGCCAAGCAAGGCCGCTTCGGCCGCAGCCCGGTGGTGATGTCGGGCGCGGGCTCGGCCTGGTACGACGTGGTGGCCGAGGAATTCGCGCGCACCGACATCGGCGCGCCGATCGACATCGTGCTGCGCCCCGGCTGCTACCTGACGCACGATGTGGGCATCTACCGCGCCGCGCAGCAGCGCATCCTGGCGAGCAACCCGGTCGCGCAGAAAATGCGCGAAGGTTTGCTGCCGGCGCTGCAGCTGTGGGCCTATGTCCAGTCGATTCCGGAACCCGACCGCGTCATCATCGGCATGGGCAAGCGCGATGCCGCCTTCGACGCCGGCATGCCGATCCCGGCGCGCCGCTACCGTCCGGGTGAAGAGGCGCCGGTGGATGTGCCCGAGCATTGGGAGGTCACCGGCATGATGGACCAGCACGCCTACCTGCAGATCCGGCCGGGCGACGACATCCGGGTCGGCGACATGATCGCCTTCGATATCTCGCACCCGTGCCTGACCTTCGACAAATGGCGCCATATCCCGGTGCTGGATCGCGACCTGCGCGTGATCGACATCGTGCAAACCTTCTTCTGAGGCAAGCCGCCCCATGAGCATCGATATCCTGGCCTATGGCGAGCCGCTGGTTGAATTCAACCAGCAGCCGGACGATCCGTCGCGCTACCTGCAGGGCTTTGGCGGCGATACCTCCAACTTCTGCATTGCCGCTGCGCGCCAGGGCGCGAGCACCGGCTATATCTGCGCGGTCGGGGCCGATACCTTCGGCGAGCGGCTGCGCGCACTGTGGACGCAGGAACGGGTCGACACGCGGCATGTGCATGTCGACGCCAGCGCTCCCACCGGCGTCTACTTTGTCTCGCACGACAGCCACGGCCACCGCTTCGACTACCTGCGCGAAGGTTCGGCCGCGAGCCGCTACCAGCATGAACAGCTGCCGCTCGGCGCCATCGCCGCGGCGCGCTACCTGCATCTGTCCGGCATCAGCCTCGCCATCAGCACCAGCGCCTGCGATGCCGGCCTGGAGGCGATGGAGCACGCGCGCAAGGCCGGTACCAGGGTCACGCTGGACACCAACCTGCGGCTGCGCCTGTGGTCGCTGGCGCGCGCGCGCGGCATCATGCGCGAAGCGTTCCGGATGACCGACGTATGCCTGCCCAGCTGGGACGACATCACCGTGCTGACCGGGCTGGACGACCGCGACGCCATCGCCGACTACCTGCTCGGCTGCGGCATCGGCCTGGTCGCGCTGAAGCTCGGCGAAGAGGGCTCGTACATCGCCACGCCCGAGTCCCGCAGCCTGGTGCCGGCCTATCCGGTCAAGCCGGTCGACGCCACCGGCGCGGGCGACTGCTTCGGCGGCAGCTTCGTCGCGCGGCTGGCGGCGGGTGCCGATCCGTTCGAGGCCGCGCGCTATGCCAACGTGGCGGCAGCGCTGTCGACCACCGGCTATGGCGCGGTGGCGCCGATTCCCGATGCGCAGACCGTGCTGGCGCGGCTGGCGCAGTCGGTATCGGTGATCGCCTGAGCCGCTGCCCGAACCTGATGCTTTCCTGAACCCATATACCGCGAGATCGCCATGTCAAACCAGACTTCCCCGCTGCTTCAACGCCTTGCCGACGTGCCGGTGATCCCGGTGCTGGAATTCCAATCGGTCGACGAGGCCCTGCATGTCAGCGAGGCGCTGGTGACCGGTGGCCTGCCGCTGCTGGAGATCACGCTGCGCACGCCGGTGGCGCTGGAAGCGATCCGTGCCGTCGCCGCGGCGCTGCCGCAAGCCTGCGTCGGCGCCGGCACGGTGCTGAGCGTGGAGCAACTGCATGCGGTGCGCGATGCGGGCGCCCAGTTTGCGGTCTCGCCCGGCCTGACGCCGACGCTGGCCGCGGGCGCGCGCGGCGCGGGAATCTCGCTGCTGCCGGGCGTCGCCACCGCCAGCGAGGCCATGGCGGCGCTGGAAGCCGGCTTCACTTTCCTCAAGTTCTTTCCGGCGCAGGCCGCTGGCGGGGTGCCGATGCTGAAGTCGCTGGGCGGGCCGCTGCCGCAGCTGCGTTTCTGCCCGACCGGCGGCATCGATGCCGCGCTGGCGCCGTCGTACCTGGCGCTGCCCAATGTGGTGTGCGTGGGCGGGTCGTGGGTGGTGCCCAAGGATGCCGTCGCCGGGGGCGACTGGGGCCGCATCCGCGCACTGGCCGAGCAGGCCCGGGCTCTGCGCGGCAAGCCCTGAGCCGGCGCGCAGCAAAGCAACACTGCAAAGCAAAACGGCACGCCATCGGGCGTGCCGTTTTGCTGTCCAGGCAGCCCTGGCCGGCTTACTTGTGGCGTTCTGCCGAGCTTTCCAGCTTCTGGCCGCCGCGCTGAATGTCCTGGCCGAGCCCCGCCATCGTGTTGCAACCGGCCAACAGAGTGGCAAACAAAACGCACCAGATCCAACCTTTCTTCACGCCGGGCTCCTTTCGATAGGGTCGAGAATCGAGCGATTCTCCGAGTTTTGGAATTGACGCAGATTTTACCGCTGCTGCGCGCGGCTTTGATAGCCGGTATGTCGCAATTTGTAAATCGTGCAACCCCACCTGCGGGGCCTGCTGGTCAGGCCGGCGGCGCCAGCAAGGTGCGGGCGCGCTGCTGGATCGCCGCATGGGTCTGCATGAGCCAGACGGCCGGGAACGGCTGCGCCAGCAGGTAGCCCTGCACGCTGTGGCAGCCCCAGCCACGCACCGCTTCCAGCTGCTGGCGGGTTTCGATGCCCTTGGCGCAGACCGAGGTGCCGGTCCGCCGCGCCGCGCGGCAGGCTTCGCGCAGGCTGTCGGCACTGCGGCTGGCCTCGCGGGCATGGCCGAGACCCCTTGCGTCCAGCGTGACCGCGTCCGGACGCAGCGCCGCCAGCGCGTCGCGGCAGGCCGGGCTGTCGTCGAAATCGCCCAGCGCCAGCTGCAGCCCGCGCCGGCGCAGCGCGGCAAAGCGGTCGATCAGGTCGGCGTCGGTCGGTACGGTGCTGGCCGGCAGCTCGATGCACAGGTTCTGCGGCACGATGCCGCCCGCGTCGAGCGCCTGCGCCAAAGCTTCCACCATTTGCGGGCGATGCAGCTGCGCGCTCGGGGCCAGCAGGGTGAACTGCAGCGGGGCAAGGGTCTCGGCGGCGCGGATCAGCGGCAGCACGCTCTCGAGCAGCCAGTTGCCGATGCGGCCGACCAGCCCGAGCGCTTCGACGGCGGGCAGGAAGTCCTGCGGCGCCACGCGTCCAAGCACCGGATGCTGCCAGCGCAGCCGCACCGTATAGCCGCTGACGGCGGCGCCGGCAAGGTCGGCGCGTGGCTGCAGCTGCAGGCTCAGCTCGCCGCGCTCGAGTGCGTCGGGCAGCGCCGCCAGCAACGGGGCCGCGGGCGGAGACAGCCGCTTGTCGGCGCGTGCCAGGCCGGCGCCGCCCTGGCGGTTGACCCGCAGCATGGCGTCGAACGCCTGCTGCAGGCTGCGCTCGGCCGGGATGTCGGCATGGTCGGTGGCCACGCCGATGCTGCACGACAGGTGCAGCTCGAAGCCGTCCACGGCGAACGGCCGGGACAGGTCGTCGGCCACGCGGCTGGCCACCTGGCCAGGGTCCGGCACGCCCGCGGGCAGCGCGGTGACGATCACCAGGTCGGCCGCGGCCATCCAGTGCATGAACGCGCCCGGCGGCAGCAGGCAGGCAATGCGCGCCTGCACGATGCCACGCAGCCGGGCAGCGCGGCCAGTCCCGAGGGTGTCACAAGCGTTGGCGAAGCGGTCCAGGCGGATCGCCAGGATCGCCGCCGGCGGACCGGCCTGGGCGCGGCGCGCGCTCAGCGCGCGTACCAGCACGGACGGTTGCATCGCGCCATTGCCGCTGCTGGCGCCGCCGGCAGCGCTGTCGACGAGGTCGTCGGCATCAGGATCCATGCATGATGTTGCGGGCCGCCAGGCCATGGCTGGCGGCGCACGCGTCTCCCCGTGTCTGAAATGGTTCTTCGGCAGGCCGCCGGCGCGCTGCGGTCGCAGTGGTCGCCCCGATGAGCCATGCGTGCCGCGGCCGCTTGCGGGCCGCGAAGCCCGATCATAAGCGAAGGGCAGGGGGAGGGAGGTTGCCGATTGCGCCAAAGTGATTTGGCGGCAACCTGCATTTGATTTGGATCAATGCGGCGCCATCGATCCAGGGAAGATGCGATTGACGCCGCGGCGTAATGGTGATTACGGGTGATTCCGACCTCGGTCCTCAGCCCGTGGTTTCTTCCTCGGGCCCGTCCTGCGGCGGCAGGCGCTCGGCCAGCACCTTGTCGATGCGCTTGCCGTCCATGTCGACGATCTCGAAGCGCCAGTCGCCCCATTGCACCGTGTCGGCAATCTGGGGCAGGCGCCCCAGCAGCAACAGCAGCATGCCGGACAGCGTGTGGTAGCGCTCCTTTTCCTCCTCGGGCACCTGGCGCAGGCCGATGCGGTCTTTCAGCTCGGGGATCGGGATCAGGCCATCGAGCAGCCACGAGCCGTCATCGCGCTGGACTGCCCATTGCTCGCCGGCGGCCTCGGCCTTGAATTCGCCGGTGATGGCCTCGATCAGGTCCTGCAGCGTCACCAGGCCCAGCACCTCGCCGTACTCGTCGATGACAAAGGCGATCTGCCCGCCCGAGGCGCGGAAGTTTTCCAGCAACTCCATGCCGGTCACGCTTTCGGGCACGAACACCGCGGGCTGCACCGCTGCCTGCAGGTCGGCTTCCTCGCCGCGCAGCCGGCGCGCCAGCAACTGGCGCGCGCTGACCACGCCGATGATGTCGTGCATGCCGCCACGCACCACCGGGAAGCGCGAATGGTCGGATTCCTCGATGCGGCGCAGGTTCTCGTCCAGCGTGGCTTCCACGTCCAGGTAGACCACGTCGCCGCGGGGCACCATCAGGGACGCCAGCTGGCGGTCATCGAGCCGGAACACGTTGCGCACCATGGTGTGCTCATGCTGCTCGATCACGCCGGCTTCGGAGCCTTCGACCAGAAGGGCATGGATTTCCTCCTCGGTCACGCCGGGGCCGCGGTCGACCTGGGTGCCGAGCAGCCGCAGCACCAGCCGCGTGGAGCTCGACAGCAGCTTGACGAAGGGCGTCGAGGCCACGGCCAGCCAGCCGATCGGGCGCGCCACCAGCCGCGCGATGGCCTCGGGCGCCATCTGGCCCAGGCGCTTGGGCACCAGTTCGCCCAGCACGATGGAAAAATAGGTCAGGCCGGCCACCACGATCGCGGTGGCGACATAGCCGGCGGTGGTCTCGGAGATGCCGAAACCTTGCAGCCACAGTCCCAGCGGCTGCGCCAGCGTCGATTCGCCGACCACGCCGTTGAGCACGCCGATCGAGGTGATACCGATCTGCACGGTCGAGAGGAAGCGGGTCGGATCCTCGCCCAGCTTCGCCGCGGCAATGGCGCCGCGGTCGCCGTTCTCGATCTGGCGTTGCAGGCGTGCCTTGCGGGCTGTTACGAGTGCAATCTCGGACATCGCAAACAGGCCGTTCAGCAGGATCAGCGCCAGTAATATGGCAATTTCCATCAGGGTGCGCGCCCTCTGCGCGCCGGGTGTCTGAAAAGATCAAGCATACCATTCGCCTGTTACACGACATCGCCACTGTGATGCGCCCGCCGCAAACGGTGGCGGGTTTCCGGCCATCGGCTACGTTTCTGGATGGCTGCGATTACCTGCCAGGTATTCGCGGCGAGGCCGCCGCCATGCTGTAATAGCTCGCATGGAAACGCTGACCCCTGCCTCCGAGGCCACCCTCGACTTCCCCGGACTATTGCGCTACTGGCGCGGCAAGCGCGGCTACAGCCAGCTGGCGCTGTCGCTGGCAGCCGGGGTCTCGCAGCGCCACATATCCTTCCTCGAGTCCGGGCGCGCCCGTCCCAGCCGCGAGATGGTGCTGGCGCTGGCCGAGCGCCTGGGCGTGCCGCTGCGCCAGCGCAACCGGCTGCTGCTCGCCAGCGGCTTCGCCCCCGCTTACAGCGAACACGCGCTGACTGCGCCGCCGTTGCAAATGGTGCAGCAGGCCATCGCCCTGATCCTGGCCAAGCAGGAGCCGTACCCGGCCGTGGTGCTGGACCGCTTCTGGAACCTGGTCGATGCCAATGCCGCCTACCGGCGCATGTTCGACACCTTGCTCGGCGGCCGCCCGCCGGCATCGCTTGACGGCGATCCACACCGGATCAACCTGATGCTGACGGTGTTCGACCCCGACGGCCTGTGGCCGGTGATCGAGAACGCGCGCCAGGTCGGCCGCTACCTGTTGCGGCGCGTCTGGCAGGAGCTGCAGGTGCAGGCGCACGACCAGACCGCGCGCGCGCTGTTCGCACGCATCGCCGACTGGCATCCGGACATGGTGGGCCCGGGCGGCGTGCTGCTGCCCGAGGACGACGGCAGCGACGGCCCGCCGCCGCCGTTGTTGCCGGTGGTGCTGCATGCGGGGGCGTTCCGAGCGTCGTTGTTCTCGACGCTGACCACGCTCGGCATTCCGCAGGACGTCACGCTGCAGGAACTGCGCATCGAATGCTTCTTCCCGGCCGACGACGCCACGCGCATCCTGTTTGAAACACAGGGCGGGGCGCATGACCTGCCCGTCAGAAGCGGTAGCGTAGGTAGATGACGTGGAAGGTGGTGCCAGGATTGGGCTCCTTGATGCCGCCATTGGACAGATGCTGGATGCGGTAGCCCGCGGCAAAGTTGCGGTCCTTGCCGAGCATCACGCCAAGGCCCGCGTATTCCGAGAACTGGAACGCGCTGGAGATCACGTGATCGTCGGAGGTGCGCGTGCCGCTCAGCAGCCGCGCGCCCACCGACAGTTCCAGGAACGGCACCCAGCTGTGGCGCCACCATGCGATCCGCGCCACCGGCGATGCGCCGAACTCCCACAGATCGTTAGGATTGTTGTTGCTGTCGCTGAGCCAGCGCGCAACGTTGACCTCCCATTGCAGGTCGACCTGCCATCCTTGCGGATTACCCCACGCCAGGCCGGAATCCCACAGCATGGCGATCTCCGCCTTCTGCACGTGATGGCTGTCGTCGAAGCCGTAGCCAAGCTGGATCGCAGGCGCCGCGCGCGCGGCTGTGCTCAGGCAGCCGGCCAGCGCAAGCAACGCCGCCACGGCGGCGCGGCGCGGCCGTCGCCAGCGCCCCGCGGAGAAGATTGAAAGGGAAGGAATGCAACTCGCATGGCTGTCTTGTCTGGCTTCTTGGTCTGGTCGGCGCATGGGAAGCACGCGGAAAAGATGCTGCGTTGTTGTCAGGCAGGCCATGGGAAAACCGCCGCTTGCAGCCCCCGGGCGCTGCCTCCTTACCCTATTTGTAGTACACCGGACGGCACGTTGCCGAGGCCGAACGTGGCCGGCGCCACGGCGCGGGCCGTTCGAGGATACGGACTCCGCGCGTGTCCGGCAGTGACCGGGGACAATCGTGCTAACATGCGCGGGCCGGTGCCGGCCGTCTGGCCGGCCCGGTTACGTTACGTCTTCAGGGCGGGGTGAAAGTCCCCACCGGCGGTATGCCGCGACGCGCAGCGCGTGTCCGGCGAGCCCGCGAGCGCTCGCATTCCCGTGCGAGGTCAGCAGACCTGGTGAGAAGCCAGGGCCGACGGTCATAGTCCGGATGAAAGAAGATGAACGGAGCTTGCCCGCGTGGCCCGGCGCCTGCCTGGTCCGTGGTCTGCCGAGCCGTGCGCGCGCAGGGCGAGGCGGTTCGTGCGCGTGCGCTCGGCATGGCGTGCGGGCCTTGCAGTTCCGTTGACCCTTCCCCTGGAACGCCCATTGATGCTGAACAGGAGCGTTTCATGTCTAGCTTTTCCACCGAAGCCATTGCCCCCGCGGTGTCCGCGGATGCCCAACCCATTGCCGCGGTCGCCACGATCGCAGGCGCCGATCCGCGCGCGCTCGAGCTGCGCATCGAGCAGGCCCTGGAGGCCATGCGCGAAGGCCGCCCCGTAGTGCTGCTGGATGACGACGACCGCGAGAACGAGGCCGACCTGATCCTTGCCGCCGAGCGCCTGACCCAGGCCAACATGGCCATGATGATCCGCGAATGCAGCGGCATCGTGTGCCTGTGCCTGCCAGCGGACAAGGTCCGCAGCCTGGGCCTGCGGCCGATGGTCGAGCACAACCGCAGCCAGTACGGCACCGCCTTCACCGTGTCGATCGAGGCGCGCGAGGGTGTCAGCACCGGGGTCAGCGCGGCCGACCGGATCACTACCATCCGCGCGGCGATTGCCGAGGACGCGAGCGCCGATGCCGTGGTCAGCCCCGGCCATGTGTTCCCGCTGGTGGCGCGCGACGGCGGCGTGCTCGAGCGCCGCGGCCATACCGAAGGTTCGGTCGACCTGGCGCGCATGGCGGGGCTGTCGCCCGCCGCGGTGCTGTGCGAGCTGATGAATCCGGATGGCACCATGGCGCGGCGCGCGGAAGCGCTGGCCTTTGCCGAGATGTACCGCTTGCCGGTGCTGACCATCGAGGACCTGGTCGCCTGGCGGCGCCTGCACGGCTGAAGGCCGCCGCGATGCATGGATCGCGGCGTGTCCGCGCGCCGCAATGCATGCATCCTGTGCGACAATGCGGATCGCTTTTTCCCGTCTACATGAGGGTAATTCCATGATGTTCCGCATAATTCGACACGCAGCCGCGCTGGCCGGCTGCGTGTTCGGCCTGGTCCTGCCGCAGGCGCACGCCGATGACGGCGCGATGCCGGCCACCGACGTGGCACCGGCCTCTGCCTCCCGGCCGGCCGCTGCCGCCGGCCTCTACGAATGCCAGGTTCCAGGCTCCGGCACCGTGTTCCGCTCCACTCCCAGGGAAGGTTGCCGCCTGGTTGCCGCGCCCGATCCCGGCGCGCCCGACCCGCAGCGCTGGCTGCCGCTGATGGGTGCCAATGGCGTGATTTCTTATTTCGATCAGTCGGCGGTGCGCCGGCAGGGCACGCAGGTTGGCGTGGTGGTGATGCGCAATTCGCCGTCGGGCGTGATCCGCACCGCCAGCGGCGAACCGATTCGCTCTTCGCTCAAGCGCATGGTGCTGAACTGTGCCACGTCGATGTTTGCCGTGGTCGAGCAGACGCTCTACAGCAAGCGCTTTGCGCGCGGCGAATCGCTCTACACCATCGGCGCGCCGCAGTCCGGCACCTTCCAGGTGGCCGGCCCCGGCACCATCGCCGGGGAGCTGCTGCGCAAGCTGTGCCGCTAAGCCGGGGCCGCGCGGCACTGCCTGCTGCCAGCCCGCTCAATCGCCCACGTGGCGCGATTTCCATTGCCCGTTGGATTGCTTGCAGAACCAGCCGCTCCAGTGCTCTTCGGCACTGCCGCGCTTGAGCTCTGACTTCAGGCGCCGGCACGGCTGGCCCTTGTCGGTCTTGCTTTCGACCGGCGTGATGGTGCCGTCGATCTGCTGGCGCCGTCCCGCGGCCGGATAGGTCCATGCCACCGACTGGCCGTCGGCGGTATCGTTCAGCGCGGTACGCACCGTCTTGGCCAGCGACGCGCCTTCCTTGTCGTTGAGCGTGCCGATGATGGTGCCGCTCAGGTAGTTGTCGAAGTACGCATGCGCCGGTGCGGCGCAGAGCAGCACGGCCCCCAGCGCGCCTGCAACTGCGGCACGCAGGGCCGGGCGGGCGAGGCTGGCAGAGGATGAGGTTTGCCGAGTCAGCATGGCGGTTCCTTGTGGCTACATGGTGGCGTTCGAGTGGCATTGTAAGCGCAATGCGCGGCGGTGGACGACGACTGCCGGCGCGCCTCGCCAATTGCGTCCACCGGGCCGCGGTTGACACCTGCCTGCCCCTGACCTAGCGTTGATTTCTGCCCCATCGTGCCGCCGGCATGGCGGGCGCCCATTGCTGCGAGAGGAGATCCCATGACGCTGCGCTATCTCACAATCGGCCTGGCCGTCGCCTGCGCCTTCGGCACGGTGCACGCCCAGACCGCGGGCAAGGCCGACCAGTTCAGCCCTTACACCGACGGTGCCAAGCAGGACAAGTTCAGCACCTACACCGATGGGGCGAAGCAGGACAAGTTCAGCCCGTACACCGACGGCGCAAAAAGCGATAACGTGACCGCGCTCAACCCAGGCGCCAGGCCCGACCAGATGGAGCCGATCCAGGGCGGGGCGCAGAAGTCGTTCGACTCGTTCAGCCAGGGCGGCATGAACAGCGGCAAATTCGATCCCTATTCCGAAGGCGCCAAGAGCGGCAAGTTCGACCCCTACAGCGAGGGCGCAAAAAAGTAACAGTGTATTAAACGGGCCGGACGCGGGCCTGACGCGTTCCGGCCCGCATCGGTGCGCAACGGGGGCTGCCGATCGAGGCCGACCGCGCCGAGGCTCGCGGCGATGTGACCTGATCGCCCGCAAAGCCATGCGTGGAGCGGCTTTCGGGCAACCCGGCCAACATTTTGTTTCAAACCTTGCGTGATCGAAACGTGACTTTTGCGTCTCGAATTGCTATGGTTTATTGCGCATCGCAACAAACCGGACACGGTGCCCCGCGGGCAGCCTGCCCCGCGTCAGGGCCTCGCCACTCGGCGCCGGGCTCATCTCTTGCCGTGTCCTTCATCGTTCAGGCCGCCGATGCCGGCCACTCCGATTCACCCGCTCACCCTGGCATACATGTCACAGATCGCCACGCCACGAATAGCCGTACCGTTAACCTTGCCCGCCGCCGGGCCGCAAGCCCGCCGCCGCGCCGCGCGCGCCGGAGGGCGGATCGCGGCCTGGCTCGGCGGCGGGGCGCTGGCACTGTGCGCGATGGCGGCCCATGCGTTCGACTTCGACACCGTCGCGTCGCGCGCGCGCCAGCTGGCGGCATCGCCTTACAAGGCACCGGCGCAGAACCTGCCGCGCGAATTGCGCGAGCTGACCTACGAGCGCTACCGCGAGATCGAGTACAAGCCCGAGCGCTTCGCCTGGCGCGGCACGCGTTCGCCGTTCGAGCTGTCGTTCTTCCACGAGGGCATGGTGTTCGACCAGCCCGTGCGCATCCATGAAGTGGTGGGCAACAGCGTGCGCGAATTCCGCTTCGACCCTTCCGCGTTCAACTACGGCCCGCACAAGGTCGATGCCGCCAAGCTGAAAGGGCTCGGCTACGCCGGCTTCCGCATCCTGTATCCGCTGAACCAGGGCAAGCGCAAGGACGAACTGGCGTCGTTCCTCGGCGCCAGCTACTTCCGCGCGCTCGGCAAGGACCAGTGGTACGGGCTCTCGGCCCGCGGCCTGGCGGTGGATACCGCGCTCAACTCGGGCGAGGAATTTCCGCGCTTCGTCGAATACTGGATCGAACGCCCGGGCGCCAATGCCAAGGAAATCACCGTCTATGCGCTGATGGATTCGCGCCGCATGAGCGGGGCGTACCGCTTCACCATCAAGCCCGGCGCCGAGACCGCGATGGAGGTCAAGTCGCGGCTCTACCTGCGCGAGAACGTGACCAAGCTTGGCCTCGCGCCGCTGACCAGCATGTATCTGTTCGGCGAGAACCAGCCGGCGCCGGCGCAGGATTTCCGGCCGGAGGTGCATGACTCGGACGGGCTGTCGATCCACCTCGGCACCGGCGAATGGGTCTGGCGTCCGCTGGTCAATCCCAAGCGGCTGCTGGTGACGTCGTTCGCGGCGATCAATCCGCAAGGCTTCGGGCTGATGCAGCGCGACCGCAGCTTCAACAGCTACCAGGAGATCGGCGCGTGGTATGAGCGCCGGCCCAGCGGCTGGGTGCAGCCGCGCGGCAACTGGGGCTCGGGCCGGGTCGAGCTGGTGCAGATCCCGACCCCGGACGAGACCAACGACAACATCGTCGCGTACTGGGTGCCCGACAACCCGCCCAAGCCCAAGCAGGCCTTCGACTACGAATACCGCCTGCTGTGGCAGAAGGACGGCGAGCAGGAGCCGCCGCTGTCGTGGGTGACGCAGACCCGCCTGGGTCAGGGCCAGACCCGCAGCAAGGAGGACACGAGCTTTTCGCTGGTGGTGGACTTCGAAGGCCCGGCCTTCCGCAGGCTGCCGGCGGACGTTCGCATCGACCCGGTGGTTTCGGCCGATGCCAACGGCGAGCTGTTGAAGACGTCGGTGCAGCGCAATGACGCGACCGGCGGCTGGCGCATGACCATGCTGATGCGCCGCAAGGACGAAACCAAGCCGGTAGAGTTGCGCGGCTATCTTCGCAACGGCAATACAACCCTGTCCGAGACGTGGAGCTACATCTTACCCCCCGCCTAAAGCAGCGACCGGCCCAGGCGGCGGCATGCGAGCGCTATCTCGACCGCCTGCCGGTATCGCCTGAAATGCGCAGCGAACTGCTGGCCGAAAGCGCCGGCATGGCCGCCGCGGCGGCACCCGCCACGCCGCGGGCTTCGGTGGCGCCGGTGATCCCGGTCACGGCCGACGGCCGCGACGCGCAGGAGGCGATCACGCGCCTGCAGTCGCGCCTGGCCGGCAAGGAAGCGCCGCCGGCGCACGGCAGCAGCGCCTACGCCTCGGTGCCGCGGCGCTTTGCCATGGCCTACGGCAATCCGCAGGTCGGCGGCGCGCCGCTGCTGCGCCGGCGCGAAGACGGCACCGTGAAGGCCGACACCGGCCCCGCGCCCGAGCGCAGCTCGATGGTGCCGCGCCAGTGGCCGCCCCATATCGTCACCGGCTGGCTGCGCAATACATGGCGCCGCATGCTGGGCCGCCCGCCGGTTCCTGAAACGTGGGACACGCTGCACGACGGCCCCGACGCCGAAGGCAAATGGCATCCCGCCGGCTCGCACCGGCGCTGGGTGCTGCTGGCACTGGTCGCGGTCCAGACCGTGCTGGCCACGTACTTCATGACCAACGTGCTGCCTTACCACGGTGCCGATCCGCTCGAGATTGCCATCCTGGTGCTGTTCGCCATCCTGTTCTCTTGGGTGTCGGCCGGCTTCTGGACCGCGATGATGGGCTTCCTGGTACTGGCCAAGGGCGGCGACAAGCATCTGATCTCGCGCTCGGCGGTGCCGGACCGGCCCGACGCGCCGATTGCGGCCGAGGCCCGTACCGCGATCATCATGCCGATCTGCAATGAAGACGTGACGCGCGTCTTCGCGGGTTTGCGCGCCACCTATGAATCGCTGTCGCGCACGCCGCACCTGTCCAACTTCGATTTCATCGTGCTGTCGGACAGCGGCAATCCGGACCTGCGCACCGCCGAGCACGATGCCTGGATGGAGCTGTGCCGCGCCGTCGGCGGCTTCGGCCGCATCTTCTATCGCTGGCGCCGCCACCGCGTGAAGCGCAAGACCGGCAACGTGGCCGATTTCTGCCGCCGCTGGGGCAGCAAGTACCGCTACATGGTGGTGCTCGACGCCGACAGCGTGATGAGCGGCGACTGCCTGGCCACGCTGGTGCGGCTGATGGAAGCCAACCCGGGTGCCGGCATCATCCAGACCGCGCCGCTGGCGGTGGGCCGCGAAACGCTGTATGCGCGCGTGCAGCAGTTCGCCACGCGCGTGTACGGGCCGCTGTTCACCGCCGGGCTGCACTACTGGCAGCTGGGCGAATCGCACTACTGGGGCCATAACGCCATCATCCGCGTCAAGCCGTTCATCGAACATTGCGCGCTGGCGCCGCTGCCGGGCCGCGGCCCGCTGTCGGGCGAGATCCTGTCACACGATTTTGTCGAGGCCGCGCTGATGCGCCGTGCCGGCTGGGGCGTGTGGATTGCCTACGACCTCGAGGGCTCGTACGAAGAACTGCCGCCCAACCTGCTGGACGAGGTCAAGCGCGACCGCCGCTGGTGCCAGGGCAACCTGATGAACTTCCGGCTGTGGCTCAAGCAGGGCTTCCACGTGGTGCACCGCGCGGTGTTCCTGACCGGGATCATGGCGTACCTGTCCGCGCCGCTGTGGTTGCTGTTCCTGCTGCTGTCGACGGCGATGCTGGCCAAGCATGCGCTGGTGCCGCCGGAATACTTCACGCAGCAATACCAGCTGTTCCCGACCTGGCCCGAGTGGCATCCGGAAAAGGCGCTGGCACTGTTCTCGGCCACGGCCACGCTGCTGTTCCTGCCCAAGCTCGCCAGCGTGGCGCTGCTGATGAAGCAGGCACGGCGCTATGGCGGCGCGGTGCAGCTGTTTGCCAGCATGCTGATCGAGGTGCTGCTGTCCGCGCTGCTGGCGCCCACGCGCATGCTGTTCCATACCAAGTTCGTGATCGCGGCGTACAGCGGCTGGGGCATCTCGTGGAAATCGCCGCCGCGCGAGGACGCCGAGACCACGTGGGGCGAAGCGTTCCGCCGCCACGGCTGGCATACCGCGCTGGGGCTGGCGTGGGGCGGGCTGGTGTACTGGCTGAACCCGTCCTATGTGCTGTGGCTGCTGCCGATCGTCGGCTCGCTGGCGCTGTCGATCCCGCTGTCGGTGATGCTGTCGCGGGTCTCGCTGGGCCGCGCTTCGCGCAACGCCGGGCTGTTCATGATCCCGGAAGAAACGCTGGTGCCGCGCGAGATCGTCGAAACCCAGCAGCATGTCGAAAACGCCGCCGAACCGCCCAACTTCGTCGACGCCGTGGTGGACCCGGTCACCAACGCGCTGATGTGCGCGACCGCGACGCCGCGCGTGGTGCAGCCGGAATCGGCGCGCAAGCGCCACGACAGCCTGGTCGAGCATGCGCTGACGCACGGGCCGCGCGCGCTCACGCCGGCGCAGAAGCACGTGCTGCTGGGCAACCCGTTCGCGCTGGCGCGGCTGCATGAACTGGTGTGGGGCTCGCCGCTGGCCGATGCTGGCTGGAAGGACACGCGCATGCTGGTGCGGCGCGCCGCCAACGTGGTGCCGCTGCGCCCCCGCGCCGCCTGAGGCGTGTTGCCTGAAACAAGAACGGCCCGCATCAGCGGGCCGTTCTTGTTGGCACTGGCGCGCGGCTCAGCGCAACGCAGCGCTGCAGATCGGGCCGTTGATATAGACGTCGCCGATGCGGCGCTCGCCGCGGTCCTTGCGGGTCATGTAGCGGAACAGCATGCTGACGCCGAGCTTGGTCAGGATCTCGACATCGCGGTTGGCGCAGATATTGCGCTGCAGCGGCGCGGCGTAGTTGACCTCGAAGCTGGCCAGGTCGAGCATCGGCCCGCGGTAGTTGGTCAGTTCCAGCTGGAACAGGACGTGTTTGCCCGGGACCGACTGGCAGCGGCGCAGGCGGGTCTCGCCGTCGATCTCGATCGGCAGGGCATCGTTGAGCTGGCGGCAGGCGCGCGCCAGCACGTTGTCGGGGCGCGTGGCATTGCGCAGCAGTTCGGGCACGCCGGCGGCGCCGGTGTTCTGGCCCGTGGCTGCACCCTTGAGCATGCGCGCCACCGGGTCGGCTTCATCGGGCGCGGGAACCAGCAAAGGGACGCTGGCACTGCGCAACTGCGCGGGCGCCGCCCTGGCCGTCTCAGGCAGGGGCACCAGCAGCACGGCCGCAAGAGCGGCGGTGCCTAGCGAAGCGGAAAGCGGCGTTTGTCGTATTCTCATGCAGGCTAATGTTGCGGGGACCTGTACTGTCGTCCCTCTCTGCGAGGCCGACGGCGAGTCTTACGCCGACAGGCTGGCATTGTACCCTCCGCGCCGGCGCGCATGAAAGTCGCGCCCCGCCAGCGCGGCAGCGTTGCCGCCAGGCCATGCCCAGGAACACCAGGGCGTGACTCCACTATTCACCAATCCTGCCAGGTTTGCCAGCTTTGCCGGACTCGACCCGGGCGATGAAATGTAGCGGGGCGGTCTTTCCGCGCGAACGGCCGCATGCCAGCGTCGCCGGGCCAGCGGCTGCATTGGTTATGTTGTGCAACAATTGCGTCTTTCAGCGGGGTTGCCCGTGCCGCAGGGCCGTGCAGCTCAGCGCCCTCGCCCTCGGATAATGTCCTCCATGCCCCATTCCCCAAGCGCCGCGTCGACGCCGCGTTTCCCTGCCTGGCTGCTGATCTGCGGCTCGCTGATGGCGATCGCGCCGCTGTCGATCGACATGTACCTGCCCAGTTTCCCGACCCTGGCGGGCGATCTGGGCGTCGACATCGGCCAGGTCCAGCTGACGCTGGGCACCTTCCTGGTCGGGCTGGCGATCGGGCAGGCCTTCTATGGTCCGTTCAGCGACCGCTTCGGCCGCAAGCCGCCGCTCTATATCGGGCTATGTCTTTACATCATCGCCGCGGTGGGCTGCGCGCTGGCGCGCAACGTGGAAGCGCTGATGCTATGGCGCTTCCTGCAGGCGCTGGGGGGCTGCGCCGGCATGGTGATGGCCCGGGCGGTGATCCGCGACCGGCTCGAGGCGCATGAATCCGCGCGGGCGTTTTCGTCGCTGATGCTGGTGATGGGGGTGGCGCCGATCCTGGCACCGATCATCGGCGGCGCGGTGTTGACGGTATCGGGCTGGCGCGCCATCTTCTGGGTGCTGGCGGGGGCCGGGCTGCTGATCCTGCTGCTGGTTCACCTGCGCATGGAGGAATCGCTGGACCGCGGCCATGTAGCGCCGCTGCGGCTCGGCACCGTCGCGCGCAGCTACGCGGAACTGCTGCGCGACCGGGAGTTCCTGGGTTACTCGCTGTCGGCCGGCTTCGGCTCGGCCGGCATGTTTGCGTATATCTCGGGCTCGCCCTTCGTGCTGATCGAACTGCACGGCATCGCGCCGTCGCACTACGGGTTTGTGTTCGGCGCCAATGCGCTGGGGCTGATTACGATGTCGCAACTCAATGCCCGGCTGGTACGCGGGCGCTCGCTCGACCAGGTGCTGGGAGCCACGCTGCTGGCAGCGCTGGCCGCGGGGCTGGTGCTGGCGCTGGCCGCACTGGCGGGGATGGCGGTGCTGCCGGTGCTGCTGGGCGGATTCTTCGTGTTTATCGGTGCGCTGGGCTGCGTTTCGCCGAACGCGTCGGCGCTGGCGCTGGCGCACCAGGGGCATCGCGCCGGCACGGCTTCGGCGCTGATGGGCACGTTGCAGTTTTCGCTCGGCACGCTCGGCGGCGCCGCGGTCAGCGTGTGGCGCGACGGCAGCGCGCTGCCGCTGGGCGTGGTGATGGCCGCGTGCGGCGCCGGCGCGGTGCTGATGCGCCATTACGGGCGCTCGGGCGCACGCGCGCGTCCGGGCACCCGCTGAAACCGCCGCCGCGCCGGTTCAGGCGGCCTGCTGTGCCGCGGCTTGCTCCGCGGCGGCGTGCGGCACCCCGGCCTGTTGCACCACCACCATGTGCGCCGGCATCGGCGCGGCGTAGCCGGCCTGGCCGAAGCATTCGCGGATGACGCGGTTGGTGTCGAAATAGACTTGCCAGTAGTGGTCGTTATGGCAATAGGGGCGTACCGCCAGCACCGGGCCGACCAGCGTGAACTCGAGGATTTCGACGTCGACCGGCGGCTCGGCCAGCACGTTGGGGATCTCGGCGATGCGGGTCTTCAGCAGCGCCACCGCCTCGGCGACGTCGGTGCTGCCGGCCAGCTGCGCTTTCAGTTCCACGCGCCGGAACGCATTGGCGGTGAAGTTCTGGATGGTGTCGCTGAAGATCTTGTTGTTGCCGATCACGGTCTGGACGTTGTCCGGCGTATCGAGCGTGGTGGCGAACAGGCCGATTTCGCGCACGGTTCCGGTCACGCCGCCGATGGTGACGAAGTCGCCCACCTTGAACGGCCGCAGTACCACCAGGAAGGCGCCCGCGGCGAAGTTTGCCATCAGCCCCGACCAGGCCATGCCGATGGCCACGCCGGCAGCGGCGATCAGCGCGGCAAAGGTGGTGGTCTGGATGCCGAAGTAGCCGAGGATGCCGATCACCAGCACCACGTTCAGCGTCACGGTGACGATGGAACCGACATAGCGCAGCAGCGTCGGATCGACCTTCTGCTTGCCCAGCGCATTCTGCACCAGGCGCACGACAAAGTGGATCAGCCAGCGGCCAATGACCCAGAAGGCGAGGGCCGCCAGGATCTTGACGCCGAATTCGGTGGCGTAGGAGACCACCAGGGTCTTGAGGTTGTCGAAGGTAGAGGCGTCCATCGGCTTATTCCTTTCGTGTTGGCGTGACCGGCCGGCCGCCGGCCCAACATCCCCCAAACCAGCCGGCTGCGGCGTGCGAGCCCCTGCGCGTTGCGCGCAATGACCGGGCACGGCAATTATTGAGAGGCCGTGCGCGGAAGCGCAAGCAAATAATTGTTAAGACAAGGCGCGTTACACGGCTCGCCGGTTTATATCGGAAAGCCTTTGGCGGGTATTACCAGTTGGTTTCGCGCTCGGGGGTCGCGGAAATGCGGTGCAGCGTCAGGTCGGCGCCGTTGAACTCGCCCTCGGCGTCTAGGCGGATGCCTACCAGCCGCTTCAGCGTGCCGTAGACCAGCGTGCCGCCGGCCAGTGCGACCACGATGCCAAGCAAGGTGCCGAGCAACTGCGCGCCAAGCGATACCCCGCCAAGTCCCCCCAGCGCCTTCGCGCCGAAGATGCCCGCGGCAATGCCGCCCCAGGCGCCGCACAGCCCGTGCAGCGGCCACACGCCCAGCACATCGTCGATATGCCATTTGTTTTGCGCCAGCGTGAACATATAGACGAACAGCGCGCCGGCCACGGCGCCGGTCACCAGGGCGCCCAGTGGATGCATCAGGTCCGAGCCCGCGCATACCGCCACGAGGCCGGCCAGCGGCCCGTTGTAGACGAAGCCCGGATCGTTGCGCCCGGCCAGCCAGGCAGCGAGCGTACCGCCGGCCATCGCCATCAGAGAATTGATCGCAACCAGGCCGCTGATCTTGTCGACGGTCTGCGCGCTCATGACGTTGAAGCCGAACCAGCCCACCGCCAGAATCCAGGCGCCCAGCGCCAGGAACGGGATGTTCGAGGGCGGATGCGCGCTGATGCGGCCGTCATTCTGATAGCGGCCGCGGCGCGCGCCCAGCAGCAGCACCGCCGGCAGCGCAATCCAGCCGCCCAGCGCATGCACCACCACCGAACCGGCAAAGTCGTGGAAGGGCGCGCCGGCCACGCGCGCGATCCAGTCCTGCACGCCGTAGCGCTGGTTCCACACCATGCCCTCGAAAAACGGGTAGACAAAACCCACCAGCACGAAGGTGGCGACCAGCTGCGGATTGAAACGCGAGCGTTCGGCAATACCGCCCGAGATAATCGCCGGAATCGCCGCGGCAAAGGTCGCCAGGAAAAAGAACTTGACCAGCTCATAACCGTTCTTCTGGGCCAGGGTTTCGGCGCCGGCAAAGAACTGCACCCCGTAGGCAATGGTGTAGCCGATAAAGAAATAGGCGATGGTGGAAACCGCGAAATCCACCAGGATCTTTACCAGCGCATTGACCTGGTTCTTCTTGCGCACCGTGCCGAGTTCGAGGAACGCAAAGCCGGCGTGCATGGCCAGCACCATGATGGCGCCCAGCAGGATAAACAGCGCGTCGGTGCCGGTCTTCCAGTTGTCCATAGTGACCTCATGCTCAAAATGGGCGCACCAGTACGCAAAAAGCGTTCCACTGACCGCTGCATCCTGGTGCCGCTTGCACCGTGCCGGGTAAAAAACCGCACCGGCCTGCCGCATGCGGCCGATTCCCCGGGAACTCCGTGCCGTCGGAACGCTGCCGGCAGCCGGGCACCTCTGCGCCCGAATGGAACCGACAAGGTGCGTCCGGTGATCCGTTGTGGTGCGTCGCCCCATTTGGGGGAATCTGTCCTATGCTGTTTAGTTTTGAGGGCCCGATTTCGGGCGACTGCTCCCGGCCCGGCAAAATGCGGCGCCTGGCAAGCGCGAACAGCAGTGGAAATTGCCCGCTAACCGGCCTCAAGCAAGGATTTGCGGGTTTTTTTGTCGCATTGGTGCCACTGGGGATTGCTCAACGCGCGAAGGGCAGATTAGACTGCGCCGATCGATGGCCTGCCGCCAGGCACGCCCATCGGTGACGACGACCAACAAGGGAAATCAGCCATGAATAAAGGTGAACTGGTATAGGCCATCGCCGCGGAAGCAGAATTGAGCAATGCCGCCGCCGAGCGTGCGCTCAACGCAGCGCTGGACAGTATCAAGAAGGCAGTGGCAAAGGGCGATTCTGTAACGCTGGTGGGTTTTGGCAGCTTCAGCGCCGGCAAGCGCGCTGCCCGTACCGGCCGCAATCCGCGCACCGGCGAAACCATCAAGATTCCGGCCGCCAAGACGGTCAAGTTCTCGGCAGGCCAGGGTTTCAAGGACGCCGTGAACAAGAAAAAGTAAGCAGTTTGCGTCCATAGCGAAAGAAGCGGCCTGGCAGGCCGCTTTTTTTGCGCCCGATGCGCCGGATGCGCCGGATGCGCCGGCAGACCGGTCGCCGACGCCGCGCCATCCCCGCCATCAACGGCGCGGCGATCCGGGTTAAACTGCCGGCGCCCGCAGCCGGCAATCCCGCCCCCGCAATCTTCGTATCCCGCATCATGAATGACCTGTCCCACCAGCTTTCCATGACCGTGCTGATGACGCCCGACATGGCCAACTTTTCCGGCAACGTCCACGGCGGCACCATCCTCAAGTACCTGGACATGGTGGCGTATGCCTGCGCCAGCCGCTACGCCGGCCGCTACGTGGTCACGCTGTCGGTGGACCAGGTGGTGTTCCGCCAGCCAATCCATGTGGGCGAGCTGGTGACCTTCCTGGCATCGGTCAACTACACCGGCCGCAGCTCGATGGAGATCGGCATCAAGGTGGTGACCGAGAACATCCGCAGCAAGCTGGTGCGCCATACCAACAGCTGCTATTTCACCATGGTGGCGGTGGACGACAACGGCAGCCCCGCCGAGGTGCCGCCGCTGGAGCCGCGCGACGAGGTCGAGCGCCAGCGCTTTGCCGCCGCGCAGCAGCGCCGCGCGCTGCGCCAGGAAATGGAAAAGCGCCACGGCGACATCAAGTCGTCGGTGAACTGAGTACCGATGCGTGATACAGCCATGAAGTCTCAACACAAACTCGTTCGCCTCCTGCTTGCAGGCGTCTGCGCCAGCGCCGCCGCGGGGGCCATTGCCGAGGAGATCGGCAGCGTCAGCACCAATTTCCGCATGACCGGCTCCGACAAGGTCGTGATCGAAGCCTATGACGATCCGCAGGTGGACGGCGTTACCTGCTACGTGTCGCGCGCCCGCACCGGCGGCATCAAGGGCCAGCTCGGCATGGCCGAAGACCCGCCCGAGGCCTCGATCGCGTGCCGGCAGGTGGGCCCGATCGGCTTCAAAGGGCCGATCAAGCAGCAGGACAATGTCTTCTCCGAGCGCATGTCGATCCTGTTCAAGGCGCTGCACGTGGTGCGCGCGGTCGACCGCAAGCGCAATACGCTGGTCTACCTGACGTATTCGGACCGCATCGTCAGCGGCAGCCCGCAGAACAGCGTGACCGCCGTGCCGGTGCCGGCCGGCACGGTGATTCCGGTGAAATAAGCGCGCCGGCCGGGGCGCAGGTCATCAGCGGGCCAGCGCAGCGGTTTCCGCCTGGCAATCGCGCGAGGGCCGCGCGCCCGCGGCGCGCGCGGCAGCGACTTCATTGCGGGCCCGCTCCAGGTCGGCGCGGAAGGTGGGATCGGCATGCAGCCGCGCCACCGTGGCGGCTGCCATGGTGCGGCCCGCGTTGACATCGCTCTGCCAGTGCACGTTGCACACCACGCGGCTTTGCCCGAAGGCCTGGCCGCGCGCCAGCAGCTCATTGGCGCGCGCCGGCTCGATCTCGGTCAGGATCAGCGCCCAGGCCCAGCCGATGGCGCTGTGACCGGACGGGTAGGAGCCATCCTTCTCCAGCTTGGCGGCCTCGGCCTGCGTGCACATCGGCGTCTTGGTGGCCACGAACGGGCGGGTGCGCTTGTAGTGATCCTTGGCCTTGTACGTGGACAGGCCGGCATCGACCAGGCTGCGGCGCAGCAGCATGGTCAGGTAGGGCGTGTCCTTCTCGCTGACGGGTACCCCCAGCGCGCAGGAGAAGGTGCTGGCAGCCTGCGGGAAGGTCAGCACGGCATCGTCGGACGCCAGTTGCCAGCGCGGCGACCCGCGCAGCGGACCGGCCTGGCGCGCGGCGTCCTCGTCCAGCGCCAGCGCTGCCGAACCCGTCGCCGGTGGCGGGGGCAGCAGCTTCAGGCTGTCGGGGCGCGCATCGGCGGCGAGGTAGCCGGCCGGCACGCCGGGTCGCAGCTCCGGCACCGCGGCCAGGTTGGTGCCGCCGGCGGCGCAGCCGGCCAGCAGCGCGGCGAGCGCTGCCGCGCCCAGGGCCCGCAAGGGTTGGGAGAGGGAGGAATCCGGCTTGGCTTGGTCCGTCAATTTTTCGTCCTGTTGATGGGTCGGATCGATGCGGTGGCTCCGCTTAGCTTACGCGGCGGCGTCGAACAGCTTGCGCAGGTTCGACTTCATGATCTTGCCATTGGCATTGCGTGGCAGCATCTCGTGGTAAATCAGGATACGCACCGGCACCTTGAATGCTGCCAGCCGCTCGCGCACGAAATCCTGCAGCTCGGCTTCGCTCGCCTGCATGCCCGGCTTCAGGCTGACCACGGCGGCCGGCTCCTCACCCAGGGTCCGGTGCGGCAGCCCGACCACCGACGCATCCATGACCGCGGGATGCTCGTACAGCGCGCTTTCCACTTCGATGCAGTAGATGTTCTCGCCACCGCGGATCAGCATGTCCTTCATCCGGTCGACGATATAGACGTAGCCTTCCTCATCCAGCCGGGCAATGTCGCCGGTGCGCAGCCAGCCGTCGACAAAGGTCTGGGCGGTGGCCTCGGGCTTGTTCCAGTAGCCGCGCACGACATTGGCGCCGCGTGCCATCAGCTCGCCGGTTTCCCCTGGCGGCAGCGCCTGGCCGCGGCCGTCGACCACCTTCATCTCGCCGATCGGCAGCGCCGGGCCGCTGCTGTCGGGGCGCATCACGTATTCTTCGGCGCTGTGGCTGGTAAAAGTCGACGAGGTTTCGGTCATGCCCCAGCCGATGCCCGGCGCGGCCAGCGGGAAGACTTCGCGGATGCGCCGGACCAGCTCGGGCGAGGCCGGCGCGCCGCCGTAGTTGATGTTCTCGAGCGACGACAGGTCGAAGCGGCCGCGCTCGGGATGCTCCAGGATCTGCCAGGCGATGGTGGGGACGCCGCCGGCCGCGGTGCAGCCCTCGCGTTCGATCAGTTCCATGCCGCGCAGCGCGTCCCAGCGATGCAGCAGCACGATCTTGCCGCCGGTGGCGATGGCGCCGTTGAGCACCGCCATGCAGCCGGTGACGTGGAAGAACGGCACCGCGAGCAGCATCGATTTCTGCGGCGCGGCCGGATCCGGCGCCGGGATCGGCTCGCCACGGCGCAGCAGGTTGCGCAGCGGACTGAAGCCGCCGGCCACCGCGACCGAGGTGGAGTTGCGGTGCGTGCCGACCGCGCCCTTCGGCTTGCCGGTGGTGCCGGAGGTGTAGAAGATGGTGGCGTCGTCGTCGGGGTCGATGTCGACCGCAGGCGGCGCCTGCTCCGGCAGCGTCGCCCAAGTCGACGACGGGCCGATCACGCTTTCCAGCGCCGTTACGCGCGGGTCGGCCGGTGCGGCGCCCGCGCGCGAGACGTAGATGCGTTCCAGCGCCGGGCAACCCGGCAGGTGTTCGAGGATGCGGTCGAGCCGCTCGGCATCGACGATGGCGATGCGGCTGCCGGAATCGGCCAGGCCATATTCCAGCTCCTGGCCGGTCCACCACGCGTTGAGCGGGGTCACGATGGCGCCCGTCAGCAGCGCGCCGTAGAACGCCACCGGCCATTCAGGCAGGTTGCGCATCGCCAGCGCCACGCGGTCGCCCTTGCGCACGCCGTCGCGCACCAGCGTGTGGGCCATGGCGATGGCGGCACGCAGGAACGCATCGTAGGAGACGCGCTCGTTCTCGTACACCACGAAGGTGCGATCGGCAAACGCGCGCGTGGCCAGCAGCAGCTCGCGCAGCGTGGGCGGCGCGTTCTTCCAGACCGTGGTGGGGATGCCGCGGATCACGCGCGTCTCGGTTTCGAACGGCGCGCCCGGCGCGGTCAGGCGGGCGTGGGCCTCGGCCAGCGACATGACCGGCCAGGTGCCGGCCGACTGCGGATTGCTCGACATGGACTGCCTCCCGGAACTGCACTGCAGGTTGAGGGAAATGCAGGAAAGCGGCCGGCGCAGTCAGCGCCGGCCGCTTTGAAACGCTTGCGGCTAAGGTTCAGATGGTCACGCCGCCGTCCACCACCATGGCCTGGCCGGTCATGAAGGTGCTGGCCGCGGAGGCCAGGAACACGGCCGCGCCGGCGATCTCGATGGGCTCGCCGATGCGGCGCAGCGGCGCGCCCTGGGTGGACTGCTTGTAGCGCTCGGGATCTTCCCACAGCGCGCGCGCGAAGTCGGTCTTGATCAGCCCGGGCGCGATGCAGTTCACGCGCACATTGTGCGGCCCGAACTCGACCGCGAGATTGCGCGCCAGCTGGAAGTCGGCGGCCTTGGAAATGTTGTAGACGCCGATGGTGGGCGAGCCGCGCAGGCCGCCGATAGACGACACGATGATGATCGAGCCATCCTTGCGGTCGATCATCTGCGGCGCCACCATCTGGATCAGCCAGTGGTTGGAGATGACGTTGTTGTCCAGCACCTTGCGGAACTGGTCGTCCGAGACCCCGCTCATCGGCCCGTAGTACGGATTGGACGCGGCATTGCAGACCAGCACGTCGATCTTGCCGAAGGCGCTGTTGGTCTCGTCGACCAGGCGCTGCAGGTCTTCCTTCGAAGAGATGTTGGCCGGGACCGCGATCGCGGTCCCGGCGCCATGGCGGGCGTTGATCGCATCCACCACTTCCTGGCAGGCCTCGGCCTTGCGCGAGGAAATCACGACCTTGGCGCCCTGTACGGCCATCTGCTCGGCGATGGCGCGGCCGATGCCGCGCGAAGAGCCCGTGACGATGGCAACCTTGCCCGTCAGATCGAACAATGACATGGAGTCTCCTGTATGGCTGCGCCGGCGCCAGCGATGCTGGCCGGCTTGTGCTGGCGGCGGGGTGCCGCGCTGTTGTGCTGCGGACGCGCCCGCAGGCGGCATCGCCGGGACATTATGTGGCGCGGCCATGCCCGCGTCCACAGCGCCGGGTGGCGGTTACAGGCCTTATCAGCATTCTTTCTGCCGGCAATGCGCGCGGTGCATGAAGCCGTTGCTGCAGTGCGGAGCGGCTGCCAGTCAGCTGCAATTCAACTGCCGGCCGACGCCGTCGCAGGCGCCAGCAAGTCAGGCAGCGCAGCCATCAGGCCCTGGCGCAGCTCGTCGTCCAGCACGATGCCGAAGCGCTCCGACAGCGCCTGGACCACGGCCTCGGCATGCGGCAGGTGTGTGCGGTGTACGCTGCCGTCCGGAGCGCGCTCGGCCAGTTCGCCGTTGGCCAGCGTCACGCGCGTGCCGCCGTCGGTGCGCGCGGCCATCAGGCGCTGCAGGAACACGCTGTCCGGGTGCGTCGAGACATACCAGTTGCGCGCGACGAAATCGATCGGCGGCTGCGGCGTCAGGTCGAAGCGGTAGACCGGGATCCAGCCGGCATCGCCACGCGCTTGCAGGTCGTAGCTGTGGAATGCGCTGGTGCCGGCTTGCGCTGGCGAGGGCGCCAGCCGGTAGGGAAAGCCATCGTCGGCCGGCTCGGACAGCGGCATCGCCCGGAACGGCGTGGGGCCGCCGAAGCCGACATCGACCAGATAGCTGCGGTGCGCCACTTCCACGCGCAGCAGCATGTGCGAGGTCATGGTCGGCACCTCGTCCGGCACGCCCCAGCGCACGCGCGCGGCCAGCGGCGTGACCGCGTAGCCCAGCGCGCCCAGCCCGGCGCTGAGCAGCGTATTGAGTTCAAAGCAGTAGCCGCCGCGCCGGCGCGTGACCAGCTTGTCGAACACGGCGTCGAGGTCGATGCGCACCGGGCGGCGCAGCAGCGGGTCGAGGTTCTCGAACGGGATGCTGGCCAGGTGCGCGGCCAGCACCGCGTCCAGCGCCTGCAACGTGGGCGAGGGCGGCGCGTCGATGCCGAGGCGTGCCAGCCAGGCGTCGAGTTGGGTGGCGTCGAGAGTTGTCATGGTGTCGGGGGCTCCGGTACGGTGCAGTCAGTTGAGCGTTTCCAGCGCGGGCAGGTCGAGCAGTTCGATGCCGCCATATTGAAGACGCAGCAGGCCGTGCGCCTCCAGCTCGCGCAGCGCGTGGTTCACGGTCTGGCGCGACAGGCCCAGCATCTGCGCCAGCTGCTCTTGCGCAATGCGCACGCGCCGCGTGGCAATGCCAGCGGGCAGGTTGCCGTAGCCATGCGCGATCGCCGCCAGCCGGCGCGCAACGCGGGCCACCGGCGGCAACAACTGCGCTTCCTCGACATAGTGGAAGGCCTCGCGCGTCTTGGCCGCCAGCAGTTGCCCGAACGCCTG
This sequence comes from Cupriavidus nantongensis, assembly GCF_001598055.1. Classification (NCBI taxonomy): domain Bacteria; kingdom Pseudomonadati; phylum Pseudomonadota; class Betaproteobacteria; order Burkholderiales; family Burkholderiaceae; genus Cupriavidus; species Cupriavidus nantongensis. The sequence continues at coordinate 1,188,168 of NZ_CP014845.1, read as the reverse complement.
CCACCATGCCGGCTGCTGCGCGAGGCGCTGCGCCAGGGCGGTGCGCGGCACGTGCCACAGCGTGGCGGCGCTGGCCGCGCGTGCGTCATGCGTGCGCGGCAGGCCGTCGAACAGGCAGATCTCGCCGAACCAGGTGCCGGGTTCGAGCAGGCCCAGCATCGCGGCCTTGCCCGATTCGCCGCTCGCATGGATCTGCATGGTGCCGCTGGCAACACAATACAGGCCATCGAAGCGGTCGCCGCGCGCAAACAGGGTCTCGCCGGCGAGCAGACGGCGCAGGCTGCCGTCGTCCAGCAGCGCCTGCCGCAGCGCCGGCGGCAACTGGCTGAACCACGCACCTGCACGCACCGCGGCGAGCGGGTCGCTGCATGGCAACATCGGACTGGACATCGTGTCTGGGGGTTGCGTCCTGCGGTCGTGTGGGGCGGGCAGAGCGGGGTATGGCGGCGTGCCAGCCGCATGCCCGCCTGCATGTCCGGGCACCTGGCGGAATGTCAAAAACCCGACAGACCCGCCGGTGCGCGACCACTACTATAAATCCACCTCGCGCCAGCCGCGCGCGCACCCGCACACCCGCACGCCATAACGCAGCCAAGGAGACGCCCCGTGAAAACCCTGATCGAACATCTCGCCAACTACGCCGCCTACCATCGCGATCCGCGCAACGTCTTCACGCATTTCATCGGCATCCCGATGATCGTGCTGGCCGTGACCACGCTGCTGGCGCGGCCGGCGCTGGCTCTCGGCGATGGCAGCGCCGTGCTGACCCCCGCCATGCTGCTGCATATCCTGGCGTGCCTGTTCTACCTGCGGCTGTCGCTGGGCTTCGGCGTGGCGATGGCGCTGGTTCTCGCGGTGTTCCTCTACGCCGGCGCGCAGATCGCGGCGATGCCGACCAGCTGGTGGCTCGCGCTCGGCGTCGGGCTGTTCGTGGTGGGATGGGTGATCCAGTTCATCGGCCACTATTACGAAGGGCGCAAGCCCGCCTTCGTCGACGACCTGGTGGGGCTGCTGATCGGCCCGCTGTTCCTGGTCGCCGAAACGGCGTTTGCGCTGGGCCTCGCACGCGAAACGCGCGACGCCATGGCCGCCCGCGCGCACTGAGCAGGGGCTGCCGCGCCGGTCCCCGGATCGCCAAAGCGGGGGGACGTAGGCCGTTTTCGCGCTCGACTGAGGCAAAGCCGCGACAAAACCCGGGGTTTTCACCGGGTTTTGCGTGTCGCATGCATGAAAACCCCTTGACGTACGGCACTTTCCGCTATGATTCAGTGGGCGTCGATCAGGCGATTGCGCAACGCTCAGCAGCAATGCAAAACACCTGCCGGCATCCATCTGTTCAACTTACGAATATCGATATGGCGACCAAAGCGAAACCGACCGCGAAGACTGCAACCAAGCCCGCCGCCAAGAAGGCTGCGGCAACCAAGGCACCCGTGAAGGCTGCCGCCAAGAAGGCCACGCCGGCCAAGAAGGCTGCTCCCGCCGCTGCGCCCGTTGCGCGCCCGCTGAAGGACACCTTCAACAAGTCGAGCCTGGTCGCTCACCTGGTAGCCCAGACGGAACTGGAAGCCAAGACCGTGAAGACGGTGCTGGCCCACCTGGAAAACACCATCGTCGGCGCGCTGAACAAGAAGGGCGCTGGCGAGTTCACGCTGCCCGGCCTGCTGAAGGTCACGGCGCAGCAAGTGCCGGCCAAGAAGAAGCGCTTCGGCAAGGACCCGTTCACCGGTGAAGAGCGCTGGTTCCCGGCCAAGCCGGCCAGCGTCAAGGTCAAGGTCCGTCCGCTGAAGAAGCTGAAGGACGCCGCAGCCTGATCTGCGCCAGTTGTCCAGAAAGAAAAGGAGCCGCTTGCCGGCTCCTTTTCTTTCTGGCCGCCGGCACCAATCCGGCAGCGTTTAATCCAGGTCAATTCGGTGGCCATGTCGCCCACCTAGAATCGACTACGTCATGGGTGCGGGGGCGCTCCCCATGACAGAGCTTCGGGAGTCTTCCTGAAGCTTCCGCCCGCGGCTGCAACGGCCGCGGGTTTTTTATTGGGCGGCCGCCAGACGGCGCGGCAGGTCAGGCCACCAGTTGCTTGGCGTAGGTGGCGCGCACCATCTCGCAGACCTCTACGGACACCTGCACGTTCTGGCCGGTGCCGCCGCCCGAGCGCACGGCTTCGGCAATCACATCGCAGACCGCTTGCGCCAGCGCCTGGCGCACGGCGGTATCGCGCCCGTCCAGGATCGACAGGCGCGCATGGACAAAGGCCCGCTCGACGGCATCGATGCCCTGGCGGTAGGTCGACAGCGTGATGCAGCGCGACTTGATATCCGCCTCCTGGAACTGGCCGGAAGCCAGCAGGGCGGCATTGGCCTCATCCAGCAGCTCTTCCTGCGAGCAGTTCAGGCGGGTGTTTTCGGTCAGTTCGATGACGAGGTGAGGCATGGCGGGTCCTGGCACATAGCTCCGGCATGGGGCCGGCGACAGCGAGCATGATACGGGATCGTTGCAGCGAGGATGCGCCGGAGCGACGGATCCCGTCGGTCATCCCGTCGCTCGGCATCGTTCATTGCAGATCGCCGGATGCAAAACGGGGCGCCCGTGGGCGCCCCGTCGGGGACTGCATGGCAGTGTCGGATCAGGCGTGGACGGCCGTCGCTTCGCGTGCCGGTGCCAGCGCGCTGCCGAAGCGGGCAGGGTCGTCGCGCGCCAGCTGCTGCAGCTGCGCCAGCTTGGCCTTGAGGCCGGCATCGAGCTTGGGCGCCGGCATCACCGTCGACGGGCAGGCCACGCCCAGGATCTCCAGCGCCTGCTGGAAGTTCTCCAGGGTCAGGCCCACCGCCGGATCGACCGTGACCAGGTGCTCGCGCAGCGCCTCGGGCATCGACTCGGCCGCGGCGCAGGACAGGATCACGTAATGGACCGGGCGCGCTCCCTGCGCGAAAAACGCTTCGATCTCGGCGCCGTGGCCGCCAGCGACCGGCGGCGTCATGGCTTCGACCTGCAGGTCCAGCTGTTGCAGGATGGCGGCCGGGGTGCCCCGGCGCCAGGCATCGGATACCACCACACGGGCGCCCGCCACGCCGAACAGCCTGCGCACGAACCCAAGCGCGACCGGGTCGAAAAACCTCACGTCGCGCGGCGTGCCCGAATCCGGAATGCCGCCGAGGCGGGCGCGGGAGCGGTCGGAGTACAGGACGCCGGGTACGTCCAGCATGATCAGTCGTTCAGCCATGGTTTCCTGTGCGGGTGCCCAGTTCAGTTGGTGTGAAGCAAGGTTACTCGCCGCAACCGGGCTGTCACGTTACCGGGGCTGGTTCAGTTGCAACATATCTGTAACTTCGTCGCGGAAGACGTAAATGCCGGTTACGTCGTCATGACAAATGTTTCGCCCCGACACATCTTGGCGGCGCCTGCCTGGTCACGGCTGCCGGAAGCGAAAGCGCGCCACGTCGCTGGCCAGCGCCGCGGCCTGCTGGTCGAGCCGCGCCGCCTGGCCCGCGAGTTCGTCGACCAGCGCAGCATTCTGCTGGGCCGTCTGGCGTAGTTGCGCCGCCGCCTGCCCGGCGCCCTGCACGCTTTCGGCCTGCTCGTCCGCGAGCGTGCGCAAGCCCTCCGCGAGCGCATGGCTGTGGCCCACCGTCGCGGCGATGCGGTCCATCGCCGCCACCACGCTGCCGCTCAGGCTGGCGCCTTGCTGGATCTCGTGCGTGGCATTGCCGATGATGCCGCCGATCTCGCGCGCCGCCTCGGCGCTGCGCTGTGCCAGCGCGCGCACTTCCTGCGCCACCACGGCAAAGCCGCGGCCCGCCGGGCCCGCACGCGCCGCTTCCACGGCGGCGTTCAGCGCCAGGATATTGGTCTGGAACGCGATGCTTTCGATCACGCCGACAATCTCGGCGATATGGCGCGAGTGGCCGTGCAGGGCGTCCATGGCAGCGCGCATGCGCTGCACCACGGCCGCGCCGTCGTCGGTGGCGGCGCGGGCGGCGCTGGCCATCTCGCTCGATTCGGTGGCCTGCGCATGCGCGGCGGCGACATGCGCGGCCAGCGCCTGCATGCTGTCGGTGGTCGCATCGAGCGCGCTCGCCTGCTGCTCGGTACGTGCCGACAGGGCCTGGTTGCCCGCCGCGATCTGCTGGCTGGCCGCGGTGATCTCGTGGGCGCTGGCCTGGATCCGCGCCAGCACGCCGGCGAGCTGGTCGCGCATGCTGGCCACATGGTGCAGCATGCTGCTGTGGTCCGCCGGGCGCAGCGCGATCGGGGCGGTCAGGTCGCCGGCGGCAATGCGGCGGGCGATCTCGGCGGCATCGCGCGGCTCGCCGCCCAGTTCGGCACGCAGGCTGCGCGCGGCAATCCACGCAAGCGCGGCGGCAGCGAGCAGGCTGGCGCCGAGCAAGGCCGCCATCCAGGCCTGCGCGCGCAGCTGGCTGGCGGCGACGCTGGCAACGGTGGCGGCGGCCTGCTGCTCCTGCTGGCGGCGCACGGCCTCGACCTGGGTGCTGAGCCGCTGCAGTTGCTCGGTGACGAAATGGCCGTCGACCGAAACCGCGCTGTCGAATTGCAGCGGATCCAGCGGCTGCTTGCGCAGCAACGCCACGTAGGCGTGGGCCAGCTCGCTGGCGCGCTGGCGTTCGCGCAGCAGTGGCGCCGCCTGGGCGGGGGCGGCCCGCTGCACGCCGGCCAGTGCCGCATCGAGTTGCGCCAGCGCCGCCGCGATCTCGTCGGCGGCGCCGTCGCGCTCGGTGCTGCTGGTGGCCATGGTCAGCGCCAGCTGCGCGCGCCCGAGCGCGGCCAGTGCCGATTGCGCCCGCTCCGCCGAGATCGCGCCGTGCATGTCGTGCTGGTACAGGGTATCGGTGCGCGCCTTGATCGAGACCAGGTTGGCGATGCCGGTCAGGCCGACCGCGGCGCCGAACAGGTAGACCAGGGCAAAGGCAGCGCACAGGCGCGCCACCAGCGGCAGGCGGCCCAGCCGCGCCAGCCAGCGCGCGGGGGCAACTGCCCGAAGCTGGCCGGGCAGGGATGTCTTGAAAACTTGCAACACGGAGATGACTCCAGACGGGCGCACCGGCGTGACCAGCCTGCGCGGCCCGGGCTTGACCCGATTCGCCGCTGGCGCCGTCCTCTGTACGGGACGGTCGCCGCGGCGCACGGATCGTCGTCGATCAACGTGACGCCAACGTGACATGCTTCCAATATGGACTGTCATCGCGCTGTCATGTGGATGTCATGCAATGTGGGCCGCACTGCGCCTCCCCGCTCCCGCATCATTCCCCCGCTTGCTTCCTATGAATGGCCTGACCGTCGCCACGCTCCAGCACGACCCTGCCTCCGACGCCGCCAGCGTTGTCCCGGGCGGGACCGTGCTTGCGCCGGCGCGCCTGCCGCCGCTGCACGCCGTGTTCCAGCCGATCGTGCAGGCGGACAGCGGCGCCATCCTTGGCTACGAAGCGCTGATCCGCGGGCCCGTGGGCTCGCCGTGGGCGGCCCCTGACGCGCTGTTCCGGCTGGTGCAGGGCGTTCCCGCCACCATCGCGCTGGAGGTGGAAGCGGCGCGCACCGCGCTGGTTGCGTGGCGCGGTTTCGATCTGCCCGGCAAGCTCTTTCTCAATTTCAGCCCGCAGACCTTGCGCCACCTGCTGGCGGACCGGGGGCGGCTGATGGCGGCGCTGCTCGAAGCCGGCATTGCACCGTCGCGGCTGGTAATCGAGGTCACCGAGCAGACCCCGATCGGCGACGCCGCCAGCTTTGGCATGGCCATGGCGGTGCTGCGCGAACTCGGCATGCAATACGCGCTGGACGATTTCGGCACCGGGCACGCCAACCTGGACTTGCTCGCGCACCTGTCGCCGCATTTCGTCAAGATCGACAAGTCACTGGTGCGCGGCATCGCGTCGTGCTCGCGCCGGCTGGAGATCCTGCGCGCGCTGCTGCGCATGATGAGTGCCTTTGGCGGGCGCGTGATCGCCGAAGGGATTGAAGACGAAGACGAGCTGGCCGTGGTGCGCGACCTCGGCGTGACCGGCGCCCAGGGCTATTACGTGGGACGGCCGGTGGCGCAGCCGGCGGCGCAGGCCGCGCTGCATGTGCGGCAGGCGCTGGCGTCGCGCCGCATTGCCGTGTTTCCGCAGATGGTGCGCTCGGGCTGGTCCGGCATCACCGCGGGACGGCTGCTGCGGCCGGCGCCGACGGTGTCGCCGTCGGCCAGCAACGATGCGGTGCTGCGCACCTTCCAGGACCAGCCCGAACTGCAGGCGGTAGCGGTGGTCAATGACGAGGGGCGGCCGCTGGCCATCATCGGCCGCCAGGCGTTTATCGACCGCTACGCGGCGCCGTTCCATCGCGAGCTTTATGGCAAGAAGGCCTGCATCGCCATGGCCAGCCGCGATCCTGCCTGCTTCGACCAGCGCGCCAGCCTGGAAGACATGGCGCAGATCCTGTCGGGCGAGAACACGCGCTCGCTCGCCGACGGCTTCGTGATCACCGACCAGGGCCGCTATATCGGGCTGGGCACCGGCGCCGACCTGATCCGGGCGATCACCGAGGTGCGCATGGAAGCGGCGCGCTACGCCAATCCGCTGACCTTCCTGCCGGGCAATATCCCGCTGAACCAGCATATCGAGCGGCTGATCGAGGCCGCCAGCGAATTCCATGCCTGCTATGTCGACCTGAACCACTTCAAGCCCTTCAACGACAAGTACGGCTACTGGAAAGGCGACGAGATGCTCAAGGGCGCGGCCGCGATCCTGGCCGAGGCGTGCGACCCGGCCCGCGACTTCCTGGGCCATGTGGGGGGCGACGATTTCCTGGTGCTGTACCAGAGTGCCGACTGGGCCGAGCGCATGCGCGCCGCAATCCTGCGCTTCAACGATGCGGCGCGCGCCATGTATGCGCCGCCCGACCGCGCCGCCGGCGGCATGCATGGCGAAGACCGGCACGGGCGGCCGGTGTTCTTTCCTCCGGTATCGATGGCGGTGGGGGTGGTGTGCGTCAGCGGCGAGGGCGTGGCCGGACTGCAGCGCCTGGGCAGCCAGCAGATCGGCGCCGCGGCGGCAGCGGCCAAGCGCGAAGCCAAGCGCTCCGCCGACGGCATGGCCGTGCTCGACTTCCTGGCGCTGTCGGCGACGCTGCCGGCGTAGCCCGGCTCAGTTGCCCGGCTCAGTTGCCCGGCTCAGTTGCCCGAGGGCCGTGGCGCGGTGGTTCGCGTCCCGGCCTTCGGCAGCCTGGGCGCGATGCTCTCTTCGAGCACGTCGAGCCGGTAGCCATGCGCGTAGACCACCGTGATCACGATGCCGTTGGCCACGCCGATGCGCAGCGTCTTGCGCAGCCGCGAGATCAGGCCCGCCAGCGCCCGCGACAGCGGCGGCAGTTCATGCCGCCAGATCGCCTGCTGGATGCGCTCGGCGGCCAGCACGCGGCCGACATTCGAGAACAGCATCATGGCCAGGTCGAATTCCTTCGGCGTCATGGCGATGCGCTCTCCGCGCAGCGTGGCGAAGCGCCCCATGCTGTTGAGTTGGTAGGGACCGGCCTGCACCACCAGGCCCTGGCGTACGCGTTCGCCGGTCACGCGCCGGCGCAAGGCGGTGATGCGCGCCATCAGCACGCGCGCATTGAGCGGGCGGCAGACGTAGTCGTCGGCGCCAGCGTCGAGCGCATCGACCAGCTTGTCTTCGCTGTCGTCGGCAGCCAGCAGGATGATCGGCACATCGCGCGAGCGCGCGCTGCGCACGGCGCGCACCACTTCCAGCGCCGGCAGGTCGGGCAGGGCGTCGTCGATCAGCAGCATGTCGTACAGCTCCTGGCTGATGCGGTGGATCAGCTCGCGGCCGGTCTCGAACACGCGGCAGCGGAAGCCGGCGCCCTCCAGCAGTTCGGCCACGGTACGGAGTTGGGGCGAAAAGCCCATCAGCAGCGCAATATTCATCGGAGGCGGACCACAGGGCAGGATACGAACCGTCAGGCGAAAGCCGGCAATGACGCCCGGGCCGCGGTCGGACAGCCGGGCCGCGGCACCGTGATGGCACCGCGTTGCCTAGCCGGAAAGCGTATTAAAAGTGCGGTACGAAAAACAATCAGACATTGCTGAAATATCTGTCGATTTTCGCGGTTCGCCGTGATCGGAGCGGAGGCGACGGAGAAGCTGCGGCGGCGGCGGGCCGCTACGGAAAGTTGTCCACAGTTCCTGTGGACAAACAGGGGCACGCTGCCCTGACAGCGGCCTGGCACCGTGATGCCATCGGCATGCCAAAAAAGAAGGCAGCTCCGAAGCAGCCTGCCCCGAAGAGGCAGCTCCGGCTGGCGGCGCACCAGGTGGCGCCAACATCCGGACCGGGCTGTGCCAAAATAGCGCGCATCGCGATCCGGTCAGCGGACACAAGCCCACCGATGCTGCAGAGCCCGAGTGTCATCGCCATCATCGTGCTGGCCTTTCACGTCGTAGGCGTGGTGGCCGCGCTGCATGCCGTCATGACGGTGCGCACCGCGCCGGGCGCGATTGCCTGGGCCGGCTCGCTGCTGATGATGCCGTATTTCACCCTGGTGCCTTACCTGATCTTCGGGCGCAGCACCTTTGCCGGTTATGTCGACGCGCGCCGCTTCAACGACGACCGGCTGCGCGAAATCCGACACGGCATGACCCCGCGCGAGCGCGAGGCACGCAGCGCGTGCGTGGTCCACGCGCCGGTGCAGGCCTGCATGCGCGCGCTGCCGCGCCTGACCGGCATGCCGTGCCTGGCCAACAACGATGTGCGGCTGCTGATCGACGGCGAGCAGACCTTCGAGGCCATCTTCGCGGCGATGGCGCGCGCCAGGCAGGTGTTGATCGTGCAGTTCTTTATCGTCCACGACGACGCACTGGGCCGGCAACTGCAGGCGCTGATGTGCGAGCGCGCGCAGGCCGGCGTCAAGGTGTACTTCCTGTTCGACCGCATCGGCTGCCACGCGATGTCGCGCCGCTACGTGCGCACGCTGCTCGATGCCGGGGTCGAGGCGCGGGCGTTCTCGACGCATCGCGGTTTCGTCAACCGGTTCCAGCTCAATTTCCGCAACCACCGCAAGCTGGTGGTCGTCGACGGCAGCGAAGCATTCATCGGCGGCCACAATGTCGGCGTCGAATACCTGGGCCAGCGTCCGCCGCTGGCGCCCTGGCGCGACACCCATATCGCGCTGCGCGGCAGCGCCGTGCTCGACTTGCAGATGGCCTTTGCCGAAGACTGGTACTGGGCCGCGCGCGAGGTGCCGCATCTGCTGATGCCGCCGCCCGAGGCGGGCGGCAGCATGACCTGCCAGGTGGTGCCGTCGGGGCCGGCCGATGCGCAGGAAACCTGCTCGCTGTTCTTTGTCGAGGCGATCCAGTCGGCGCGTCACCGGCTGTGGATCACGTCGCCGTATTTCGTGCCGGACGAGGCCGTGTTCGCGGTGCTGCGGCTGGCGGTGCTGCGCGGCGTGGATGTGCGCATCCTGATCCCGGCGCGGCCGGACCACCTGGTGGTCTATGCCGCCTCGACGCTGTACGCGCACAAGGCTATTGCCGCGGGCATCAAGATCTATCGCTATCAGCCTGGCTTCCTGCACCAGAAGGTGATTCTGATCGACGACGAGGCCGCCGCCATCGGCACCGCGAACCTCGACAATCGTTCGTTCCGGCTCAATTTCGAGCTGATGGTGATGACCGCGGACGAGGGCTTTGCGGCGCAGGTGGCCGCAATGCTCGAGGCCGATTTCGCGCAGGCCCGCCGGGTCGGGCTGGACGAGTTCCTCGCCGCGCCGGCACCGCTGCGCGTGGCGATGCACGTCGCCTCGCTGTTCGCGCCGATCCTCTGAGCCCTGGGGCTGCGCCGGCCCCGCCATCGTAAGCGCAACAAGCTTGTGACAGTTTGATTGTGTACACTGTTCACTATAAGACTCTGCACATCATGACCTGTCATTCGTTTTCCGGGAGGCCCGCATGAACCGGGAAGCCTCCGCACCGCCCGCACGGGCGACCTACCGCCATGGCGACCTGCGCCGCGCGCTGCTCGATGCCGGCATCGACCTGGCACGCGAGGGCGGCCCCGACGCCATTGTGCTGCGCGAGGCGACGCGGCGCGCCGGCGTAGTGCCCAATGCCGCGTACCGCCATTTCGCCAGCCGGCAAGACCTGTTGCAGGCGGTGCGCGCCTCGGCCCTGTCTTCGCTGGCGATCGCCATGGAGGCCGAAATCGGCGGGCTGCGCCCGGGCCGCGGCGCCGCCGCGCATGCGCGCGCCTGCCTGCGCGCGGTCGGCACGGGATACCTCCGCTTTGCCCTCACGGAAACCGGCCTGTTCCGCACGGCGTTTTCGGTGCCGGACGAGGTCGAGGACGACGCCGACCCGGCCAAGGCCGGCAACAGCGGCCTGAACCCGTTCCAGTTGCTGGGCGCGGCGCTGGACCAGCTGGTGGAGGCGGGGGTGCTGCCGGCCGAGCGCCGCCCGGGCGCCGAATACCTGGCATGGTCGGCCGTGCACGGGCTGGCGATCCTGCTGATCGACGGCCCGCTGCGCAGCCGCGCCAGCGAGCAGGCGGAGATCCTGGGGCAGCGCGTGCTCGAGATGGTCGAGAAGGGGCTGTAGCCCGAAATCGCGGCGTAGATCGCGGCGTAGAGCGCGGCGTAGAGCGCGGCATAGAGCGCGGTACAAAAAAAATGCCACGATGGCGGGGACCATCGTGGCAACGTAAGGAGCCAGGAAGGGGGGCAACCTGACTCGATCGGGCACCCAGGGTCGGGTGCAAGAGCAATGTATTCCGTTGTTTCTCACATGAATATCGGACACTTCTTAAATATGCCTTTGTTTTGTTCCGATATAGGCGCCCGCACGTCCATGGGTTGGCGCAGCGTGTCAGGCCGGGGCGGCTCACCGGAATGCAGGGGCGGTCGCGCGGTCTAACTTTCGTGCCTGGCGGGTCCGGCAGGCCGAACGCTGACGGTGGGGAGGGCATCATGCGATACGGAATCGGAGTGGCCCTGGTCGCGGCTGCGCTGGCAGGGTGCGTGACGTACCCGTATGGCGGCGACCCGTATCCGGCATATCCCGCCTACGCGGTGTCGACGCCGTACTACCAGGCCTATCCGGCCTATCCCGCCTATCCCGCCTATCCGGCATACGGCTATCCGTACTACCGACCGTGGCCCGCCTATGGCAGCTTCGCCTTTATCTATGGCGGCGGACGCGGCGGCCATCACTGGCATGGCAATGGCCACCGCGGGCGCGGTGGCTGGCATGGCGGGGGGCGCGGGGGTGGCAGAGAAGGCGGCAGAGGCGGGGGCGGCAGGGGCCGCTGAGCGGTGGGCGTCCGCATGGCAATGCCATGCCGCCAGGGTTACCATCGGCTCAAGGTCGCCAACGGAGTCTTATTGCCATGAGCAAGCCCGCACAGAAGCAACAGCCCCAACCGACGAAGCCGGCGCGGCAGCCATCCAGAGACGAACGGATCGAGCGCGAACTGGATGAGGCGCTGGAAGAAACCTTCCCCGCCAGCGACCCGATCGCGGTCGACACCGACGGGCCACGCCGGCCCGGCAAGTCGAAGCCAGAGAAGTAAAGCGCAGGAAAATAATGCGTCCGGATGCGCGGACGCGCTAGCAGGCCGCTGAAATACCTCCGGTGGACGTCAGCGCGACAACTGGCTGAAGCGTTGATTTGAGGAACCCATCCAACTCCACTTTCATGCGCGGCGCAGATACCTTCACGGAAAGTTTGTTCACTATGCGGAGGCTGGATGATTTCGTGCCGAAGTCCCACCCGCTGCGCTCGATCCGCGCCATGGCCAACCAGGCGCTGGTAAAGATGGACCGGTTGTTCGCACAGATGTACGAGGACGATATCAAGGGTGGCCAGCCCAGCATCGCGCCGGAGAAGTTGCTGCGGGCCATGCTGCTGCAGGTGCTCTACAGCGTTCGCTCCGAACGCCAACTCATGGAGCAGACGCAGTACAACCTGCTGTTTCGCTGGTTCATCGGGCTGTCGATGGACGACACCGTTTGGGTGCCCACGGTCTTCACCAAGAACCGCGAGCGGCTGATCAAGCATGATGCGGTGATCCAGTTTTTCAACGAGGTGCTGGCCATCGCGCAGAAGAAGAACTGGCTGTCGGGCGAGCACTTCAGCGTGGACGGCACGCTGATTCAGGCGTGGGCAGGCCACAAGAGCTTCGTGCGCAAGGACGGCGGCGACGACAAGGACGACAACGACGGCGCCAACTTCAAAGGTCGCACGCGCAGCAACGAGACGCACGAGTCCAAGACCGATCCCGATGCCAAGCTGTACCGCAAGGGCAAAACTGCGAGTGAACTTCGCTATATGGGTCATACCCTGAGCGACAACCGTCACGGCCTGGTGGTGAGCGCCATGGTGACCAATGCGGACGGACATGCTGAGCGCGAGGCCGCGAAGGTGATGCTCAACGATGCCCGACAGGTGACGGACGACCCGAACACCGAAATCACGGTGGGTGCAGACAAGGGCTACGACGCGCAAGAGTTCATTCAAGCCTGCCTGGAACTGAAGGTGACGCCCCACGTGGCACAGAACACCTCGGGGCGCCGCTCGGCCGTTCCTGATGCCATTGCTTGCAGCGCCGGGTATGCCGTTTCGCAGCAAAAGCGCAAGCTGATCGAACAAGGCTTCGGATGGGTCAAGACTGTCGGGCGCATGCGCCAGGTGATGGTGCGTGGACTGAAGCGAGTCGACCAGATGTTCGTGCTGAGCATGGCCGCCTACAACCTCGTGCGCATGCGCTCACTGGGACAAATCCGTCCGCAGTTGCAGTAATCGCGGTAATGAGGCCGGAATCGGGCGCCAAACCGCCGAAAAAATCGATGTAGGGACGTCCCGCTTCCAGATTGTGAAAAATCGCAAGCCTACTGCCTTGCAGGGGGAAGCCTCGCCTCTTGTACGGGGAGTACTTCAGCAACCTGCTAGGGCAGCTGGCGCAGCTGCCCGATCACGGACATCAGCCGCCCGTGCGCGACGATGACGCCGGACTCGTCCTGCAGTGCTTCCTGGTAGCGCTTGCGGAACGCGGGATCGGCGCCGTCGCTGAAGAGTTTTTCGGCGGCGCGCCCGACGGCACGGCAGGTGTCGTCGTGGTGTTCCTTGGACTCGAGCTCTTCGTCGATCTCGATGATCAGGCGCGACAGCGGGTCGAGCCAGCGAAAGTAATTGTCTTCAGTCACCAGCTGGACAAACAGGCCGGCCGGAATCGGGCCGTTCAGGCGTTCATACTGCGCCCGGTCATAGCCGATGACTTCCTTGTGAACCTGCAGCAGGGCCGCGCGCAGGGCCTTCAGGCCTGAGCGGCGCGTTTCCTGCGTGGCGAGGAATTGTTCGTTGGGCATGCCCATCTCCGCGTTTCCACTTGATCGGGTCCGGTCAGCGGCGCGTCGTCGCATGCCTGTACCGCCAGCGCTTGGGTGGCGGTGACTGTCTGCCGGATGTTCCGTGCGCGGCGTCCAGCCTGTGCCGGCACCGTCCCGCGCGCCTGCCAGTATAGGCAGGCCCCGCGGGGCGAGCCAGAGGCGCCGGCTAGCGAAATACCCGTATTTGCGCCGGCCCCGGCGCATGGTTGGCGGACATGGCGAGTCGCTCAGGGGCCGTCGGTCGCATCCGGTGCCAGCAGGTCGGCCGCGCGCGAGCGCCGTGCATCGGCCGCGCGGAAGTAGCGCACCACCGTCGATACGCTGGCATGGCCGGTCATGGCCATGGTTTCAGCCAGCGGCACTTGCTGCGCCGCCGCTTCCGTGACAAAGCCCGAGCGCAGCGAATGCGCGGAATAGTCGCCATCCAGCCCCGCCAGCGCGCAACGCGCCTTGACGATGCGGCTGACCGCTGCATCCGACAACCCTTCTCCCACATGCCCGCCGCGCCGGATGCGGCGAAACAGCGGGCCGTGTTCGATCCCCGCGGCGGCCAGCCACGCCTCCAGCGCCTGCCCGGCGGCGCCGGTGACGGGCTTGGCGGTATCGGCGCGCTCGCTGCCCGACTGGTTGGTCTTCGACCAGCCCAGCACATAGACATAGTCCGCGGGCCCCACGCGCGTCAGGTTGTCCATGGTGGCGCGCGCGACTTCCGAGCGCCGGCGCCCGCCGCTGGCCCACGCGAACAGCAGCAGCGCGCGGTCGCGCAGCCCGGCCAGCGAGCCATCGCAGGTATCGAGCAGGCGCAGCAGCGGCGCGCGCGTCAGGGCGGCCTTGCGCGCCTGCCGGTGGCCGCGCCGCGCGTAGGCGCGCCGGGTGCTGGCCATCAGTTCGCGCACGCCGGCATCGGCGCAGGGGTTGGGCAGGCCTTGCAGCTGGTGGGCCTTGGCGATGACCGCGAGCCGGTGGGTCAGCGTGGACAGCGCGGGCGGGCCGGGTCGTGCCTTGCATCCGTCAGCGACCAGCGCCTGGTCGATCGCTGCGGGCATCTCGCAGACAGGGCCCTGCGGCGTCTGCCGCGTGGCGTGGTCGACGATGAACTGGATAACGACCGCGGGCGCAAGCGGAAGCCGCACTGGCTGCCGGTAGCGCAGGGCATACCAGGCAGACCAGTAGCGAAGTGCGGAGCGGTAGCTTGCCACCGTGTTTCGGGATTCGCCTTCCTGACGCAACGCGTTGGCCGCCTGCTCGGCGAGAGGATCCAGTTGGGACGTGCGGAGCGGGGCCGGTAAGTCGACATCAGAGGGAATCGGTGGAAAGTATGCCTCGTGGGCGGCTCGGGTTCTGATCATATTAAATATGATGTATGCTGTAATATATCATACATAAATATGAGATAACAGTCGATAAGTCTCCATTATCGAACCTTATTTGTGATTTTTCAGTGACTAGCCGAGTCCCACCTATGGAAACGCTCCGCAGCCGAGGTATCACCCGCGATGACGTCTGGCAGGCCGCCGACAGCCTGCTGAAGGCCGGCCAGCGGCCGACCATCGAACGCATCCGCCTGCATCTGGGGCGGGGCTCGCCAAACACGGTGAGTCCGCACCTGGATGCATGGTTTGCCGCCCTGGGCGGGCGGATCCAGGATCCGCAGGGTTTCGCGCCGGCGCCAGGCTGTCCCGAGCCTGTCACCGAAGCCGCGCGCTACCTGTGGGAGGCGGCGCTGCAAAGCGCCAGGGCCTCGGCCGAGGCCGCGTTGGCGCAGCGCGAAGCCGCGCTGGTGGAAGCCAGCACGGCGCTGCAGCAGGAACGCGAAGCGCTGGCGCAGCAGCGCCAGGTCATGCAGGCGCGGCTCGAAGGCGCGGAGGCTGCCATGGTGGAACTGACGCGGGCGCGCGACGAGGCGACCGAGCGTGCCGCGCGCGCCGAAACCGCTGCCGCCGCATGGCAGCAGCAGGCCGAAGCGCTGCGCGCCGAGCATGCCGCGGCGCTGGCGGCGCGCCAGGCCATGCAGGACGATTTCGACGCCCGGCGCGCCGCGTGGGACCAGGAACGCGAAACGCTGATGCAGCGCACCGCCGCCAATGAGCGCCGCATGGCGCTGGAACTCGATGCGGCGCGGGTGGCCGCCAGGGAGGCGCAAAAGCTGCTCGAGGCCGAGCGCAAGGCGGCGGTCGAGCGGCTGAGCCGGGCCGCCGAGGCGGCGTCGCGCCAGGGCAGCGAGATGAACCGGCTCGGCCAGGCGATTGCGGTGCTCGAGGAAAGGGTGCGCCAGCGCGAAAGCCTGCTGGCGGAGTACCGCGAGCAGGCCGTCGCGGCGCCCGCTGAAGCCGGGGCCGCTGCGGCCGCCCCCACGCCGGCGCGGCGGAGCCGGCCGGCCCGCGTCGCGCTGTCCGCCGCCAAGGGGCGGCGACGTGGCCGCGGGCTGTAGCCACGCGGCGCTTCCCCGTAAAATGGGCAGCATAAGGCATGTGGGCATTAGCTCAATTGAGCTAGACTGAAAACTCATTTGATGAGGTTCGCCATGCCGCTCAAGCTCACGCCCGAAGGCCATTATCCGCCCGCCCACGAACGCCGGCCCGCGCGCGAACTCGGCGTCAATAGCTACCTGGCGGTCTACGAGGCCACGCTGTCGACCGAAGGCGCGATGTCGGTGATCCACGCCATCCGCGAAGGCGTACCGGCTTCCGACCTCAACCGGCTGGCCGAATCCATGGGCACGAGCAAGGAACAGCTGATCAAGACGCTGGACCTGCCGCGTGCCACCGTCGACCGCAAGGCGCGCGCGCACCAGAACCTGTCGAGCGAGCAGAGCGAGCGCGTGCTCGGCATGGTGCGGCTGGTTGGCCAGGTGCAGGCGCTGGTGGAAGGCTCGGGCGATGCGCGCGGCTTCAATGCGGCGCAGTGGGTGGCGCAGTGGCTGGAGCAGCCGTCGCCGGCGCTGGGCGGGCAACGTCCCGCCGCGCTGATGGATACCGTCGCGGGCCAGCGCATCGTCTCCGACCTGGTGGCGCGGATGCAGAGCGGGGCCTACGCTTGAGGCCGGCCTGGCGCATCGCGACCGACACGCCCCTCTACACCGCGGACGATGCCAGCGGAGCCGGCGCGAAGGCGACCGGGGGACGCTGGAACCGGCAGGGCACGCCGCTGATTTACGCGGCGTCCAGCATTGCGCTGGCGTGCCTGGAAACGCTGGTCCACCTGGGCTCGGCCGGCCTGCCGCTGAACCGCTACCTGGTCCGCATCGATATTCCCGACGACTTGTGGGCCGAGGCAGGCCACTTGACGGCTGCCAGCGCACCGGTCGGCTGGGATGCCATTCCCGCCGGCAAGACCAGCCTCGACACCGGCGAGGCCTGGGTCCGCGCCGGCACCAGCGCCTTGCTGCTGGTGCCTTCGATCGTGATTCCCGAGGAGTACAACGTGCTGGTCAATCCCTTGCACGCGGATGCCGGGCGGCTGGCCTATGCCAAGGTGCGCCGCTGGCATTACGACGCGCGCCTGGCCTGAGGCGCGGTCAGGCCGCGCCGCCGGCGCGCAGCAGGTGCTTCTGGATCTTGCCGCTGGTGGTCTTGGGCAGCGCTTCGACGAAATGGTAGCGGCGCGGCCGCTTGTAGGCGGCAAGCCGGTCGCCTTGCAGCAGGAAGGCATCGAGCTGTTCCGCGCTGGGCGCGGCGCCGCCGCGTGCCACCACATAGGCGCCGACCACGTGGCCCCAGGTGGGATCGGGCTCGCCAAGTACCGCGACTTCGAGCACGCCGGGATGTTCGATCAGGGCATCTTCCACCTCGCGCGGATAGACGTTCTCGGCGCCGGAATTGATCATGTAGTCGATGCGGTCGCGGATCCACAGGTAGCCGTCGGCGTCCAGGCTGCCGAGGTCGCCGGTGTGGTACCAGCCGTGCGCCAGCGCGCGTGCGTTGGCGTCCGGGCGGTTCAGGTAGCCCTTCATCATGCACGGGCCCCGCACCAGCACTTCGCCGACTTCGCCTGGCGCGCACGGCTGCGATGGGTCGGTCGGTGCGCCGTCGTCGCGCAGCCTTGCCACCACCAGTTCGTGGCCAAGTGCGGGCAGCCCTGCCGAGCCGGCACGGCTCAGTTGTTCGTGCGGGTAGAGCACCGACATGCACGGTCCCATTTCCGTGGTGCCGTAGACCTGCACCAGCCCGGCGCCGACTTTGCGGTCCCATTCGCGGATCAGGTGCGGCGCCATCGAGGCGCCGCCATACTCCACCAGCCGCAGGGAGGACAAGTCGCGCGTGGCGGCGTCAGGATGGTCGAGCAGCATGCCGACCATGGTCGGCGCCGCGAAGAAGTGCGTCACGCCCTCGGCTTCGACCAGTTGCCACGCCTCGCCCGCGTCGAAGCGGCGCTGCAGTACCTGGGTGGCGCCGACCTGCAGCCGCGGCAGGAAGCTGGTGTGCAGCTCGGCGGTGTGGTTCAGCGGTGCGATCGACAGGCCGACGTCCTCGCGCGACAGCATCATGGCCTGGTGCATCATCGCGTTGTGCTGCAGCTTGCTGCGATGGCTGTGCATGACGCCCTTGGGCCGGCCGGTGGTGCCGCTGGTGTACATCAGGATGCAGGGGTCGTTCTCGTCGACCGTCACCGTCGGCGGCGTGTCGGGCTGGCCTGCCGCCAGCGTGTCGAGCCGGTGCGTGGCGTAGGCGGGCGCCGGGTCGGCGTCGGCATAGAGGCGCAACGCGGTGCCGGGCGCCAGTTCGGCGGCCTTTTCCACGACGGCCGCGCCTTCGCGTTCGAACAGCAGCGCCCTGGCGCCGCCGTCGTTCAGGATGTAGGCCAGTTCCTGCGCCGCCAGGCGGTAGTTGACCGGATTGAAGACCGCGCCGAGGCGGGCCGTGGCCAGCAGCGCAAAGACGAAGGCGGGCGTGTTGTAGAGGAAGGCCGCCACCACGTCGCCCTTGCCGATGCCTAGCGACTGCAAGGCATGCGCGTGGCGGTTGACCTCGGCGTCCAGCTGGGCATACGTCCACGCGCGCCGCCCGGCGCCGATGCCGCTGACCAGCGCGGTCTTGCGCGGCAGGTTGCGCGCGCACCAGGTAAGGGTGTCGCCGAGGGTGATGCCGCAGGTCAAGGTCGGGCTCCGTCGTGTCCGCTGCCGGGCTGGCAGGTGCTTGTTATCTTGTCAGCCGGACAATATAGAGCGGCGCGTGGGGCACATGGAAATAACGATTTGCTCTTTCTTTATGCCTGTCGGGCGGTAAGGGCGTTCCTCGGCCAGGCTGCTACTGTATATTTATACAGTTTCCGCTGTACCCATTGCCTGTGTCTGCCGCCACCGCGCCCCCTCCCGTCACACCCGCACCGCCCGCTGCGCCAGCGCAGCCCGCGTACGTCGTCGCCGTGCGTGCGCTGTGCGAGTTCACCGCCAAAGCGGGCGACCTGGACCTGCGTTTCGTGCCGACGCCGTCGGCGCAGGAAGGGGTGGCGGGGCATGGCGTGGTGACCAGCCGTCGCGGCGCGGGCTATCAGGCGGAAGTGGCGCTGTCCGCGGATTTCGGTCCGCTCCACGTCCGCGGCCGTGTCGATGGCTATGATCCGGCTGCCAACCGGCTCGAGGAAATCAAGACGGTCCGCGGCGACGCCGCCGTGCCGGACAACCACCGCCATCTGCATTGGGCCCAGGCCAGGATCTATGGCTGCCTGCTGTGCCGCAAGCTGGGGCTGCCCGGGCTGGAGATCGCGGTGGTCTATTTCGATATCGTCAGCCAGCGCGAGCACCCGGTGGTGGCGCATTTCGACGCGCCGGCGCTCGAGGCATTTTTTGTCCAGTCCTGCGAGCGCTTCCTGCACTGGGCCCGGGCCGAGCTGGCGCACCGGCAGGCGCGCGACGCCGCGCTGGCGCAGCTGGCGTTTCCGCACCAGGGCTTCCGCCCGGGCCAGCGCGAACTGGCGCAGGCGGTCTACAACGCCAACCGCGCCGGGCGCCACCTGCTGGCGCAGGCGCCCACCGGCATCGGCAAGTCGGTCGGGACGCTGTTCCCGGTGCTCAAGGCCATGCCGGGCCAGCGGCTCGACAAGGTGTTTTTCCTGTCGGCGCGTTCGACCGGGCGCGCGGTGGCGCTGCACGCTGCCGCGGCCCTGCGCGGCCACGGCGCGCAGCCGCTGCGCGTGCTCGAACTGGCTGCGCGCGACAAGGCCTGTGAACATCCGGAGCTGGCCTGCCATGGCGAATCGTGTCCGCTGGCGCGCGGCTTCTATGACCGCCTGCCGGCCGCGCGCGAAGCGGCCCGCGCCGTGCCGGTGCGCGACCGCGCCGCGGTGCGCGAACTGGCGCGGCAACATGCCATCTGCCCTTACTACCTGGCTCAGGAGCTGGTGCGCTGGAGCGACGTGGTGGTGGCCGACTACAACTACTACTTCGACCGCAGCGCGATGTTGTATGCGCTGACCGTGGCCAATGGCTGGCGCGCCAGCGTGCTGGTGGACGAAGCCCATAACCTGGTCGAGCGCGGCCGCGCGATGTACACCGCGGAACTCGATCCGCAAGCGCTGCGCGAACTGCGCCGCGGCGCGCCGGCGCCGCTGTCCCGGCCGCTGGCAAGGTTGGCGCGGCAGTGGAGCACCCTCGCGCGCCAAGGTGACGATGCCTACGAGGTCCTGCCGGAAGTGCCCGCGGCGTTTCGCCGCGCGCTGGACGAATGTTGTGCGGCGGCGCTGGCCTACATGACCGAGCATCCGGGCGCGCACGATCCGGCGCTGCAGCGCTTCTACTTTGACGCACTGCATTTCGCCCGCCTGGCCGAACAGCTCGATGCGCATTCGCTGTTCGATATCCAGCGCACGCCGCGGCGCCGCGGCCATCATGCGCGGCTTTGCCTGCGCAACGTGATCCCGGCCCCGTTCCTGCGCCCGCGCCTTGCCGCCGCGCATTCGGTCACGCTGTTTTCCGCGACCCTCGATCCGGCGGACTATTACTTCGACACGCTGGGCCTGCCGTCCGATTGCGCGCGCGTGCAAGTGCCATCGCCGTTCCGTGCCGAGCAGCTGTCGGTGCGGATTGCCGCGCGCATCTCCACGCGCTATGCGCGGCGCGAGCAGTCGCTGCCGGACATCGTCGCGCTGATTGCCGACCAGTTCCGCGCGCGCCGCGGCAACTACCTGGCCTTCTTCAGCAGCCACGAATACCTGCAGCAGGCCGTCGCCCGCTTCGCCGGGTCGCACCCGGACATCCCGCATTGGGTCCAGGCGCGCGGCATGGACGAAGCCGCGCAGGCGGCGTTCCTGGAGGCCTTTGCGGAAGGCGGCGAGGGCATCGGTTTTGCGGTGCTCGGCGGCGCCTTTGCCGAGGGTGTCGACCTGCCGGGCGCGCGCCTGATCGGCGCCTTCGTCGCCACGCTGGGGCTGCCGCAGTTCAACGCCGTCAACGAGCAGTTCCGCGCGCGCATGGAGCAGGTGTTCGGGCAGGGCTACGCCTATGCCTACCTGTATCCGGGATTGCGCAAGGTGGTGCAGGCGGCCGGCCGGGTGATTCGCACGCAGCAGGACCAGGGCGTGCTGTATCTGATCGATGACCGCTTTGCCGCGGCGGAGGTGCGGGACCTGCTGCCGTCATGGTGGGAAATCGTGTCGGCGGCGTAGAAATTACACGCTGGCGCCGCGGATGCGGCATGCTGGCGCCGTAGCTCCGCCTCAGGTCGGCCTCAGTTCAGCTTCAGGCCGGCCTCGTGCTGGCCTGGAACGAATCTGGCAGGCACACCGTCACGCGCCAACCGAAGAAAGGAATCACCATGCCGATGACCCAACACTATGCCGCCACCGAGCCGACCCGCACCGAAGTGGACACGCTGTCCGGCGCCACCGTGCTGGAGTTTGGCGCGCCGTGGTGCGGCTATTGCCAGCGGGCCCAGCCGGCGCTGGCCGAAGCCTTCGCGGTGCATCCGGACCTGCGCCACCTGAAGATCGAAGACGGCAGCGGACGCCCGCTGGGCCGGTCGTTCCGCATCAAGCTGTGGCCGACGCTGGTGTTCCTGCGCGACGGCCAGGAAGTCGCCAGGCTGGTGCGCCCGACCGAGGCCGAACCGATCCGCGAGGCGATGCGCCGCATCGCCTGACCGCCGCGCGCTGGCGCCGGCTTACTTGGCGAACACCTGGCTCAGGTCGCCAAAGGCCTTGAACTCGAGGGCGTTGCCCGACGGGTCGAGGAAGAACATGGTGGCCTGTTCGCCGACCTGGCCCTTGAAGCGCATGTGCGGCTCGATCACGAACCGGGTGCCGGCCGCGCGCAGGCGTTCGGCCAGCGCCTCCCACTGGTCCATCGGCAGGATCGCGCCGAAATGGCGCACCGGGACGTCGTCGCCATCGACGGCGCTGGTGGCACGGTGGCCGCATTCCTCGGGCGACAGGTGCGCCACCACCTGGTGGCCATAGAAGTTGAAATCCACCCACGCCTCGGAACTGCGGCCTTCCGGGCAGCCCAGCAATCCGCCATAGAAACTGCGCGCCTCGGCCAGGTCGCGCACGGGAAACGCCAGGTGGAACAGGGGGATCGTGGAAGTCGTGCTCATGGGGCTTTATGGAGGGAATGGTTCTGAACGGGCTGCGAATCGGCCTGCGCGTTGATTGTAGTCAGCACAACCCGTAATATGAAGCGAATCATTTTTGCCCTGAGCATCAAAGATTTCGATAGATGATCCGCTACTTCCAGACCTTCCTGACGGCTGCCGAAAGCGGGTCGTTTTCCGCCGCGGCGGCACGGCTGGCGCTGACCCAGTCGGCCGTCAGCACGCAGATCCGGCGCCTCGAGGAAGACCTGGACTGCCGCCTGTTCGAGCGCACCGGCAAGTCGGTCGTGCTCAGCGAAGCGGGGCGCAAGCTGCTGCCGGAGGCGCGCCGCTTTGTCGAGCTCTATGCCGCGATGAAAGACCGCGCCGGCCCGCACGCCGATGCCGCGCCGGTCGAGCTTGGCGCGGTGTCGACGGTGCAGGCCACCTTGCTGGCCGAGGCGATGCGGCACTTCCGCCAGCGCTTCCCGGACTCGCACGTCAACGTGGTGCCCGGCATGTCGACCCAGCTGCTGACGCAGGTCGATGCGCGCGAGCTCGACGTGGCGGTGCTGATCCGGCCGCGCCTGGGTTTGCCGCCGGACCTGAAGTGGGTGCCGCTGGTGCGCGAGCGCTTCGTCGGCATCGGCCCGGCCGGCTCGCCGCAGGAACTGCGCGCGCTGCTGGAGGCGCTGCCGTTTATCCGCTACAACCGCCACAGCACCGGCGGCCAGCTGGTGGACCGCTACCTGAAGCGGCAGCGGCTCTGGGTCAGGGAAGGGATGGAGCTGGACGAGCCGGCGGTGATCCTGCAGATGGTGGCGGCGGGCCTGGGCTGCGCCATCATCCCGGCCGAACTGGTGCCGCTGCGCGAGACCGCCGGGGTGGTGCAGGTGCCGCTGCCGGGCGGGCCGCTCTATCGCGAGGTAGGCGTGCTGGTGCGTGAAGCGGCGCTGCGCCGCGCGCCGGTCGCGGCGCTGATCGACGCCTTCGTGGCGGCGAGCGCGCGCCGGCAGCCGGTCGAGGCTTAGGTAAAGCTCAGAGGCTGCCGGGCAACACCATCGTCACCAGCACCGAGGCATCCGACACCGCCGTCACGTCGTAGCGCACGCAAGGCCCCAGGTACAGCAGGTCGCCCTGGTGCAGCTGGCGTTCGGAGCCGTCCACGCGCACGCGGACCTCGCCTTCGAGGCATTGCACGGTCATGGGTCCGTCGACCGCGTGCGGGGGCACATGCTTGCCGGCCTTCAGCACCAGCCGCATCACTTCGAGGGGACCTTCCTTGAACAGGGCCTGGGTGGCGGTCTGGTCCAGCCGCACGCCCAGGGGCAGCACGCTGGCGATCTGTCCGGAAGCTAGGTGGGGAAGGGACATGCGCGGCTCCTCGCGTCTGGTGGGGTGGCTTGTCAGGCGCGCCGTCGCGGGGCGGCGGCACGCCTTCTCAATCTAGCACCGGAGCGCGCGCATCCCTAGCACGCAGCGTGGTGTCGCCGCCAGATCAGGCCGTGGCGGCAGCGGGTGCGCTGCGATGGGCCGGCGCCTCCGACACACCGCTGCGGTCCAGGCCTGCAACTTCCAGGCTGGTGGCGCGGTGGGCGCCGTCGGTGAACGGGTCACGCCGGTCATTGACGCGCGCGCCATCGGTGAAGGGGTCGCGCCGGTCGTTGACGCGCGCGCCGTCGGTGAACGGATCGCGCTTGCCATTGTGCAGGGCGTAGCCGTAGCGGTCGCCGGCAACGCCGCGATCGTTCAGGCCTTGCGCCAGGGCGGGGGTGGCGGCGCTGATGGCTGCGAGGGAGAGGGTCGTGGCAAGAAGGGCTTTGAGAGCGTTTTTATGCATGTCTGCTGTTTTTTGGGGTAAGGGGACGGCCAGCCCGCAATGGGCCGCGCAGGCTGGCGGGTTTGCTGCCTGCACCGTCCGGATTCGCCTTGTGGGCGGTGCCGCGCCTGGTTGTTTGCCCGGCACGGGACGAAGTGTAGTCACCCCTGTCTATTCCTGTGATGATTTAACTGGTCATCGTTCAGTCGTTTTTTTCATCCGTCGATCCTGGCACGGCAGCCAGCTTGCGCGCGGTCTGCCAGCCGCCGCCGAGGGCCAGGAACAGGTCGACCTGCCGCGCGGCAACCTGGCCCGCGGACGCCGCCAGCGCGGCCTGCGCGGCAGCGAGGTCGCGCTCGGCGTCAAGATGCGCCAGGTAGGGCAGGCGCCCGGCCTGCCATAGCCGGCGCTGCTGCCGCGCGGCTTGTGCGGCGTGCTCGCTGGCGGCATGCAGGGCCGTGTGACGTTCCAGTTCGCGCGTGTAGCCGGCCAGCGCGGTCTCGGTTTCCTGCAGCGCGCGCAGCACCACGCCGTCGAAGCGCGCCAGCGCGGCATCCGCGGCGGCTTCCAGGCCGCGGATGCGGTGCCGCACGCCATTGGTGGGCCAGGTCCAGCTCAGCAGCGGCCCCACGCTCCAGCGCGCCGTGGGTCCGCTGCCAAGATGGCTCAGCACGCCGGTCAGTCCGGCGCTGGCGCCGATGCGGATCGACGGATACAGGTCGGCCGTAGCCACGCCGATGCGCGCGGTGGCGGCAGCGAGCTCGCGTTCGGCCTGGCGCACGTCGGGGCGCCGTCGCAGCAGCGCGGCGCCGTCGCCGACCGGCAGCGGCGCGCGCAGCACGGGCTCGGCGTCGCACGCCACCTCGGCCTCAGCCAGCGCCGCCGGCGCCAGGCCCAGCAACAGCGCCAGCCGATAGCGCGCGGCGCTGCGTGCCGCTTGCAGCGGCGGCAGCACCGCGCGCAGCGCTTCGCCGCGGGCAAGCTCGCGCGCGACCTCGGCGGGCCCGGCGCGGCCCGCAGCGAGCAGGCGGCGGGTGGCGTCCAGCGTGCGCTGCTGCACCGCCAGCTGCTCCGTGGCGGCATGCAGGTCATGCGTGGCGGCGCAACCTTGCACGTAGGCGCGCACGGTCTGCGCGGCGACGGTGACGCGCACCATGTCCAGTGTCGCCTCGCTGGCCTGCGCGCCGGCCAGCGCGGCCTCGTCGGCGCGCGCCAGCTTGCCGAAGAAGTCGATCAGGTAGGACGCGCCCAGCCCCAGGTCGCCCAGGTTGAATACTGGTGGCTGCGCCTGCTGCAAATAGCTCTCCCCCGACAGCTGCGCACGCGACACGCCGGCGCCGGCGTTGCCCTGTGGCAGGTTTTCGGCTTCGACTTCGTGCAGCAGCGCAAGCGCGCGGCGCAGGTTGGCGTTGGCGGCGCGGATATCGGTATTTGCCGCCAGCGCCTTCATGACCAGCCGGTCGAGCCGTTCGTCGTCATAGAGGCGCCACCAGTCGTCAGGCACGGGGGCGATCGCCACGTCCGGTCCCTGTGCAGACTGCAACGGGCCATTGGCCGCGGTCGCGCGTACCGCCGCGTGATCGGGCACGCGATAGTCCGGTCCCACCGTGGTGCAGGCACTCAGGCACGCAATCAGGCACGCAATCAGGCACGCAATCAGGCATGCCACCCAGGCACGACGCGGCCTCACGATCGCGGCCCCGTGCGGCGCGCGGCGCCGTTGTCTGGGGCCGGCTCGCGCACCGCCACGGTGGCGGTGCGCCCGGAGACCAGGCGCACGTCGGCAGGGACGTCTTCCAGCACGATGCGCACCGGCACGCGCTGCGCCAGCCGCACCCAGTTGAAGGTGGGATTGACGTTGGGAAGCAGGTTGGAACCCGCGCTGCGGTCGCGGTCCTCGATGCCGGCGGCGATGCTGTGCACGTGGCCGCGCAAGTGGCGCGGCTCGCCCATGATATGCACGTCGACCGGGCTGCCGATGTGGATGCGGTGCAGCCGGGTTTCCTCGAAATAGCCTTCCACGTGGAAGGAGCCGGCATCGACCATCGACAGCACCGGTCGCCCGGTCGAAACATAGTCGCCCAGCCGCGGCAGCCGGTCGTTGAGATAGCCCGCCACCGGACTGCGCACGCTGGTGCGTTGCAAGTTCAGCCGGGCCAGCCGCACCGCGGCTTCTGCCTGCGCCAGCGCGGCCTGGCCTTGCTCGACGCGCGCACGCCCCTGCTCGGCGACTTCGGCGGAAACCACGCCGTCCAGGTCGCGGTTGCGCGCGGCTTCGCGCCGTGCCTGCGCCAGCGCGGCACGCTGGGTCGCCAGCGTCGCCAGCGCCTGTTCCAGGGCGAGCGCGTAGCGGTCGCGGTCGATCTCGAACAGGACTTCGCCGGCCTGCACGTACTGGTTGTCGCGCGCCAGCACGCGCGTGACCAGCCCCGATACGTCGGGCGCCACCTGGACGATGTCGGCACGCACGTGGCCGTCGCGGGTCCAGGGCGCGGCGGTGTAGTAGTCCCACAGGTGGCGCAGCACCAGCAGCGCGGCGATGGCGGCCAGCAGCGTCGGCAGCACGGGAAGCAGGGAGCGGAGTCGGAAGGTCATGACGGCAGTCCGGGCACGGCGGCGAATATGGCAGCCACGGCGCCCAGGACGATCACATAGAGAGAAAGATTGAACAGCGAGCGGTGCCAGATATGCCGGTAGCAGCCCAGCGCGGCCAGCACCATGCGGATTGCCGTGGCCGCGGCGAAGGCCAGCACGGCCAGCACCAGCACGCCGGGCACGAACACGCCGTAGAGGTCGATTTCACTAAGCATGGGTGCAGCGAAGAAGGTGGGATCAGCGGGACAAGGTCATGGCGGGAAGCGGAAGCAGCGTGACCTGCAGCACCACCAGCGCGCCCAGCGTGCCGTGCTGGCCTGCGCGGCCGCTGGCCGCCACCGCTGCCATGGCTTCGCCCATGGCAGTGGTCAGTGCTGCCGGCACCGGTACGCGCCGGCCCGCGCGCCCTTGCGCACGGAAATGCCGCGCCACCGCGGCCAGCACCCGGCGCACCGGCTTGCGCGCGGGCGCCGGCAGGTCCGGCAAGGCCTTGCGCAGCGCCAGTGCGCAATAGCCGACCTGCAACGCATGGAAGCCGTCGGTAGACAAGGGATCGCCGGCTGCGCCCAGCCGCGGCACCAACTGGCCCAGCCGGTCCAGCATGCGCGCGCCCAGCCGCGCATCGCCATCGCTGGCACGCAGCGTGGCGGCCTGCGCCAGGTCGTGCCAGCTGGCGCGCACCAGCCGCCGTGCCGCCGCGCGCGCGCCGAACGGGCGTGCCGCCACCGACCACAGCGGCGCGAACACCATGGCCGCGGCGCTGGCCAGGCAGGTATTGAAGAGGGCGAGGAAATCCGCGTCGAACACCGCCTGCACATTGGCAAACGCGGCGGTGTTGACCGACAGCAGCATCGCGATCAGCTGGAACCCCGGCCGCGCAATCAGCAGGCCGATGCCGAGATAGGGCAGCGCCAGCAGCGCGGCCAGCGCTTCGAAGGTGTGCGCATGCGGCACCACCAGGAACAGGTAGCCGGATGAAATCAGCAGGCAGATCGCGCTCCAGCGCACGAAGGCGCCGGCCATGCGCCGCGGCTCGTCGACCGCGGCAAAGAAGCAGCACGCGATCGAAGCCACCACCACCGCGCCGGCGCCGTCCTCCCAGCCCGACAAGATCCACAGCAGCCCGGCGCAGAACACCGCCAGCCCGCTGGACAGCGCGCCGAACAGCAGCATGCCGTGATCATGGTGATGGCCGGCAGCTTCCGCAGCGGCTTCGCCGAGTGGCAGCGGCGTGCCGGCGCGGTGGTCGCCGATGCCTTGCTGCAGCGCGCGGCATTCGCCGTACAGGACGTACAGGCGCTGCAACTGGTCGGCCGCCGTGGCGGCAAGGCGATCGTGCCAGCCGCTCGCGTCGGGTCCGCACAGCATCCGCCAGCCTTCGGGCGCAGCCGCAGGCGCCGTGGCGGCCTTGTCGCCCAGCCATGCCGCCGTCGCCGCCAGCGCCTCGTGCAAATCTGCAGGGATGTCGCGGGCATGGCAGCGCAGCGCCTGCAGCACGCTGTCAAGCGACGACAGCAGCGGCATCAGCATGGTCATGCGCCGGCGCAGCGCGCGCGCGTAGCGCAGCGTGTGGCTGCCTTCGGTGTCGTAGGCGAGCTGGCTGATCAGCTGGTCCAGTTGCAGGATGTCGGCGGCCAGCTGGTGGCGGCTGTGGTCGGCGCGCGGGCTGCCGGCAAGGATGTCCGAGGCCCAGGCCGCGGCATCGGCCAGCCACGCATCGGCACGCGCGCGCAGCGCCGGCGCGACCTTGGCCGGAAACACCACCGAGCCCACCAGTCCGGCGCAGACGATGCCGATCACGATCTCCTCGATCCGCGCCACGGCGATGTCGAAGATCTGCGCCGGCTGGCTGACCGCCGGCAAGGCGACGATCGGCAACGTGTAGGCTGCCAGCAGGCACACGTAGCTGCGCGGCGTGCGCTGCAGCAGCGACAGGTACACCAGCACGCTGATCCACAGCCCGATCGCGCCCATCAGCACGATCGGCATGCTGACCAGTTGCGGCACCGTCGCCACCGCGGCGGTGGCGCCCAGCACCGTGCCGGCAACGCGATACGCCGCCTTGGAGCGGGTCGCGCCGGTGAGCGGATGCGAGACGAAGTACACCGTCGCCATGGCCCAATACGGCCGCGCCAGCCCCAGCGCCAGCGCGATGTAGAGCGCCAGCATCGCAGCGGCGAATGCCTTCAGCGAGAACAGCCACTGTCGTGCATTCGGCCAGCTAGCCATGGAGCGGGGTCTTGAAGGGAAGGTTGGGGGCGCTTGCCGCCGCCTGCCGCTCCGCGCTTCATTGGGGGCGCGCTTTGGGCAGGGGCGACATGTTGGGAGCGAAGTGTAGCCGCACTGTAGCCGCACATTCAGCATTCCATTCATGATTTAATATTGGCTTTTCCATTCGCGTTATTCATGGAGAGGCGCGTCCGTCCTCCACGCCAACATGCCCATCGATATCCGCGCGCTGCGCTATTTCGTCGAGACCGCGCGGCTGCGCAGCTTTACCCAGGCCGCCTCGTCGCTGTTCGTGACCCAGTCGACCATCAGCAAGATGGTCCGCCAGCTCGAGGACGAGGTCGGCCAGCCGCTGCTGATCCGCGAAGGCAAGAGCGTGCGCCTGACCGACGTCGGCCGCGTGGTCTACGAGCGCGGCCAGGAGGCGCTGGGCGTGGTGCACCGGCTGACGCTGGAGGTTGCCGACCTGTCCTCGCTGGGGCGGGGGCAGTTGACGGTCGGCATCCCGCCGATGGTCAACCTGTTCTTCTCGCCGGCGGTCAGCGCATTCCGGCAGCGCTATCCCAACCTGTCACTGACGCTGGACGAGCACGGCGGGCAGGTGGTGGAGCAACTGGTGGCCAGCGGCGAGCTGGAGGTGGGCGCCACGGTGCTGCCGGGCGACAGCGGCCTGGCGCTGGAAACGCGCCAGTTCGGCCGCTATCCGATCTGGGCGGTGGGGCCGCGCAAGGCGGCCTGGGCGCGCGGACGCACCGTGTCGCTGGCGGCGCTGCGCGACGAGCCGCTGGTGATGCTGACCGAGGGTTTCTCGCTGACGCGCAAGCTGCGGCAGGCCTTCGTGGAAGCGCGCATCGAGCCGCGCGTGGTGGCGCGCAGCGGGCACTGGGACTTCCTCGCGTCGATGGCGGCGGCGGGGCTGGGCACTACCTTCCTGCCGCAGCCGCTGGCGGAGCGCCTGCAGGCGCAGGACACGCTGGCGATGGCGCGCCTGACCGAACCCGCGGTGGACTGGACCATGGCGCATATCTGGTCGCCCGGGCGCTATCTGTCGCACGCGGCGCGGGCGTGGCTGGCGGTGTGCGAAGAGGTGCTGGGGAACGGGCGAACCGAGGGGCGGGCGGGCTGAGCCTGTCGCCTTACTTGCCGCGGCACTGCTCGGGCGGGATGTCGAGCAGCACCAGCGGCTTCTGTCCGGCCGCATAGTGGTAGCGCAGCCGGATCCCCAGCTTGCCCAGCACCGGCACATCCGGGTTGCGGCAGATGCCGCGCTCCAGGATCGGCTTGGCCGTCGCCATGAAATCACGGGTGTCGTCGCGGCTGGCATCGATGCCGGAGACTTTCAGGTGAAAGTCGACGATCTTGCCGGGCCGCGCCACGCAGCCGTCGAAGCGCGTGGTGTCGTCGAGGTCGACCGGGCCGGCGCGCATCAGCTCCTGGCAGGCCAGACGCAGTTGCCGGTCGGCGTCGCCGGTGGTCAGGCGCGTGACCCCATGCATGCCGGTCGGCTTGCCGCGCACGGTGCCCAGCAGCAGCGTGGCAAGCTCAGACAGCGGCGGCAGTGGCGATGGGGACACGGTGGCGGCTTGTGTGGCGGCTGGTGGGGCGCAAAGAGCAAGTGCCGTGGCCAGCAACGACAGGTTGACGGCGATGCGGCGCCAGCGGCAGAGAGCGGGAGCGGGAACGGCGTGGACGGCGGCGGGGTCAGGGGGCATGACGCAGACAGAACGGGGGCGGCGGTTGCGCTGCTACTTTAGCCCTGTGTCCTTGCGGCCGTTGTCAGGCTTTGTCCTACGCTGCAACAGTACGCTTGCCGGGCCCGCGCGCTCAGAGCTCCAGCACCAGCCGGCCGCCGCCGCAGGCGCGCGAGCAGCACGCCATCATGCGATGGTTGGCGTCGCGCTCGGCGCGCGTCAGCACCACGTCGCGGTGGTCGACCTGGCCGGCCAGCACGCGCACTTCGCACGAGCCGCAAAGGCCTTCCTCGCAGTCGCTCTGCACGTCGATATTGGCGCCGCGCAGCGCGCCCAGCAGGGTCTGCCCCGCCGGCACTTCCAGCACCAGGCCGGAGTCCTTCAGCTCCACGGTAAAGGGCTGTTCCTTCGATGCATCCAGGGTGCCCAGCCGCGAGACGAAATGCTCGACGCGCAGCGCCTCCGCCGGCCACGCCGCGCAGCATTCGGCCAGCGCATCCAGCAGGCGCTGCGGGCCGCAGGCATAGATCTGCGTGTCCGCGTCAGGCTGCCCCAGCAGCTTGCCAAAGTCGGCGCGCCGGCCTTCGTCGCTGGCGTGGACCTGCAGCCGCGTGCCGTGCAGCGCCTGCAGTTCATCAAGCATGGCCATGGCCTGGCGCGAGCGCCCGCAGTAATGGAAGGTGTAGTCGATGCCGAGCGCGCGGGCGCGCCGCGCCATCGCGCTCACCGGCGTGACGCCGATGCCGCCGGCGATGAAGATCGCCCGCCCGCATTGCTCATCGAAGCGGAAATGATTGCGCGGGCCGCGGATGCGCAGCCGGTCGCCCGCCCTGACGCTGCCGTGGACCCACGCGGAGCCGCCGCGGCTGGCGGGATCGCGCAGCACCGCGATCTCGAGCGCCGCCGCATCGTCCGGATCGCCGCACAGCGAATACTGGCGCGACAGCCCGGTGTCGCCGCATTCCACATCGATATGCGAGCCGGGCGCCCAGCGCGGCAGCGGCTTGCCGTCGGGCGCCACCAGCCGCAGCCGCAGCACGCCGTCGGCGGCGGGCGTGGCGCGCTCGACCAGCACCGTGCGGGCGATGGTGTGCGCCGACGGCTCGCCGATGCGCACCGGCTGGCGCACCGCCAGCAACGCCGGGTCGCGGCGCTCGGGATTCTGCGCGGGGTCCCATTCCACCAGCAGGTGCTCCGGCCCGCGGAACGAGGTGTTGGGCACGTAGGTGAAGGTCTGCTCGGCCAGGCGCATATGCGGCAGCCGGCGCGTCAGCTCTTCCAGGAACACCTGCATCTCCATGCGCGCCAGGTTCTTGCCCATGCACTGGTGCGAGCCGTAGCCGAAGGTCAGCTGCTCGCTGGCGTTGTCGCGGCGGATGTCGAACAGGTCGGCATCGGCGAAATGGCGCTCGTCATGGTTGGCCGACGAGGTCACGATCAGCAGCTTGCTGCCCGCCGGCAGGCGGATGCCGCCCACTTCGGCGTCGCGCGTGACCAGCCGGCGCCATGCTGCGACCGAGCCGTTATGGCGCAGGCATTCCTCGACCGCGTTGGGGATCAGCGCGGGGTCTTCGCAGAGCTCGCGCCAGGCGTCGGGATGCTGCAGCAACAGCTTGATGGCGTTGGCCGAGGCGTTGGCGGTGGTCTCGTGCGCGGCGACGATGCCGGCCATCATCATCGAATGCAGGTAGGAGTCGGTCACCACCTCGGGCAGTTCCTTCTGCTTGCGCAGCCCGTACTGCATCCAGCCAGGGCCGGACGGGTCCTCGCGCATCTTGTCGAGGATGCGGCCGGCCAGCTGCCAGAAGTTGCCGACGGCGTGCGCCACCGCCACCTGTTCCTCGGGCTTCGGCCGGCCCCAGGTGTTGACGGTATGGGCAATGGAGTACTGGCGCAGCAGGTCCATGTCCTCTTCGGGCACGCCCAGGAAATGCAGCGCCACCGTCAGCGGCACCTCCCACAGCATCTGGTCGACCAGGTCGGCGCGGCCATCGTCGATAAAGCGGTCGACATACTCGCGCGTCAGGCGCCGCACCAGCGGTTCGTGGTGCGCCAGTTCGGCGGGCGTGAACGGTGCCATCAGCGCGCGCCGGCGCGGCATGTGGGCAGGCTCGTCCTCGTTGACCAGCGTGCGGTTCATGGCGTAGCCGTAGCTGGCCAGCACGGCGTTGGCTTCGTCGCCGGTGGGGGTGATCTTTTCCAGCGCGATCGACGGGCTGAAGGTCAGGTTGTCGCGGAAGATCGCCTTGATGTCGTCGTAGCGCGTGACCACCCAGTAGCCCAGCTGCGGGCTGTAGAACACCGGCTCCTGCTCGCGCGACCAGCGCACGTATTCGGGCGGGTCCTGCTGGTAGCCGTCGCCGAAGGGGTCGAACTGCGCCGCGTTGTGGCTGACCGGGCAGCCGTTGGGCGCGGCCAGGGTGCTGTGGTCGATCGGGCAGCCGCGGGCGGCGCCGGTGGCGGAGATGGTCATGCTGCGGACTCCTGGCAGAAATCGATGCCTGGCAAAAAGCGCTGCCGTCCGGGCGCGCCGGACGGCAAGCGGTGTTGCGGCCGGACTCAGTTGTCCAGCGTGATCTTCAGGTCGCGGATCAGCTTGGTCCAGCGCCCGGACTCGCTGCGCAGCAGCTCGCTGAACTGCGCCGGCGTGTTGCCGACGGGCTCGACGCCAAAGTCGACCAGCCGCTTGTTGACCGCCGGCTCGCGGATGGCTGCGACCACGTCTTTGTTGAGCGTATTGATCACCTCCGGCGGCGTGCCGGCCGGTACCACCATGCCCACCAGCGCGGCGGCTTCGACGCGCGCATAGCCCAGCTCGGCAAAGGTCGGCACGTCGGGCAACTGCGGCAGGCGGGTGGCATTGGCCACGGCCAGCGGGCGCACCTTGCCGCCCTTGATAAAGCCGGCGCCGGCGGCGTAGTCGACCATCATCGCGGCGACCTGGCCGGCGGCCACGTCCGACAGCGCCGGCGCCGCGCCGCGGTACGGGGCGTGCGTCATCGGCAGGCCGGCTTCCACCTTCAGCAGCTCCATCGCCAGGTGGTGCGGGCTGCCCGCGCCGGCCGAGCCGTAGTTGATGCCGCCCTGCGTGGACTTTGCCTGCGCGATGAAGTCCTTGGCTGTTTTGGCCGGGCTGCCGGCGCCCACCACCAGGATCATCGGGAAGCGGCCCAGCAGCGTCACCGGGGCCAGGTCCTTGGCGGGATGGTAGGACAGCGACTTGTACAGCACCGGGTTGAACACCAGCGTGCCGTTGTCGGCCGACAGCACGGTATAGCCGTCGGCAGCGGCGCGTGCGGTCTCGGCGGCGCCGATGGCGGTATTGCCGCCCGGCTTGTTGTCCACCACCACCGGTTGCCCGACCTTGGCCGACAGCCCCTGGCCGATGGTGCGCGCGAGGAAATCGGAGCCGCCGCCGGCGGCATACGGGACGATCCAGCGGATCGGCTTGGCGGGATACGGATCGGCGGCGTGAGCGGCACTCGCGGCCAGCATCGGCAAGGTCAGCGCGCCGATGGCGAGGCGCACGGCAAGGGCAAGGCGGGGGCGGGGCATGGTTGTTGTCTCCTGAAGGATGGACCGGGTCGTTGCCTGGTGTTTTCTGTTTTGCGTAAATCATATACGCATTGCGTAACGATTGAATGCGGGTTAACCTTGAACCGGCTTCCCGTCACGGTGTGGCATCGTCCGCTGTCGCCGTGAACCCCCCGCACCCATCGCGTAGCCCGGTCCCGCCATGCCCCGAACCAAAGCCCCTGAACCCGTCATCGAAACCGCCGCGACCCGCACGCGCGAACGACGCCAGCGCGTGCAGTCGGCCGTTACCGGCATGGCCGTGTTAAAGGGCCTGGCGCGGCTGGGCGGGCGGGCCAGCCTGACCGCGCTGGCCGCGCAGATCGACGAAAGCCCGGCCAAGGTGCACCGCTACCTGGTCAGCCTGGTGGAAGAAGACCTGGTGGCGCAGGAGCCGGGCACGCAGCAGTACCACCTGGGCTTCGAGGCGCTGCAGATCGGCATGGCGGCGATGCGCCAGGCCGACCCGATCCGGCTGGCCGAGGCGTCGCTGGTGCGGCTGCGCGAGACCCTCGAGGTGACCTGCTTCGTCGCGGTGATGGGCAACAAGGGCCCGACCATCATGCGCTTCGAGGAACCGGGCCTGCCGGTGACGGTGAACGTGCGCGCCGGTTCGGTGATGCCGCTGCTGTGGTCCGCGACCGGACGCGTGTTCCTGGGGCTACTCGATGAAAAGGGTGTGCTGGCACAGGCGAGGGAAGAACTGGCGGCCGCCAGCCCGGCGCGGCTGGCGCAGCTCGATGCCGGCGACCCCATCGGCGCGTTGCGCCGCGCGGTGCAGGCCGACGACTGCGCCTGGGTGCGCGACACCAACCTGACCGGCATCAGCGCGGTAGCCGCGCCGGTGCGCGACTACACCGGGCGCGTGTGCGCGGTGCTGACCGCGCTCGGCGCCACCGGCGGCTTCGACCCCGCCATCGACGGACCTATCGGCAGCGCCGTGCGGCGCGAGGCGCGCGCGGTCAGCGCGGCGCTGGGGTTCAACCCGGAGGGCTGAGCGGTCAGGCGGTCGCGTGCTCTCGTGCGGCACCCGGCCGGCGCGGCATGGCCGCCTCGCCGGCCGGCCGCAGCGACGGATATCCGGCCACAAACACCAGCCGCCCGGCCGACCACGTGTGCGTGACCATCGGCTGGCCCGCCACCTCGGAAACCGCGATCACGTCGGCGCGCAGGCCCGGCGCCAGGCGGCCGCGGTCGTCCAGCTGGCAGGCATCGGCGGGGTGGGCGGTGACCAGCGCCAGCGCCTGGTTCAGCGGCAGCCCGGCCTGGCGTCCGGCGGCATACGCGGCGGCGATCAGGGTCGAGGGCTGGTAGTCCGAGCACAGGATGGTGCCGGCGCCGGCCCGGATCGCGTCGATGGCGCGCATCGATCCGCTCTGGCTCTTGCCGCGCAGCACGTTGGGCGCGCCCAGGATGGTTGGCAGCGCATGGGCGCAGGCGGCCTGCGCGGTTTCCAGGTTGATCGGGAACTCGCTCATGCGCACGCCCAGCGCATGCATGGCGGCGATGCGCTGCGGCGAATCGTCGTCGTGGCTGGCGGTGGGAATGCCCAGCGTATGCGCCGCGGCCACCAGCCGGTCGACGCGCTCGTGCGCGCCCTCCATCGCCGCGGCCTTCTGGCGCGCGGCATCGGTGGCTGCGTCGCGGCTCATGCCGTGGTTGCCCATCATGTAGGCCAGGTAGGCGTCCATGGTCTTGAACTGGCCCTGGCCGGGCGAGTGGTCCATTACCGAGAGCAGGTCGACCACGCCTTCGGCCATCAATGCTTCCAGCACCGGCACGGCGCCGGCGTCGGCGACCTCGTAGCGGCAGTGGATGCGGTTGTCGACCAGGCTGTGCTGCCGGTAGGCGGCGATGGTGCGCACCACCGTGGCCGCGGTATCGACGTTGCGCACGCCGAACTGGTTGCCGGCGAACGACAGCGCGTGATAGGGCGTGGTGATGCCGGCCGCGGCGTTGCGGCGGTCGACCTGCGCCACGGCGAAATCCAGCGGAAACAGCACGCTGGCGCGCGGCTCCACCTCTTTCTCGATGGCGTCGCAATGCACGTCCACCAGGCCGGGCATCACGGTATGGCCATGCAGGTCGACCACGGTGGCGTGGGCGGGCACGGCCGCGGGCGCCGGCTCGATCGCCGCGATGCGGCCATCCTCGAGCAGCAGCGCGCTGTCGTGCAGCATGCGGTCCGGCAGCACCAGGGTGGCGTGGGTCAGGTAGGTCGCAGGCATGTCTGGCTCCGTTCGGGGCGGTTCGGTTCAGGCGAGGGCGGTAGCGGTGGCTGGGTGCAGTGGCAGCAGGCGCGTGGCCACGGCGTCGCGCACGGCTTCGTCGTGGAAGATGCCGATCAGCGCGCGGCCTTCGGCCAGCGCTTCGCGGATCAGCGCGACCACCACGGCGCGGTTGTCGGGGTCGAGCGAGGCGGTGGGCTCGTCCAGCAGCAGGATCGGATGGCCGCCGATCAGGCCGCGCGCGATATTGACGCGCTGCTGCTCGCCGCCCGAAAAGGTGGCGGGCGGCAGCTCCCACAGCCGGCGCGGCAGGTTCAGCCGCGCCAGCAGCTCGGCCGCGCGGGCGCGCGCCTCGTCCTCGCCGGCGCCGCGCTGGCGCAGCGGATCGGCCACCACGTCGAGCGCGCCCACGCGCGGGATCGCGCGCAGGAACTGGCTGACATAGCCGATCACGTCGCGGCGCAGCTGCAGCACGCGCTGCTCGCTGGCACGGCCGAGCTCGACCCACGGCGCGCCGTCGGCGCTGGTATCGCGCAGCCGGATGCTGCCTTCGGTGGCCAGGTAGTTGCCGTACAGGCAGCGCAGCAGCGTGCTCTTGCCGGTGCCGGACGCCCCGGACAGCACCAGGCATTCGCCGCGCGCGGCATCGAAATCGATTGCGCGCAACACCGGCAGGCGGATGCCGCCCTGGTTGTGCAACGTAAACATCTTGCCGAGGCCGCGCACCTCGACCAGCTTCTGTGGTTGTTCTGCGTGCATCGTGCTCAGCCCTGCAGGATGGAAGAAACCAGCAACTGCGTGTACGGATGCTGGGGATCGTCGAGGATCTGGTCGGTCAGGCCCTGCTCGACCACGCGCCCGCCCTGCATCACCAGGGTGCGGTGCGCCAGCAGCCGGGCCACGGCCAGGTCGTGCGTGACCAGCACCGCGGCCAGGTCCAGGTCCGCCACCAGGCGGCGCAGCAGGTCCAGCAGGCGTGCCTGCACCGACACATCGAGCGACGCGGTGGGCTCGTCCATGAACACCAGGCGCGGATGCGTGACGAGGTTGCGCGCGATCTGCAGCCGCTGCTGCATGCCGCCGGAAAACGTGCCGGGCACATCGTCCAGCCGCGCCAGGTCGATCTCCATCTTTTCCAGCCAGTTGCCGGCGACTTCGCGCAGGTTGCCGTAGTGGCGCTCGCCCACGGCCATCAGCCGCTCGGCGATATTGGCGCCGGCGCTGACCTGCATGCGCAGGCCGTCGCGCGCGTGCTGGCGCACGAAGCCCCAGTCGGTGCGCGCCAGCAGCCGCAGGCGCGCGCTCGACAAGGTGGCCAGGTCGGTCAGGCCGGACTCGCGCATGGCGTAGCTGACCGTGCCGCGCTGCGCCGGCGCCTGCATCGACAGCGCCTGCAGCAGCGTGCTCTTGCCCGAGCCCGATTCGCCCACCACGCACAGCACTTCGCCCGGATACAGGTCGAAGCTGACGTCATGGCAGCCGTGCAGGCCGTCCCAGGTGCGCGTCAGGTTGCGCACCGACAGCAGCGGCGCGGCGCTCATTGCGCACCTCCGGCAGCGGTGTCCACCACTTGCGCGGCCTGGCGCCCGGCGCAGTACTCGGTATCCGAGCACACGAACCGGCGCGTGCCGGCGTCGTCGGTGATGATCTCGTCCAGGTAGCTGTCGGTGGCGCCGCACTGCGCGCAGCAGTTGGACCATGACTCGACGGTGAAGGGATGGTCGGCAAAGTCCAGGCTCTTGACCGCGGTGTACGGCGGCACCGCGTAGACGCGCTTTTCGCGGCCCGCGCCGAACAGCATCAGCGCCGGGCTGCGGTCCAGCTTGGGGTTGTCGAACTTCGGGATCGGCGAAGGCCGCATCATGTAGCGCTGGTTGACGATCACGGGGTAGTCGTAGGTGGTGGCAATGTGGCCGTGGCGGGCGATGTCCTCGTACAGCTTGACGTGCATCGCGCCGTATTCCGCCAGCGCGTGCATGGTGCGGGTCTCGCCTTCGCTCGGCTCGAGCCAGCGCAGCGGCTCCGGGATCGGCACCTGGAACACCACGGTCTGGCCCGCGCGCAGCGGCGTTTCCGGAATCCGGTGGCGGGTCTGGATGATGCTGGCCTCGCTGGTGCGTTCGGTGGTCGGCACGCCGGTGACGCTGGCGAAGAAGCGGCGGATATTGATGGCGTTGGTGGTGTCGTCCGAGCCCTGGTCGATCACCTTGAGCACATCGTCCTTGCCGATGATCGCGGCGGTCACCTGGATGCCGCCGGTGCCCCAGCCGTATGGCAGCGGCATCTCGCGGCTGCCGAACGGGACCTGGTAGCCCGGGATCGCCACCGCCTTGAGCAGGGCGCGGCGCAGCATGCGCTTGGTCGATTCGTCGAGGTAGCCGAAGTTGTAGTGCTGGTCGCGGGCGATGCCCGCTGCCATGGTGGTGTCGGCGGCGCTCATGCCAGCGTCTCCTCTTGCTGCTGTGGCTGGGGTTGCGATGGCGGTTGCGACGGTGCCGTCACGGGCGCCGGCATGGCGCTATCCGGCGCGTCCGCGCCCTCGGCGCGCAGCCGGCGCAGCAGCTCCAGGTTGGCCTGGAAGTCCACGTAGTGCGGCAGCTTCAGGTGCTGCACGAAGCCCGAGGCCTCGACGTTGTCGCTGTGGTACAGCATGAATTCGATATCGTTGGCAGGCGCGTCGGCGGCCTCGCCGAGCGCTTCGGCGCGCATGGCGCGGTCTACCAGCGCCATCGACATCGCCTTGCGCTCGTTGTAGCCGAACACCAGCCCATAGCCGCGCGTAAAACGCGGCGCCTCGTCGGCATTGCCGGCGAACTGGCTCACCATCTGGCATTCGGTCAGCTCGATCTCGCCGATGGTGACGGCAAAGCCGAGCTCTTCGACGAACAGTTCCACCTCGGCCGTGCCGTAGCGGATTTCGGCCGCGAACGGGTGCGAGTTGCCGTAGCCGCGCTGGGTCGAGTAGCCCATCGACAGCAGGAAGCCCTCGTCGGCACGCGCCAGGTTCTGCAGGCGCGCGGCGCGGCCGGCGGGGAAGGTCAGCGGCTCGCGCGTCAGGTCGGGCGGCGCGGGGTCGCCTTCGGGAATCTCGTCGGCTTCGACCAGCTCGTCCGCTTCCAGCAGGCTGGTCACGCGCGGCATCGCGGCGGCGAGCGGCTGCTGATCAGCGGGCATGGGCTGCGGCGCGCGGCCGGTTTCGAGCGAGAAATCCAGCAGCCGCTGCGTGTAGTCGTAGGTGGGCCCCAGCACCTGGCCGCCCGGCACGTCCTTGAAGGTCGACGAGATCCGGCGCTGCAGCCGCATCGCGCCGGTATCGAGCGGCTGCGTATAGCCGAAGCGCGCCAGCGTGGTGCGGTACGCGCGCAGCAGGAAGATCGCCTCGATCTGGTCGCCGGCGGCCTGCTTGAGCGCCAGCGCCGCCAGGTGCGGGTCGTACAGCGAGCCTTCGGCCATCACGCGCGCCACCGCCAGCGGCATCTGCTCGCGGATCTGTGCCAGCGTCAGTTCCGGCACCGCGGTATCGCCGCGGCGATAGGCGTCGAGCATCCGGTAAGAGTTGAGGATGGCGCGTTCGCCCCCTTTGACGGCCACGTACATGTCAGTCCTCCACGATGGTGGTGCGCGTCAGTGCGCAGAACCGCTCGCCGCTGCACAGCAGCAGGTCGACGCCGAGCGGGAAGCCGGCGTTGTTGGCGCGCCAGGCCGCGCGAAAGCCCGCGGGCAGGCCGGCAACACGCAGCGCCTGCGTGTGCGCGATGCCGGGGCCGCGCAGCGTCAGGGTCTCGCCGTCGGTGAGCGCGGCCACTTCCACCAGCAGCGTGGCCGAGCGGTCTGGGAAGGCCGGGTCGCCCTGCGCGCAGTCCGCCAGCGCCGGCATCGCATAGCCGGCCGGCACGCAGACGAAGGCAGCGGCGCCGGGCGCTTGCGCCAGCCGGCAGCCGCAGTGAAAGCGCAGGAAGTCGCGCGCCGCGGCCGGCATGGCGGCGGGCAGCCAGACCGGCGTATCGGCATCGGCCAGTGTCAGCAGCAGCGCGGCCAGCGCCGGCGACAGGCCGTCGGGCAAGCCGCTGCGCGCCGGCAGCGTCTGCAACTGGCCCGGGTGGGCAAACGCCTGCAGCGCGGCGCGAAACACCTGCTGGGCGTCGTCGACCGGATCGTTGAAGCCGGGCAGCAGAGCGGCGGCCGGCGTGGACAGCATCGGTTGATCGCTGTGCATCTCAGTCTTCTCCGCGGACCATGGTGAAGAACTCGACGCGCGTCTGCGCGGCCGTGGCCGCAGCGTGCGCGGCGCGGCTGGCGTGTGCATCGGCCAGCGGAGCGAGCACCAGGTCCTGCACGCGTTGGTGCCAGGCCGGTCGCTGCAGCAGCGCGTCCAGCACCGCGGCCTGCTCGGCATGGCGCTCGCTGCGGCCCTGGACATAGGCGATGCCAGCGGCAGCGGCCCCATCGATAGCGGCGCCGGCATCCTCCAGCACGACCGCGCAGCGCGTCACCGTGATTTCGCCAAGGTTGAACTGGGCCCCGGTGCCGCCGGCGCGGCCCCGCACCATGGCCATGCCGGGCTCGGGCTTGCGCAGCAGCCGGTAGGCGGGCAGGGCCTGCGCTTGCGCAAGCCGTTGGTAGGCGGCGTCGAGCGCTTCGGTTGGCGCGGTCGCCAGGATCCGCAGCCAGGCGGCGCGGGCAGCATGGGCAGCTTGGGCGGCCGGCACATCCGGCCGCGCGGTTTCGCTTTGCATCATCACCCCTATACGTCTATACGTTTAGATGTCGTTGCTGGAACACGCCGCCACTAGACCACAGCCAAATGAACGTTTCATGACGGGGCAGGGGATTGCTCGGGCACGCTGCCAGCGCGGCCTGACTCAGGCACAATCGCACGGCATGAGTTAACGCTTGATGACAAGAGGGCAGCGCAAGATGTCTGATCGAGAAGTGGAACGGGGTTCGGGCGTCGCGGTGTGGCGCCAGATTGGCGAGGCGCTGGCGGACGACATTCGCAACAAGCTGTACCTGCCGGGTGAGCAATTGCCGCCGGAGCCTGAGCTGGCCAACCGCTTCGCCGTGAACCGCCATACCATCCGCCGTGCCATGGGCGAGCTGGAACTGAGCGGGCTGGTGCGCATCGAGCAGGGCCGCGGCACCTTCGTGCAGGAACACGCGATCGACTACGCCATCGGGCGCCGCACGCGCTTCTCGCAAAACCTTGCGGCGCAGGGCGTGCGCGGCCATACCGAAATCGTCGCCAGCCAGGTGGTGCGCGCGCCGGACATCGCGAAGCAGCTGGGGCTGGCGCGCACCGCCGAGCTGCTCCATGCGCAGATGATCGGCAAGGCCGAGGACCGCACCATCGACGTGGCCGAGCATTACTTCGACGTGAAGCGCTTTCCCGGCATCGACGAGGTGCTGCGCGCCAAACAGTCGGTATCGCGAGCGCTGGCGCAGTTCGGCATTGCCGATTACACGCGCAAGTGGTCGCGCATTACCGCGGCGATGCCGAGCGCGCCGGTGGCGCGGATGCTGAACCAGCCCAAGACGCGCCCGGTGCTGCAGGTCGAGGCGCTGAACGTCGATATCGACGGCAATCCGGTGCAGTACAGCGTGGTGCGCTTCGCCGGCGACTGGGTGCAGCTGACGGTGTCCGACCGCGACTGAGGCGCTCGTGCCGCATTGGTCTAGACATCCGGCTGTCATCTGCCTGCGCTACTGTCTGCGGTCAACCCCACCAAACCGGGGCAGTCTGCGCCTGCGCGTGCATGATGCCGCTGGTAACCTTGCCGAATGACCCAAACCGCGTACCGTTACGCCATCTACCTGTCGCCATCCGGCCCCCTGGCTATCTTCGGCAATCATTGGCTGGGGCGCGACGCCGACACCGGGGCCACGCTGCCCGCGCCCTCCGACCTGCCGGCCGCGCCGCCCGAGTGGATCAAGGCGCCGGCCCACTACGGCCTGCATGCCACCCTGAAGCCGCCGTTCCGGCTTGCCGAAGGCGCCAACGGCGCGATGGTCGATGCCGCCGCGCGGGATCTTGCGCGCCGGCAAGCGCCGTTCGACGCACCGCTGGCGCTGCGCGCGCTGCGGGGCTTTGTCGCATGGACGCTTGCGGAGGCCTCGCCGCCGATGCAGGCGCTGGCCGATGCCTGCGTGCTGGCCTTCGATCCCTTGCGCGCGCCGCCGTCGGCGCAGGAGCTGGCCAGGCGCGCGCCGGACCAGCTGAGCGATGAAGAGCGCCGCATGCTCGACGCATGGGGCTACCCGTATGTGTTCGGCACCTTCGTGTTCCATATCACGCTGACCGGCATGCTCGATGCCGCCAGCCAGCGCGCCGCGATCGCGCAGCTCGAAGCGGCCAGCGGCAAGCTGCTGCAGGCGCCGCTGCATGTGGACCGCATCAGCATCTTCGTGCAGCCGGCCCCGGGCGAGGACTTTGTCGTCGGCCGCCATTACGGCTTCGACGGCAGCACCGCGTACGGCGCCGGCGCGGCGTACCTGGACGCATGAGCGCGGCAATCGTGGCCGACGGAAACGGCCTGTTCTACCTGATGGGTCCGTCCGGCAGCGGCAAGGACTCGCTGCTGCGCGCGCTGCGCGAGCGCCTGGGCGCGGACCACCGCATTGTCATCGCCCATCGCTACATCACCCGCGCCGCCGACGCCAACGAGGCCTCGGTGGCGCTGACGCCCGAGGAGTTCCACCGCCGCCGCGCGCTGGGCTGCCTGGCGCTGGACTGGCACAGCCACGGCCTGCACTACGGCATCGGCATCGAGATCGAGCAGTGGCTGGCGCGCGGGCTGACGGTGATCGTCAACGGCTCGCGCGAGTACCTGCCGCAGGCGGTGGCACGCTACCCCAGGCTGTGCGCGGTACACGTGCGGGTGCGGCCGGAGGTGCTGGCCGCGCGGCTGCGCCAGCGCGGACGCGAAGCGGAAGACGCGATTGCGAAACGGCTGGCCCGCGCGCGGCAGGCGTTCGCCGTGCCGGCGGGGTGCCGGCTGGTCGAGATCGACAACAGCGGCGGGCTGGAGTGCGCGGTGGCGGCGCTGGCGGACCTGCTGGGCGCCGCGCCTGCGGCGGGGCGGGAGGCCTGAGTCCAGGCCCGGTGTTCAAGCTGGTGTCAGTTCGGGCCGCATCTCAGACCAGCACCTTGCGGATCTGGGCCGACAGGATGTCGATGGCCGAGACAAATACGATGATGATGATCATCACCGCGCAGGTCTGCCCGTACTGGAAGCTGCGGATGATTTCCCACAGCACGGTGCCGATGCCGCCGGCGCCGACGATGCCCACCACCGACGCCGAACGCACGTTGGACTCGAAGCGGTACAGCGCGAACGACAGCCACAGCGGCAGCACCTGCGGAATCACGCCGTAGACGATTTCCTCGACCGGGCCGGCGCCGGTGGCGCGCACGCCTTCGACCGGGCGCGGGTCGATGGCTTCGACCGCTTCGGCAAACAGCTTGGCCAGCACGCCGGTGGTGTGGATCCAGATCGCCAGCACGCCGGCGAACGGGCCCAGCCCGACGGCGACGATAAACAGCATCGCGAACACCATCTCATTGATGGCGCGGCACGCATCCATGATGCGGCGCGCGGGCTGGTAGACCCAGGCCGGCACGATATTGGCCGAGCACAGCAGCCCCAGCGGCACCGCCATCACGACCGACAGCGCCGTGCCCCACAGCGCGATCTGCACCGTGACCAGCATCTCGTCCAGGTAGTGGCGCCAGTCGCGGAAATCGGGCGGGAAGAAATCGGCCGCGAACCTGGCCATGTTGTCGGAATCGCGCAGCAGGTCGAGCGGGCGCATGTCGGCGC
Source organism: Cupriavidus nantongensis (assembly GCF_001598055.1). Taxonomy (NCBI): domain Bacteria; kingdom Pseudomonadati; phylum Pseudomonadota; class Betaproteobacteria; order Burkholderiales; family Burkholderiaceae; genus Cupriavidus; species Cupriavidus nantongensis. The sequence continues at coordinate 1,144,344 of NZ_CP014845.1, read as the reverse complement.
CTTGCCACGACAGGGCCAGCATGGCCAGCAGCACCGCCCAGGTCAGCGGCACGGCAAGGGGCGTGCGCGGCGGGCGCACATGGCTTCGGGGCGTGGGAGGCAGGCCTGGCGTGGCGGAGACGGTCATGGAGCGGTCCGGATACAGCGGGGATTGGAAAGCGGTGCGAGGCGGGCGGCGCTGCGCCGCCGGCCCCGCTGAGACAGGTCGAACAGTGTGGTGGCAGCGAACGGCTTACTGCGTGCTGCCGGCGCTGCCGGCGGCCTTGTCCAGCTCCGCCAGGCGGCGGGTCACTTCGGACAGGCGCTTTTCCTTGTCGGCGGCGGCCAGCGTGGTGTCGGATTCGATCTTGGCCTTTTCGCGCGCCAGCTCGATCTGGCGGATCGGCACCAGCTGCGCATCGTTCGACGCGCGGAAGCCCTGGTAAGTCAGCGCGGCCAGCACCTGCTTTTCGCGCGCGGCGTCGGTGCCCTTGCCGTAGTTGACGAAGAAGGTCTGGATCTTCTTCTTCAGTTCGGGCGCCAGGTCCTTGCGGTAGACCATCGGGTCGGCCGGGATCAGCGGCGACTTCCACAGCACGCGCACCTGGTCATAGGCGTTCTTGCCCGTGTTGATGCGGTAGCGCTCCATGTTCTCGGTGTTGTTGACGGCCACGTCGACCTGCTTGTTCAGCACCGACAGCAGGTTGGTTTCATGATTGCCGATGCGCACGGCCTTGAACAGCGTCTTCGGCTCGACCTTGTTGGCGTTCCACAGGTAGAAGCCCGGCACCGCCGTGCCCGAGGTGGAGTTCGGGTCGCCGGCGCCGTAGGTCAGGTCCTTGCCGCGCCTGATCACGTCCTCGACGCTTTTCAGGTCGCTGTCCTTGTTGACCACCAGCACCGACCAGTACCCCGGGTTGCCGTCCTTGTCGATCACCGACGCAAACACCTCGCCGCTGGCGCGGTCCACCGCTTCCATCGCCGACTTGTTGCCAAACCACGCGATCTGCACCTTGTTGAAGCGCATGCCTTCGATGATGCCGGCATAGTCGGAGGCGAAGAACGGCTTGACGGGCACGCCCAGGGCCTTGCTCAGGTCATCGATCAGCGGCTGCCACGCGGTTTTCAGGTTCGACGACGACTCGGTCGAGATAAAGCCGATGTTCAGGCTTTTGGCCTCCTGGGCAAAGGCGGGCAGGGCGGGCAGGGCAACCGCGGCCGTGGCCGTGGCCGCGACGGCGATAAAGGTTCTGCGAAGCATGGGCAACTCCGGTGGAAAGCGGTTTGGGGGAATGGGGCTGCGGCAGCCGTTCAGGCGGCCGCCAGGTTCATCGTGACCAGCGCCGGCGCCGGCATCGGCGCGGCGTTGTCGTCGTCTTCGGGCGCGGCATCGCGCAGCAGTTCGTCGGCCTCGGTGCCGTAGAGGTCGCGCAGCATGGCCGGCGTCAGCGCGGCCGAGGGGCCGTCATAGACCACCTTGCCGTGGCGCAGCGCGACCACGCGCGGGCAGTAGCGCATGGCCACGTCCACCTGGTGCAGCGACACCACCACCGCCACCTTGCGCGTGCGGTTGATCTGCCTGAGCAGCGACATCACGCGGCGCGAGGATTCCGGATCGAGCGAGGCGATCGGCTCGTCGGCCAGGATCACGCTGGCGTTCTGCACCAGCGTGCGCGCAATCGCGGCGCGCTGCTGCTGACCGCCCGACAGCGTCGAGGCGCGCTGAAAGGCATAGTCGTCTATACCAACTTGCGCAAGCGCATCGAGCCCGCTGCGGATTTCATCGGCCTTGAACATGCGCAGCAGCCCGCGCCACTTCGGTACGCGCGCCAGCATGCCGACCAGCACATTGGTGATCACCGGCAGGCGTCCCACCAGGTTGAACTGCTGGAACACGAAGCCGATCTCGCGCCGTACCTGGCGTACGTTGCCGGCCAGGCGGCCGTTGCGCTGCACGTGGCGGCCGTTGACCAGGATCTCGCCCGCGCCAGCGTCGCCGGTGACAAAGCCGGCCACGTGGCGCAGCAGCGTAGACTTGCCGGATCCGGACGCGCCCAGCAGCGCGACCATTTCGCCCGGTGCGACCTGCAGCGTGACATCGTCAAGCGCCTTGCGGTCCGCACGGAACGATTTGCTCAGCCCGCGGACTTCAATTGCGTGCGTCATGTCGACTCCCCTGACTTGAATGACCTGCGCATTCTGGCGGGGGTGGATGACAGAACGATGACTGGGGGAGCGATACGGAACGGTCGTTCGGCCACCGGTTTTGGGCGGGCAAGGCTGGGGAGCCGGTAAAGTCTCGTTTATTTCCCGCGCCCGGCTGCGCTGCTTGCCGGCGCACCACGGCCAGACGATCTGCTATGAACCAAACTCTTCAAAAGGCAATGCATGCCATTGCCGCCGCCGCGGCGCTGCTTGGCGGCGCCAGTGCCCATGCTGCCGAGCGTGTCGATGCGGCCGCGCTCAAACGCGTCGTCGACGCGGCGATCCAGCCGGTGATGCAGGCGCACGATGTGCCGGGCATGGCCGTGACCGTCACGGCCGGCGGCAAGCAGTACGACTTCCACTACGGCGTCGCCGCCAAGAGAGAAGGACGCAAGGTCGACGCCGATACGCTGTTCGAGATCGGCTCGGTCAGCAAAACCTTCACCGCGACGCTGGCCGCCTATGCGCAGGCCCGCGGCGACCTGTCGCTGACCGACAATGCGGCGAAATACCTGCCGCAACTCGCGGGCAGCAGCGTGGGCGCGACCAGCCTGCTGGACCTGGGCACGTACGCGGCCGGCGGGCTGCCGCTGCAGTTTCCGGAGGGCGTCACCGATACCGGCAAGATGGTCGATTATTTCCGCGACTGGCGTCCCCGCTACGCCCCAGGCACCCACCGGCAATACTCGAATCCCAGCATCGGCCTGTTCGGCTACCTGGCCGCGCGCAGCATGGGGCAGCCGTTCGAGGTGCTGATGGAGAAAACGCTGTTCCCCGCGCTGGGGCTGCGCAGCACCTACATCACGGTGCCGCAGGCGCGCATGAAGGACTATGCCTATGGCTACACCAAGGACGGCAAGGCGGTCCGCGTCACGCCCGGCGTGCTGGATGCCGAGGCCTACGGCGTGAAAACCACGTCGGCCGACATGATGTGCTTCGTCATGGCCAATATCGACGGCAGCGGGCTGGACCAGACCCTGCAGCGCGCGCTGGCCACCACCCGCACCGGTTACTTCAAGGTCGGCGACATGGTGCAGGGACTGGCGTGGGAAATGTACGCATGGCCGGCGCAGCGCGACAGCGTGCTGGCCGGCAGCTCGCAGCAGGTGGTGTTCGAGGCCAACCCGGTGGCGCGACTGGAGCCGCCGCAGGCGGCGCGCAGCGCCATGCTGGTCAACAAGACCGGCTCGACCAATGGCTTCGGCGCCTATGTCGCCTACGTGCCATCGCAGCGCATCGGCATCGTGATGCTGGCAAACAAGAACTACCCGGTCGCGGAGCGGGTGAAGGCGGGGTTCAAGGTACTGCAGTATCTGGACGGACGGCCGGTGGGGGAGGGGAAGCAGCCTTGAGCGGATGATTGATGCGGCTGGCTTCGTTGATGCGCTGGCCCTCACCCCCGCCCCTCTCCCGCACGCGGGAGAGGGGAGCAAGCAAGCGGGCAATAAAAGCCGGAGGGATCGCCAGCGACAACGCGTGCGAGCGCAGCGACGCACTCCATGCCCGCGCAGCAGACCTGAGATAGTGAGCGCGCGCAGCGCAGCCGAAGGCGTCCCACCAATAACGTGCTTAGCAGGCTGCCACCGACCTAAAGTCGGGTTCGTCCATCCGACCCCGAACGCCAGGCACCTCCAGGTAGCGTCAGCAGGGTGGAACCACCAAGCGCCTGACCGCAAGTCACCACCATTGGAACCGCCAGCGCCGCCTTAGCCAGCCGCTTAGGCGACGCGCTCTTTGCCTCCTTTCTGTCGCTCGGACAGAAAGGAGGTCGCCGGCTACGCCGGCGAAACAGCCGCGCCCGCCAAGCACCCGATCCCAACCACAACCGATATTTTTCACGCGTGACGGAATAGTCCAGACACCTCACGTGTATACGCAGAAAACCCTCCCGAACCAGGCCCAAGCCGGTCCGGGGCAACCGGAGACCCTGCGATGCAACGGAGTTCCTTACCCCATGGCGCCGCCGCGGCACGCGTCATCGCGGCCCTGTGCCTGTCGGCTGCAAGCCTTGCCGCGCCGGCCCAGAACGCACACCCGCATCCGCATCACGCGACGGCACCGCCTCCCTTCGTCGCCAGTACCGCCAAGCCCTATGCCACCCTGATCGACGACGCCATGAACGTAATGCACCACGGCATGACGCAGGCCCCCACCAACGGCTTCCCCGACCATGACTTCGTCGCCATGATGATCCCGCACCACCAGGGCGCGATCGACATGGCCAAGGCGCTGCTGCTGTACGGCAAGGATCCGGCGCTGCGCAACCTGGCGCAGGGCATCATCACCGAGCAGCAGAACGAGATTCGGCTGATGCAGGCGTGGCTGCAGCGCCACCAGGCCCAGCCATCGCAGGTCACGCCGCGCTGACCATGCCAACCGCATCCATACCCCTTACTGCCATGAAGAAGAACACGCTTGTCGCCCTCGCCATCTCGCTCGGCGCACCACTGGCCAGCGCCGCCCCGCAACCGCAGGACCGCGTCTACACCGCCGACCAGAACAGCAACACCGTGTCGGTGATCGACCCCGCCGCCAACAGGCTGCTCGGCCAGATCCGGCTTGGCAATGCACGGCCCGATGTGCTGTCGCCGCTGTACAAGGGCGAACTCAATGTACATGGTCTGGGTTTTTCCCCGGACCACCGGACGCTGATCGCCGTCTCCAATGGCTCCAACTCGGTCGCGTTCATCGATACCGCCACCAACCGCGTCAAGGGCATCGCCTATATCGGCCGCTCGCCGCACGAGGGCTTCTTTACCGCTGATGGCAAAGAGGTATGGGTGGTGGTGCGCGGCGAGGACTACATCTCGGTCATCGATCCCGCCACGTTCCGCGAAACCCGCCGAATCCCGACCACGGCCGGGCCAGGCATGGTGCTGTTCCATCCGGCGGGCAAGCTTGCCTTCGTCGTGTCGAGTTTCAATCCGGTGGTCGATGTGATCGACGTCAAGGCCCGCAAGGTGGTGAAGCGGCTTGACGTGGCCAGCCCGTTCTCGCCCTTCCTGCAATTCACGCCGGACTTCAGGGAAGTCTGGATGACGCACAAGGACGTGGGCAAGGTCACGCGCATCGATACCGAGAAGCTTGCGGTAAAGGGCGTGTTCGATACCGGCTTTATCACCAACCACCTCGCTTTCGCCCGCACCGCGCGCGGCACGCTCGCCTACGTGACGGTCGGGGGCGAGAACGTGGTGAAGGTGTTCACCACCGACGCCACCCCCACGCTGGTCGCGACCATTCCCGTCGGCGCGCTGCCGCATGGCATCTGGGCGGCGGACGATGGCTCGCGCGTCTATGTCGGCCTGGAAAACGGCGATGCGGTCGATGTGATCGACACCGCCGACAACCGCGTCACCGCGCGCGTGCCGGTGGGCCAGGCGCCGCAGGCGCTGGTCTATGTCAGCAACGCCGTGCCCAACGGCGCCGGCACCGCCAACCTGGTTCCGAGGGCGAACACCGAGCCGCTCAACGTTGCGCTCAAGCCGGTCCGCGGCGGCGACGCCAAAGGCTTTGTCGTGGCGCGCAACCTGGGCGTGGTCGACGCGCTCGAGGTCTCGCTGTTCAAGCTGAAGCCGGAAACGCAATACAGCGTCTACGTGGGCGCGCACAAGACGCCGGTGGCAAGCTTCAGGACCAACCCGGCCGGCATGGCCAACGGCACCGCGATCGGGCCGCTGCGCGAGGTGGTGCCGACGCTGTCGCCGCAGGCGCCGTCACCGGTGCAGCTGGTGGTGATGGAGGGCAACGCGCCGCCGGACCCGGCCAACGCGGTACTGGTCAGCGCGCCGTGAGCGCGTTTGCGTATCGCGAGGCATGCATCACGGGGCAGCGTGCTCACGGCACATTGCTCTGCGTAAAATCGAACGGCTTGCCGGGCACTTCATAGGCGCCGCCGAACTCGAACGGCGCATTGCCCGACTTGCCGACGCCGATATGCAGCGGCGTATTGCCGCCTTGCAAGGCAATTGGCGCATAGCGGTAGTTCATCACCTGCCTGCCGGTGTAATCCGCAATGGTGATGACGCTGGTCAGCAGCGGGTTCTGCTGGGTCTCGTCCACCGTGATGGGGTCGACGATGCGCGAATCCTGCAGCGTCTTCTCGACGGTCAGGCCCACCATGTCGACCAGCAGGATCTTCTGCGCGCCGCGCGAGACCACCCACAGCCGGGTGTTGGAATTGCCCAGCCCCACGTTGACATGGTGCTTCATGCTGGTGGGATTCTTGCCGACCTGCACGCTCAGCATTTCCTCGATCCGCCCGGGGTCGGGATTGCGGCCGGACTGCAGCCCCGCCACGGAGAACGCGCGGATCTTGCCTTCTTCCGTCGCTACCCAGGCGCGGCCGGGAACCGGCAGGATCGAGATCCGGACCGCCGTGGGCTTTTGCGGCAGGCGCACCGACTTGACGATGGTCGGCGCATAGTGGTCGACGGCAAAGACCGGCGGCCACTGCGCATCGCCCAGGCCGGTGTTGGCCAGAGTCGCCTGCAGCGCGGCATGGCTGCTGTCGAAGTAGGCCCGGTTGACCTTGTCGAACAGCGGCTTCAGGTCCAGGAAGATCACCTTCTTCTCTGACTTCGAGATCACCGCGGCCACGCCGGCCCGCGACACCAGCTTGCCGTTGATGCCGGTACGCGTGAAGCTTCTCTGGTTCACGCTGCTGGTGGCGGGGTTGACCTCGGTCATGGTCAGGCTGGCACCGCGGCGGCCGACCGGGTCGATCAGCCAGCCCTGCGTGCTGTTGTCCTGCATCACGGCGAAATCCGTCACCGCCGACACATCGGTCGGCGCCACCATCCCGGGCAGGTCGATAAAGCCCAGCAGCTTGATAAAGACAAAGTTGGACATATTGCGCAGGCCGGGATAAAGGCCCGGCCACGACCCCGCGCTGGGGTCATAGGGCCCGCCCACCTTGCTGCCATCGGCCAGGCTGCCCAGCGCCAGCACCGCCAGCTGCCCCTTGAAATTGACGGTATCCCAGACCGTTACCAGTGCGAATTCCGAATTGGTGGTGATCGCAATCGCCGTGGGAACCTTGCCGGCAGGCAACTTCACGGCCGCCGAGTGCGAGGCGGTATTGCTGCCAACGGAGGCGATCAGGCCGTTCTGGAACGCGATCAAGGCCTGGGCGCAATCGTGTTCGCTGCAGCGCCCCATGGCAATCGGGCGCCTGGGCAATTGGCCGCCATTGGCCGCGATATGGTTATTCAACTGGGGGTCGGTCGCGACATGCCCGTAAACCCACGGCAATTGCGGTTTCTGGGCAACCGTCCCGGCACTCAGCGCCAGCGTCAGCAAGGAGGTAACGCCAGGGTCCGACGCCGCATCGGCGCGATAAATGACATCGCCCATATTGCTGCCGTAATCGTTGCGGGAGCAGTCCAGCTTGCCCAGCTGATAGATGACCTTGAGGCTGTGGTCCAGTTCGGCCTTGGGAAATTCCTTCTGATAGCAGGGATTGGCGTGCGGATAGAAGGTCTGGTCGGCCGGCTGCCAGTGCGTTGGCGCCCCCGCCACCGGCCTGGTATTGGCAGGGCCGTAGCGATAGGCGATGGCCTCGTCGCTGCTGTAATCCGACGCAATCGCCAGATAGGCTTCCCGCACCAGCTTGCCTTCGGCATCCAGGATGTCGTCGAACCAAGCCCGCGGCGGTGCTGCTGGTGCCGCCGGTGCTTGCGGCGGGCGCTCCGCCGGCGCCTGCGCGGGCACCGGTTTGGCGGCCACCGCCACCGATGCGGTACCAGGCGGCACCGGCGCCGCGCTGCGGCGCTCCGCGTCGCGTTCGCAGCCCGCCAGCGCCGGCACGACGGCGCAGGCAGCCAGCGTCAGGTTCACGGCCCGACGCACGACAGTGTGGTGCGATGGCAAGCGTTTCCCAGGCATCAGTCTTTATGCGGCGCAAAAGAAAATCGTGGGGCGCAAAGATTCGCCAGGTTGGACTTTGGCAGCTTTTTGGGCGCGGCTTAGTACGCCAGCACATATTTCTGGTGCATTGGCTCTCGTGGCTGCACTCAATGTCTGCATTGTTATCGGTAATCGCCCCAATCGACGTTGCGGCGCGCTTGTAATCCGTGTTGCCGGTTCCGGCACGCTGCTTGCTTTTTGCCACAAAACGACATAGGTTTCCTCATGCATATCGGTTGAGCCATTCGTTCGCCGGCTGCATCAGGGGTCGAGAAACCGGCTGGCAAAGCGCGGGACCAAAACACAGGACCAACACGCGCGCACAGGGCGGTTTCGATAAATCGAACTGGGAGGAATCGATTTGTCGTGGCGGCGTCGGCATTCTCGCCAACGCCGCTTCGGTGTCTTCGTCGGCGGCCTTGCAGTCGGCTCGCCAGCCCGAATATGACCGGCTCCCCTGGGCCCCCGCGATGATCCATCTGCCCCCGCGCGTGCAAAGCATGACGATCCGCATGAGAACGGTCACCCTGTCGGCGGCCTTCATGCTGGTGGTGTTTCTGCTGGTGACCTGGATGGTTTCGTACCAGATGGTCAGCCATTCCCGGCAGGACCGCAAACAGGTCCAGGCCGTCTACGTCGCCAGCAAGGAAAAGGAGCTGCGCCACTACGTCGAACTCGGACACGCGACCCTGACCCGCATCGCCCAGGGCAGCGGCGAGGAAGCCGCGCTGCAGCAGCAGGTGATTGCCGCGCTGTCGCGCATGCACTTCGGCAATGACGGCTACTTCTTTGTCTACGACCGTCTCGGCAACGTGCTGCTGAACCCGGGCAGCATGGGCATCGACGGGGTCGATTTCTGCGACCCGGCCGATACCGGCAGCGACCAGGCCAGGATGCTGATCAAGCAGGCGCAAGCCGGCGGCGGCATTGTCCGCTACAACTGGATCAAGCCATCCTCGCGTACCGAGGCGCCCAAGATGTCGTATGTCAGGACCGCCGACAAATGGGGCTGGATCATCGGCGCCGGCCTCTACATGGACGACATCGAGCGCGAACTGGCCACGTTCGATGCCAACGCCGCGCGCACGCTGCGCGATACGCAGATCCGGCTGACCGCTTTCGCGATCGGCTCGGTCATGCTGATCAGCCTGGCCGGACTGGCCTGGAACCTGCGCAATTCGCGCATCTCCGGCGAGAAGCTGCGGCGCCTGGCGCGGCGCGTGGTGAGTTCGCAGGAAGAGGAACGCGCCCGCGTCGCGCGCGAGCTGCATGATGGCGTGGTGCAGGTGCTGGTGTCGTCCAAGTACCTGCTGGAGACCGCGCAGGTGCATCTGGAACAGGACCCAGGCACCGCCCCGGACAAGGACCACCCGCCATCGCGCCGCCACGCGCCGCAGGCACTGCTGGCGCAGGGCCTGGGCCGCCTGCAGGAAGCGCTGGTCGAGATCCGGCGCGTCTCGCACGGGTTGCATCCGGCCTTGCTGAGCGACCTGGGGCTGGCCGCCGCGCTGCGCATGCTGGTCGAGCAGCTGCACCCGCCGCGCGCCGTCGAGGTGCGCTTCATCGAGCAGGGCACCGTCCCCACGCTGTCGCAGGCCCAGCGCACCGCGCTGTTCCGGGTCGCGCAGGAGGCCTTGAACAACGCCCTTACGCATGCACAGGCGGGCCGGGTCCAGGTCAGGCTGGCCGGCAGCGGCCATCACGTCGCGCTGACGATCGAGGACGACGGCCATGGCTTCGACCTGAACAAGGTCCGCGCCGACGGCAAGGGCGGCATCGGCCTGCGCAATATGCGCGAGCGCATCGAAAGCCTGGAAGGCAGCGACTTCGCCGTGCACACCGGTCCCGCCGGCACGCGCGTCGAGGCCCGCCTGCGCCTGCCGGCGCCAGCGCCCGCGCCCGCAACCCAGACCAGGACCACAACCCGGCGCGGACGACGCCTGGGCCATCATTCCCCCGCCAGGAGGCCTGCCGCATGACCCCCAACCTTCGTGTGCTGCTGGTCGATGACCATCCGTTTGTGCTGGACGGCGTCCGCCTGCGCCTCGAAGCCACCGGGGAAATGACGGTGGTGGGCCAGGCGGCGAGCGTGGAGCAGGCGATCGTGCTGGCCGGCCAGCACGACCCGGACCTGGTGGTGTCGGACATCCACATGCCCGATGCCAACGGCCTGCAGCTTGCCACGCGCTTTGCCGAACGCTTTCCGTCGGTGCGCGTGATCGCGCTGTCGATGCACAAGGACCCCGAATACGTGCGGCGCGCCTTTGCGCTGGGCGTGGCCGCCTACGTCCTCAAGGAAGCGCCCGCGCAGGAACTGGTGACCGCAATCCGCACCGTCGCGGCCGGCGGCACTTACCTCAACGCCGAACTGCAGGCCTTCCTGCACACCGACGAGCCGTCGCCGTCGTCGCGCCGCGCGCTGACGCCGAAGGAAGCCACGGTGCTGAAGCTGCTGGCCGAGGGGCGCTCCAACAAGGAGATCGCCGAGCGGCTCGGCACTTCGGTGCGCACCGTCGAAACGCACCGGCTGCACCTGCGCCGCAAGCTGCGGGTTGGCGGCCGCGCCGAGCTGGTGAAGTACGCGGTCCACTTCTCCGACCTGCACGCGATCCAGCTGGCCGACGCCGCACTGGCCGCCGACTGCTGACTGCCCTCCAGCCGTGCGATGTGTTCATGCCTGGTGCGTCTGCACCGCGGCAGGGCGGTGGTGCGCACCATCTTCGCCGCGCAAACGGGCTCTCTGTATTACTGCGTAGGGGAAAGTCGTGCTGCTGTTGCCGCGGTTGTTTGCGTAGACTTTTTTCCAGAACAGGCGCCAGGCATGCGGGCACGCTGGCCGCCGATGCGCCGAACGTCGGACACAACGGGAGAGCACCATGGACGAGCTGAAGCAAACGCAGAGAGCGGCTGTCGCGACGCCACCGCATCCGGAAGACATGGCGACCTGGACGCCAAAGCGGCGAGAATTCTTGCGCATGCTGGCCTACGGTGCCGGCTCGCTGGCGCTGGCGCCGCTGATCAGCGCCTGTTCGGATGATGCCTCGGCGGCATCGTCGGACCTGCGCTCGCAGCTGGCGCAGGATGAGGCCTTCTGGAACGAGGTGCAGGGCATGTTCGTGCTCAAGCCCGAGAAGGTCTACATGAACATCGGCACCGGCGGCTCGATGCCCAAGGTGGTGCTCGATGTCTTCAGCCAGGAGAACCTGGCCAAGGCCGCCGATTCATCGAGCGGCTACGGCAACCTGGCCGACCTGCGCGCAGCCGTGGCCAAGGGCTTCGGCGTCGACGGCGATGAGGTGGCATTCTCCGGCAATACCTCGTCGGGCATGTGCCATGCGATCCTCGGCATCAAGTGGGAGCCGGGCGATGTGGTGGTCACCACCAACCACGAACACGGCGGCGGCCTGACCCCGCTCAATATCGCGGTCGACCGCTACGGCATCGAGGTCTCGACCATCGCGCTGCCGGTCGGCAACAACCAGACCGCCAGCACCTATGTCCAGCTGTTCGACGAGCGCATCCGCGCGCTGAAAGGGCAGGGCAAGCGGGTGCGCGCGATGATGTGGTCGTCGCCCACCTACAAGACCGGCACCATGCTGCCGATCGCCGACCTGATGCAGGTGGTGAAGACCCACAGCCTGATCAGCATCGTCGACGGTGCCCACCTGCCTGGCATGATGGCGTACGACTACGGTGCGCTCGGCATGGACTTCATGTCCGGCGCCGGCCACAAGTGGCAGTGCGGCCCGGGCTCCACCGGCATCCTGGTGATCCGCAACAAGATGCGCCCGTCCAACCCGCTGCCGCTGCCGGAGTGGTATCCGATCCATACCAGCTCCTACGTCAGGCAGCCGCGCGGTGCCTATGACATCGCCGCCACGGTCACGTCCTGCGGCAGCCTGCACGTGCCGATGTTCCGCGCACTGGCGCGCGCCTGCGAAATGTGGGACACCATCGGCAGGAAGAAGATCGAGACCTACGACCTGACGCTGTCATCGTACCTGAAGGAGAAAATCGTCGAACGCTGGGGCGTCGAGTCGCTGTACTCGCCCAAGGACGATCCGAAGCTGCTGTCCGCGCTGACCTGCTTCAACCCGTTCCGCAACCGCAACGATGTCATGAACCAGCAAAAGGCCACGATGTTCGTCAACCGCATGCTGAGCGACTTTGCCCCGGGCTTCGTGATCCGCTCGGTGAACTTCGAGGTCATCGGCGCGCCGGCCCAGCACTACGGCATCCGCATCTCCACGCACCTGTGGCACGACGCGAACGACATCGACCGGCTGGTCGATTCGATGTGGACCCTGTCCGGTGCCATGGCCTAACCGGTTCCGTTCCAACACGACAAGAGTCAAGCCCATGAAACGATCTATCGCTCTGATGGCCGCGGCGCTGTGCGGCGCGGCATCGCTGTCGGCCTGCGCCCAGCACGGCGGCACGCTGCGCGCGGTCTCGTCGACCGACGCCCCCAAGGCCATCGGCCCGTACTCCCAGGCCATCCGCGCCGGCAACGTGCTGTATCTTGCCGGCCAGATCCCGATCCACCCGAAGACCGGAGAACTGCTCAAGGATGCCCCCATCGAAGCCCAGACCCGGCTGGTGCTCGACAACCTCAAGGCGGTTCTGGCGGCCGACGGCATGACCATGGCCGACGTGGTTTCCACCACGGTCTACATGAAGGACCTGAACGACTTCGCCAAGATGAACGAGGTCTACGGGACCTACTTCACCGGCGTTGCGCCGGCACGGGCGACGGTGCAGGTCGCGCGTTTGCCGCGCGATGTTGCCGTGGAGATTGGGGCGATCGCGGTCAAGCCCTGAGGGTAGTGCGTGCGGAGCAGGGCAGCGGGGTACGGTTCGACCGTCCCCGCTGTTGGCGTTGGGCTTTCGGGATGCGCCTCGCCATTACAATGTCGCAAGCCATTTCCATAGCAGTGCGCGGCCACCAGCAGGCGCGGATGTGCCCCGCATGAAGGGCGATGGCCAGGGAGACGTTCAGTATGGAGCGAGGATGCAGCCGGTTATCGAATCATCAGACAGCACCGTGGCATCGGCCTCGGCCAACCCAGGCCGGAGTAGCGCCTTCAAGGCCGGCATAGCGATCGGGATTATCGTTAGCATCACGACAGCCATGGTGATGGTCCTGGGCGAAGTCGACCCGTATCCCTTGGGGGGAAATCAGAGCCTGCGCTGGTGGTTGCTGCGTTTTCCACTGGTTTTTGCGGGGCTGTTCATCTTCATCATGGCCCAAACGCTGTTGGCCGCGCTGATCCGCCCCATCGGCCCACAGATCAGCGATGCTGGCAGCGGTCTTTTGTACTCCCTGTTTCCCTGCGCCCTGATGCTGGTGGCATTCGAAGGAGCTACCGTCATGAACCTCTACAACGCGGCGTATGGCACGCCCTTGGCGGTGACCGCGCAGCGTTGGAACACGACCATCCAGCCTGCGGCGCATCGGACGCCTGCCAGGACCTACGTTCAATACAAGGTGCTGACAGGGCCGATGAAGGACGAAGTCTTTTCCGTCGGCCGGTATGGCGCCGTCGGGCACGGAAATTATGGGGATCAAGGCAACGCGGCTTTGCTGTACCTGCGAACAAGCTGGATGGGGGCGTCTGTCGTGAGCGTGAAGGAGCAGGCTGACACCCTTCACAAAAACTGAACACGCCTTAATCACCACCATCTTTCGTCTCCGTCGGGCCCTGCTTACAGTCGAGCCCACAAGGAGATTCCCCCATGAAAGATGTGCTGGTGATCGGCGGCGGCAATGCCGCGCTGTGCGCCGCGTTGATGGCGCGCGAGGCGGGTGCCTCGGTGCTGCTGCTGGAGGGGTCGCCGCGCGCATGGCGCGGCGGCAATTCGCAGCACACCCGCAACTTGCGCTGCATGCATGATGCGCCGCAGGATGTGCTGGTCGACGCCTACCCGGAAGAGGAGTACTGGCAGGACCTGCTGAAGGTGACGGGTGGCATCACCAACGAACGGCTGGCGCGCATGACGATCCGTGCATCGTCGCGCTGCCGGGGCTGGATGCGCCGGCACGGCGTGCATTTCCAGCCGCCGCTGTCCGGAGCGCTTCATGTGGCGCGCACCAATGCGTTCTTCATGGGCGGCGGCAAGGCGCTCGTCAACGCCTATTTCCGCAGTGCCGGGGCACTGGGTGTCGAGATCCGCTACGACACCCCGGTGGTTGCCATCGAGCGCGACGGCGACCGTTTCGTCGCTGCCGTGACCGCTGCCGGCGAGCGCATCGAGGCCAGCACCTGCGTGCTGGCCGCCGGCGGCTTCGAGTCGAACCGGGACTGGCTGCGCGAAGCGTGGGGCCAGAACGAACGTGGCGAGTGGCCGTCGGACAACTTCCTGATCCGCGGCACGCGCTTCAACCAGGGCGTGCTGCTGCGCCATATGATCGACGCCGGCGCCGATGCGATCGGCGACCCGACCCAGGCGCATATGGTGGCGATCGACGCGCGCGCGCCGCTTTATGACGGCGGCATCTGCACGCGCATCGATTGCGTCTCGCTCGGCGTGGTAGTCAATCGCGACGGCGAACGCTTCTACGACGAGGGCGAGGACTTCTGGCCCAAGCGCTACGCCATCTGGGGACGGCTGGTCGCGCAACAGCCGGGGCAGATCGGTTACTCGATCATCGACCAGAAGGCCATCGGCCGCTTCATGCCGCCGGTGTTTCCTGGCACCAGCGCCAACACGCTCGGCGAACTGGCGCGCAAGCTCGGCGTGCCGGAAGCCAGCTTCGTGCGGACCGTCGAAGCCTTCAACGCCGCCTGCCGGCCCGGCACCTTCGACCACACGGTGCTGGACGACTGCGCCACGGCGGGCCTTACCCCGGCCAAGACGCACTGGGCGCGGCCGCTCGACACGCCGCCCTACATCGGCTACGCGCTGCGTCCCGGCGTGACCTTCACTTACCTGGGCCTCAAGGTCAACGAGAGCGCTCAGGTCCACTTTGATGGCAGGCCCAGCCCGAACCTGTTCGTCGCCGGCGAGATGATGGCCGGCAACGTGCTTGGCAAAGGCTATACCGCCGGCGTCGGCATGGCGATCGGCACGGCCTTCGGCCGCATCGCCGGCGTGGGCGCCGCGCGTGCCTGCGGCTTCCGACATCCCGATTTCGAAATGGAGCAGTCCGATGCCATCGCTGGCTGAACTGGTCGATCAGGCTCGTGCCGACGCCCAAGGCGTGGGCGGCGCTGACCGGCGCGTGATTCCGATCCACCCCGTACTGCCGCTGACGGCTGCCGAAGGCGAAGTCGCGCGCATCCTGCAGATCTGCAATGCCTGCCGCTATTGCGAAGGCTTCTGCGCGGTGTTCCCCGCGATGACACGGCGGCTCGAGTTCGGCCGCGCCGACGTGCACTATATGGCTAACCTGTGCCACAACTGCGGCGCATGCTTGCATGCCTGCCAGTACGCGCCGCCGCACGAGTTCGGCGTCAACATCCCGGTGGCGATGGCGGAACTCCGTGGCCAGACCTACCAGGACTATGCCTGGCCGCCAGTGCTGGGCAAGCTGTACCGGCGCAATGGCCTGGTCGTGTCGCTGGCCCTGGCGCTTGCGCTGACCCTGTTCCTGCTGCTGGCCGTGGCGCTCAACGGTACGTTGTGGGGCGGTCCTGCCAGCGGCAATTTCTACGCGCTGTTCCCGCATAACCTGCTGGTGTCGATGTTTGCGCCGGTGTTCGGCTTCGTCGTGCTTGCGCTGGCGATGGGCGTGCGCAGGTTCTGGCGCGAAGTCACCCCTGCAACCAGCGGTGCGCCAGTGAGCGCGCCGGCCGCGGCAGAGGCGGGGGCCGCCGTGCTGCAGCTGAAATACCTCGATGGCGGCCACGGGGCCGGCTGCAACAATGCCGACGACGCCTTCACGCTGTCGCGCCGGCGTTTCCACCACCTGACGTTCTATGGCTTCGCGCTGTGCTTTGCCGCCACCGCCGCGGCGACGATCTATCACTATGTCTTCGGCTGGCAAGCGCCATACGAACTGCCGAGCCTGCCCAAGGTGCTCGGTGCCCTTGGCGGCGCCAGTCTCGCGATCGGCACCGCAGGGCTCGGCTGGCTCAACCTGCAACGCCACCGCCTGCACCTGGCGCAAGGCCAGCGGCCGATGGACCTGGGCTTCATCGCCTTGCTGTTCCTGACCGCCACCAGCGGCCTGGCGCTGTGGCTGGGACGCGGCACGCCGGCTATGGCGATGCTCTTGTGCCTGCACCTGGGCGCGGTGATGGCGTTGTTCGCCACCATGCCCTACGGCAAGTTTGCGCACGGTGTGTTCCGCAGTGCCGCGCTGCTGCGCCATGCAGTCGAAAAGCGCCGGCCGAACCCGGTCGGGCTCGGCGCGGACTGAGCGGCCGAGGCTTGGCCAATCCCCACGCCTTTCCAGATAGACCTTTTACAGAACGACAATACGGAGACCGATTCAATGGACCGTCGACTGATGCTGCGCGCCACCTTGCTGACCGCGCTGTGCTTTTCCTTCTCATCGGGCCTTGCGCAAGCGCAACCCATTGCCGGCGGCAAGCCGGTCACGCTGGTGGTAGGCTTCGCCGCGGGCGGCGCAGCCGATGCGGCTGCGCGGCTGATTGCGAAGAAACTGGCGGACAACCTCGGCCAGCCGGTCGTCGTCGACAACCGCGGCGGCGCCGGCGGCAATATTGCACACCAACTGGTGGCCCGCGGTCCCGCGGACGGCAGCATGCTGCTGTTCGGCTCGATCGGGCCGCTGACCATCGCGCCACACCTGATGAAGCTGCCCTACGATCCGTTCAGGGACCTGGCCCCGGTCTCGGGCGGCGTGAACTTTCCCAATATGCTGGTGGTGCACAAGGGCGCCGGCGTGAACAACCTGGCCGAGCTGGTCGCGCTGGCGAAGAAAAAGCCAGGGACCGTGGACTACGCGTCGACCGGTGCCGGCTCCGCCTCGCATCTTGCCGGTGAAATGTTCAACCAGCGTGCCGGCATCGAGATGGTCCACATTCCCTACAAGGGCGGGGCGCCGGCACTGCAGGACCTGCTTGGCCAGCGTGTGACCTCCTACTTCGCGGCACCGCCGACCGCGATGCCGCAGGTCGAGGCCGGCAAGCTGGTGCCGCTGGCTACCACCGGTCCGGTGCGCCCGGCGTACCTGCCCAACGTACCCACCGTGGCGGAATCCGGCTACCCCGGCTTCGAGGCGCTGAACTGGTATGCCTTCGTGGCCCCGGGCAAGACGCCGGCCCCGGTCCTCGATCGCTGGAACCAGGAGATCGTCAAGGTGCTGAACGATGCCGCGGTGAAGGATGCGCTGAACAAGCATGGCCTGACGCCGCAGCCGACCACGCGGCCGGAACTGCTTGCGTTCATGAAGAAGGAGAGCGCCAAGTGGAGCGCGATCGTCAGGGAGCGGAAGATCACGGTCGATTGAGGCCGACGGTCAGACCGGGCGGCAGCGCCGCCGTCCCGGTCTCAATCCCTGTGCAGCGTGGCGCCGAACCACGCGCCGTCGCGCACCAGGCTGCGCGCGGTATCGGCCAGCACCACCCGCGCCGCCAGTGCCGCAGGCGACAGCTCATCATCGGAAAGGCTCGCCAGCAGGTTGTGCCGCCCGACCTGGGCATCGACCACCAGCGACCGGACCAGCGTCGGGTCATTGAGGCGGGCGGTCGCCGCGCCCGGCTGGATGGTGGCGCCAAAGCCCGCGCGCACCGCATCCATCAGCAGCGACAGGCCGTCGATCTCCGCCACCACGTTCGGCGCCATACGCACCCGCGCAAAGGCTGCATCGAGCAGGGCCCGCAAACCGTGGCTCGCACTGGGCAGGATCAGCGGCAGTTCCCCCAACTGGGCGAGCCGGGCGCGCTTGCCCTTCGGCAAGCCAGGCAGGCCCGAAGCCCCTAGCACATAAAGCTTCTCGTCGAGCAGCGGCGTCACGCTCCAGCGGCGCGCGGTCTCGGTGCGGAATACGATGGCCAGGTCCAGCCGGCGCGCATTGAGCATCTCGGTCAGATGACCGGACAGCGCCTCGACCACGTGCACCCGCACGTCGGGATAGCGCGCAGCCATGGCACGCAGCAGCGGCACGCCCAGCACCGCGGCGGTAGTCGAAGCCAGGCCGATGCTGACATGGCCGGACAGCCGCGCCTGCTGGGCGGCGCGTACCGCATCGTCGGCGTGGCGCAGCGTCAGCTGGGCCTGCCGCAGGAAGGCAAGCCCCGCATCGGTCGGCACCACGCCCGTAGACTGGCGCTGCAGCAGGCGCGTGGACAGTTCGCGCTCCAGCCGGCTGATCTGCTGGCTGAGCGCGGAGGTGGCGAGCTCCAGTTCGAGCGCTGCCTTGCCGAAGCTGCCAAGTTCGCAAACCTTGGCGAAATAGCGGAGTTGACGCAGTTCCATGGAATATTCGGTGGCATCGCACTATGCGAGCGCCGCGGCGACGGGCCATTGGCTGGCCGTCGTTGCGTGCGGCATGCCGCCGATGGTAGCACCTGGCAGGATGGCTGCGCGGATGGGAGCAGGGAACGGAACTGTCCGGGCGGGTTTTGAAGTAGGGTACCCGCCCGGGATCCAAGTGGACATTTCTGCTTCAGTTGTAGCCCAGCACCGCGATCGTTGCGACATCCGGCCGGTCGTTCGAGTTGTCGGTCAGCACTTCCGTGGGGGTCTTTTCCTTGCCGGTCCGGATCACCCGATGCGAGCCAGGCTGCGGCGCCTGTCGGACAGCTCGAAGCAAAGATGCAAGAGACGGGTCAATGCTCGTGATGGCGTTCATGGGCTTTTCTCGATGGTAAGCACTTCAGGTCGACGACTGTTCAGGCTTGGCCTGCGTGGACAGCGCCATCAAGGGATTTCTGGGTCCGGCTGCGCTTGATGACGCCGAACACGATCAGCACCACCGGAAGGATCAACAGGCCTTCGGCCAGTTCGGGATCCACGGGCAGCCTGACGACATGCAACGCCTTCAGTCCCGCTGCCGCGATGGACAGCACGTAATAGGAGATCGCGGCAACGGACAGCCCCTCGACGGCGTGCTGCAGATGCAGCTGGTTGCGCGCGGTACGTTCCAGCCCCGCCAGCAGCCTGGTGACATCGCGCTCCTGCGCCAGGTTGACACGCGTGCGGAGCAGGTCGACCGCGCGCGCGACCCGTGCCGCGATCTGTTCGTGGCGCGACCAGACGCTGCGGCACGTCTCCATGGCGGGACCGAAACGCCGCTCCATGAATTCGGAGATGGTGGGCATGCCTTCGATGCGCTGTTCCCGCAACTCGAGGATGCGCGCCAGCACGATGCGCTCATAGGCGCGCGATGCGCTGAAGCGCCCGCTGTGCCCGGACAGCGATTCCACGCGCACGGCCAGTTCGGTCAGCCGATCCAGCAATCCGGCATCATCGTCGCCGGCGCGGCGTGCGTCCATGGCCCGCATCAGTTCCTGCAGCGATGCGTGGATGTCGTCCAGCTCGCGCGCCAGGCCGCGAGCGACCGGCAACGCCAGCAATGCCATCATGCGATAGGTCTCGATCTCGTAGAGCCGCTGCAGCAGCCTGCCGCCCTGTTCCTCGCGGAAGCCCTCGTCGATCGCCAGCATGCGCATATAGCCGTCGGCGCGTACGTTCCAGTCGCAATAGACCTTGCCGCCGCCCAGCACGTTGCTGCCGACCAGAACCGGCCCATCGAGCCAGTCACGCAGGTTCGCGCTGGCGGCCGCCGCGGCCTGTCCCGACAGCAATTCCATCCGCACCGCATGGAAGCGCTTGCCCGCCAGCAGGCTCAGCCAGTCTGCCGGAACACCATCGATGGCGAGGTCGTTGAAGTAGTCGGTATCGTCGCGCGGACTGACGAAGGTGAAGGTGGAGAACTCGGTGTGGCGCTCCCATTTCAGGTGCCAGCCGAACCGGGATTGCACGGCGTAGTGCGTGACCCCGTCCGCGGGCAGCGCCATGCCGGTCTGTTCGCACAGGCTGCGTACCAGGTATTCGTGGATCGCGGCATCCTCGTCCGAGTAGATGGCGTAGTGGGTCAGTGACACGCTGCCGCTGAGCCGGAGAAAGGGCCGGGCGTGCAATTCCGCGACCAGGGAGGCGCGTAGCGGGTGGTCGACGAGTAGGGGAGCGGCCGGGTTGTCCATTCTCGGAGGGCGGAATCTTGTTTGCTGTTGCCCAATATCGCACGCCGTTTTCAACAAGAAAAACGCATAATATTGATCGTTACATCCAGTTTTGCTGATAGCCATGAAGACGCTCGACCACGATGTCCTGGCCACGGTGATTGCTGTGGCCGAGACCGGCAACATGACGCGGGCCGCGGAAGCGGTGAACCGTTCGCAATCCGCGGTCAGCATGCAAATCAAGGCACTCGAGGAAGCGCTGGGCCGTCCGCTGTTCGTGCGGCGGCCGCGCAGCATCGTGCCGACGCACGAGGGCGAAGTGCTGCTGGGCTTCGCCCGGCGCATGCTGGCGCTGCGCGACGAGGCCTGGGCGGCGGTGGTACGGCCTGAGGTGACGGGCAAGGTGGCGATCGGCGTGCCCGACGATTACGCGTCGTCGCTGCTGCCTTCTGTGCTGAAGAAGTTCTCGACCACGTACCCGAAGGTGGAGATCCAGGTCGTCGGCCTGCCGAGCAGCGCGCTCGCGCCGCTGGTCAAGGACGGCACCGTCGACCTGGTCTGCGGCACGCGCGTGAAGGGCCTGTCCGGCGACTTTATCCGCCATGAGCCGATGGCATGGGCCGCCATGAGCAACGGGCCGCAAGTGTGGGAGGACCGGCCGCTGCCCATCGCCGTGTTCATGCCGGGCAGCGTGGCGCGCGAGAATGCGATACGCAGCCTCGACCGCGCGCGCATCGCCCATCGAACCTCGTACGAGAGCCCGAGCCTGCTGGGCTTGCTCAGCATGGTCGAGGCGGGCCTGGCCGTCGCCGCGCTGGCCCGCTGCGCATTCCCGGCGCAACTGACCGTCCTCGGCCACGCCCATGGCTTGCCCGACCTGCCGCCGCTCGAGCTGATCCTCGCCCGCAGCGCGAAGTCGAAGCGGCCGCCTTGCGATTTCCTTGCGGAGCAAATCATGACGGACTTGCGGGCGGGGTCGGTGCAGGGGTAGCGCCGGCCGGCTGTGTAACTGCTCACAGCCGCCCCCGGCCTATTACTATCTTCATCGTAGGGCCGGAGGCTCGAATCCGCTACCGCGATCGCAAATCCTCTACCGCGATCGCAACGTTTATCGCGATGCAGCTAGCTTTCGACCCTCTATTTTCATTTCCATCTCCCGCGTCAGAGATTCCAGCACATGCCGAACGGTATCGTCCACGACGCCGGTCATCGTCATTTCCCCCAGGAAGCCCCGCAATAGCGCATGAATCTCGCACCAGCACGCCGCCATGGCATCGTCATTGCCCGGTGGGAGACGATGCTGCGCGGGGTGTGCACGCTGCGCTTCACTGGCGATTTCCACGAGTCTTGACAGCGACTGAACTCCTGCTGCAACTGCGAGCTCGGCCAGCGCCACCCGGAACCGCAGCACGAGGTTGCGATAATGACGATCAATCACCGCCGCGAACAAGGCCTCCTTACACGGATAATATTGGTAGAGCGAGCCTATGCTCACGCCGGCCGCGTCGGCAATATGATTCGTGCTCGCCCTGGCCTGGCCGTCACTGGCCAAAATGCGCGAGGTCGCTTCTATCAAGGCGTCGACCGTCGCGCGCGCCCGCGCCTGCGAGGCGAATTTTCTGGGCCTGGTCGCGACAGGTGTAGTACGGGTCGACCGCATACCGGCACTGCGCTAGATCCGCAGCCCGAGCATGCCTGCACTGATCAAGGTGGCGACTGTTATAGCGCCAGCGATCAGGCCCCAGGTGACCCGTGCAAGCCTTGCCTCCGCCATGCCGTGGGCGCGCAGTACAATGCGCAGCCCGCAGGCCAGATGGACCAAGAGGGCCAGCACCGCAAGACTGTAGTGCGGCACCAGGCGAATGTCCCAGCCATCCATCAGCAATCCCCTGGGGACCGAGGTGGCCCAGGCATAATCTGTCTCGATGCCGAAATGGCGGGCCAGGGTGAACACCGAATTCATATGGGTCAGGATGTACACCGTCAAGTAGAGGCCTGATGCGCGTTGCAGGGAATCGAGCAGCCCGCGCCCTGGGCGCCCGGCAGTGCGCAGCAGCACGAGGCCACTCAGCACTTGGAACAGAAAGCCGGCGACGATAACCGGCTCCACCAGGTCGTGGCGATACGCTGAACGAAGTACAAGCATCACTTCCCTGTGCAGCCCCTCGCCCAGGATGCCCAGGGAATGGTTGAAGAGATGGGGGCCAAGGAACAGGCAGAGAAGCGCGAGCGCGACGATGCCGTGTGCTGTGCGCAGCCGCATGTGCCGCTTGGGCGCCGTCATTCCTGCCCGGTCATCGCGTCTGGCGTAGGCCAGCAGAACAGCGAGGCAGGTCGCGGCTGCGCACAGACCCAGCCAGACGACCTGGTCGGATATTGTGATCTTCGCAAGGTAGAGCACTACGCCCACCAAGGTATAGGCGGGAGGGACGACCACCGCCCAGCTCGCGATCCGGGCAAGGCCTTCGTTGCTCCCTTCGTCCGACTGCCGGAGAAAGTACGCGACTCCCAAGCCGGACAGCGGCGCCAGGAATGCAAGCAGCAGCCAGGCGCTGCCGATCGCCAGATCGCCGCCGACGAACGCCGCATGCGCCGCGCTAAGGAGGGATGGATAGATCAGCATGGCACCGAGCGGGAGCAACATGGCGCGTATCGCGACATTTTGCGCCGCATACGCGATGGCGGATTTGAACAATAAAGCCACGACAAGCCTCCTGTAGAAAACGTAGGCATAATTGCGCAGCTCAAATTTCCTGAACAGCTGGCGGAAGGGAAACGCCGCGGTGACAGGAAGTTGACGGTTTCGAGGACGAGTTTGATGAATAATCTTTCTGCCATCGTGGCCTTCGTCAAGGTCGCAACTGTGTTGAATTTCGCCACGGCGGCGCGCGAACTTGGCTTGTCACGGGCAGCTGTCAGCAAGAGCATACAAAGGCTCGAGACCTCGCTCGACGTACGCCTGTTTCATCGTGACACCCGCAGTGTCAGTCTGACCGACGAAGGCCGGGTGTATCTGGACAAGATCCGCCCGCTGATGGAAGGGATCAATGCGGCGGCTGACGAACTGGACAAGTACCGCACTGGGCCTTACGGAACGGTCAAAGTGAGCGCCACCGTCGGATTCGGACGGCATGTCATACTTCCCGTGATTTCAGACTTCCTCCATGCCTATCCCGACATCAAGATCGACCTGATCCTGGAAGACAGGCATGCGGACCTGGTCTCCGAACAAATCGATATCGCCATCCGTAACGGCGCGTTGGGCGATCAGGACATCATCTCCAGGAAGCTGGCGAACATGCAGATCCTGGTGTGCGGATCTCCAGCCTATTTCGCGCGCCGTGGCGTGCCGACCTCGCCGGACGATCTTGCCGGACATGATTGCATCGGATTTCGATCCACTACCACGGGTCGCCTGTTCGCCTGGGAATTCGAGAAAGCGGGCGAGATGCTCATTCGCCCGATCGAGAGCCGCGTCACCGTGAACGACGTGGCATCGGCAGTTGAACTGGCCATCGCAGGGCAAGGCCTGGTGCAGGTAGGGGCCTACCAGCTGAAGGAACACATCCGGGCCGGCCGCTTGCGACCCGTGCTTGCCGACTATCTTGCATCGCACCGGGGACACCACGCATGCTACGCAAGCCGTCGGCAATTGCCCGTGCGAGTGAGGACTTTGCTGGATTTCTTGCGCGCCAAGGTGAGCGACGCAGATACCTGCATGGACCGCGAGGAGCTAGCCCATTTTCGCGCCCTGCCTTAGAACGGTGACGGAATATATGGCTTCTTGAACATGACCGCCATGATTGAGACATACAGGGCAAGGAAGGCGACGCGCCCCAGAAGTGCGCGCTTGTCGCGCGATAGCGCGGCCACTCCGTCGCCAGCCCCTATGGCGCCCTCAAGCGCCAGCATCCAAGGCCTGACCCAGGTACGCGCCACCATGGCCCACAACCCGATGAGGGCGAGCGACAATAGCAGCCAAGGGGTTAGCAGCGGCCATGGCCCGGTAATGACCAATGCCAAGCCGGCAAGCAAGCCGACGCCGGCAAGCATGTGGCTGGTCCGATTCGCGACCAGGACTACCCTGGCCAGGGCACTGCGGTCCGTGCGCACGCCTGCGATCAAGACTTCGGCGGCAAGCAGGGCGGCAAGCGAGGCGAACAGAAGCGATGCATGTATCCGCACTAAGGTTGTGTAATCCATGTGAGCTCCTTTCATCAGCAGGGCTAAATGGTTGCGAACATGGTACGGCGCTGAGCTTTTACCTGACTACTCGCATTCCACCGCCTGCACCAGATGACCAGACCATCGACGACGGCGCAGTGACCCTGCAACTCACGCGGCCAGACGCTGAGACGTAGAGTCAGAGCCTTTGAACAAGCACAGCCATGCTTCGGCCGAGGTAGCTACACGGCGCTATAACTGATGCGCCAGCGACTGCCGCCAGCATGACGGCCCGGGCAAGGAGGTACGACATGTCTATTTGGCCGTGACACTGTCATGTCAAAAAGGCGCATAACAGTTATTATGTCAAATCGTGCAGATTCAAGTCAGCCATCGCCCCCATGTACAACCCACCCCGAATTACCGAGACTTGAAGCCTGATTCGTGCGATAAGCCCGGACATGGACAAGTCCCATCTGCCACCACACCCGTTGCTTGACGCGACACTGCGCGCCGTTCCACGCCGCTATCGCCTGCCGGAACTCGACGACGCTCGCACGCCGGCCGCGGATCCCAATCCAGCAAGCACGCTCGCACTCGTGATCGAACAAGCTCGCGCCGCGCTCGCGCGCGGCGAGACGCCGGATGCCGCCTTGAAAGACCGCTTCACCGGCGCGCTCGCGCGCATGGTGCTCGACGCGATGCGCGCGGATGGTGGCGATCCGGTGTTCCAGGCGATGGTCCTGCGGCATCGGGCGGCGCCGGTGCGGGAATACGCGTCGCTGTCCGCACGTGCGGACCAGGACCGCCGCGCCATCCACGCCGCCGTCAACGCGGTCGCGCATCCCGGCAAGCAGCAACGCCTCGGCCCCGGCCCGCAGCGCGAGGCGCTTGCCCGGTTGCACACATATGCGGGCGCTGCAGCCTGGGACGATCTGCAAGAGGCCGTTCAGCGGCTGCTGGAGACGCCCCTGACGCCTGCGTCGGTGAGCGAAACACCGACAGCGCGCGCCCTGGCCCAGCTGCTGGAACACCCGGCCCTGACACGTCTGCGGCGTCTGGATGCGCTGGCATCGGACCCGCTAGTCGCGCAATACCGGGCCCTGTGGGACCGCTACGGTCCGCGCTCGGGCAGCGCTTCCGCCGTTGCGCAGGGACTGTCGTCACGGCAGCGTGGCGATGCCGCGGAGGCGCTGGCCGCGCAGGCGCTCGAGGCGTTGGCGCAGCGGCTTAACGCCGCGGCGGGTGCATCGGCACCCTACCGTGTGGTGACGTCGATGCGCGTACCGGCGGCGATCCCGGCCACACATAAGCACGCCAAAACCGAATGGGATGTCGTGCTGCTCAGGCAATCTGCCGCGGCAGGCGACGCGGTTGTCGGCACTGAAGCATGGGACGTGTGCCTGCTGGTCGAGGTCAAGGCTTCCGTCGATGCTGCGACCACGGATTTTCCGCGGCTGCTGCGCGGCTTGCGACTGCTTGCGCATGCGGACAAGGACGTCGTTTATCCGTTTGCGACCCGGCAAGGCACGATGCCGCTGCGTGGCGCCGCGCTGTGCGCCCTGCCCTCGGCAGCCGCGGCACTGTCCCGCACGGTGCTCTATTGCTGCGACGCCCCTGCCGAGCCGACACCACGCCTGCTCAGTGCCGCGAGCCGCATGCAATTGCTGTCGGCAACGCCGACGCTCGATTTCGCCGCCGCGCTGACGGCGACACCGCCTGCGGACGCGCGCGCGCTCGAGCCGGTCTGGCATGCCATGCTGGAAGTGCCCGGCTGGCGTGCCGTGCTGAACCAGTACGCGACGCTGCGGCAGGTCCGTGAACTGATGGTGCATACGGACGACTTGCTGGCCGCGGTCTAGGCACGGCTTGGCCAGGCCCGACGCGCCGGCATGACCGCCCTACGATCCACTACCGGGACGCGGCGCCAACAGGTCTTCGAAGAAGAACGCCGCCAACTGATGGCGCCCGTTCACCTTGGCCTTGGCATAAAGATTGGCGGCGTGCTGCCGCACGGTCTTCGCCCCGGTCTCGCGCACGCCGGCGATTTCCTCCAGAGACAAGCCCTTCACCAGCAATAACGCGACATCCCTTTCGGCCGGAGTCAGACCCCAGCGCTCGAACTGCTCCTGCATCGACTGCAGAAAGTCGCGCGTGGAGCGTTGTGCGGCCGCGTCGCGTTCGGCCGCGGCGCGCACTGCGGCATCGGCCGAATGCTTGAGCGTTTCGAACGCGTGCAAGGCGCGTCGTCGCTCGCCGATCACGATGCCGAGGATCGCCAGGAACGCAATCGTCGCCGCGGTTTCGGCATAGAAATGGAACGACGGCCCGCTGCTGACAAGCTGGTACAGGTCCCATGCCTGATAAAGCGGGAAGACGGCAAGCATGAGCAGGAACTTTGGGGGCATAGGCGTTCGGTCTCGGGCCAGCCATGACAAGCCGGCTGGGAAAAAACGAGCATCACGGCGGACGCGTAATGTAACTGATTCTCAATAACAGGCCAAGACCCGTAGCGCCAAAATCGCCTTCACAAGTGGCTCGGCTGGCACAAAGTGGCTACCGGACATATGTCCCGGGCGTGGATGATGTGCTGTGGATGGCACGCGGATACGGAACAAACGGCCCGGGTGGCCATGGCAAATGCCGCTTACCGGCATCCGTCGCGTTGAGCATGAGAATGAGTCGCATTAGCATGATTCGGCTGCTTCGTATCCCCGGCACTGCTCATTGCGCTCCCCCGCACATTCACCTGAGGCCCGACTCATGCAAGAGATTTTCGTACTCGCACACGTAGCGACCCCTGCCGTCAACGAAGGATTCCTGCCGGCAGCGCGCGCGCTCGGGCGCTCCGTCGTCTTATTGACGGATTGTGCCGATGCCCATCGCGCACACTTTGCCGGCACCGGCCTGTCCGCCTACCCGGACGACATCGTCCCGTGCGATGTCTTCAACCCGCTGGCGGTGATCGATGCCATCACGCGCCGCGGCGGCAAGCCCGCGGCCGTCTTTTCGAATAGCGACCACCTGCAGGCGGCCACGGCGATCGCCGCGGCCTACTTTGGCCTGCCGGGCAAGGACTGGCGCACCGCCTACGCCGCCAAGAACAAGGCCGAGATGCGGCGGCGCCTGCAAGAGTCGGGCATCGACACGCTGTGGCACGCGGTCGTTTGCGACAGCGCCGGCCTGGCCGCGCTGGCCGATGTGCCGATGCCGTGCATCGTCAAGCCGCGCGAAGGCGTGGCCAGCCAGCAGGTCAGCCTGGCGCGCAGCCACGCGGAGCTGGCCGAGCATTGCGGTGCGATCTGGGCGCGGCACCCGGGCCAGGTATTGCTGCTCGAAGAATACCTGGAGGGCCCGCTGTATACGCTGGAAACGCTGGGCGATGGCAAGGAACTGCGCGCGCTGGGCGGCTTCCGCGTGACGCTGTCGCCGCCGCCGTACTTCGTTGAGCTGGAAGCGGTATGGGGCACCGGCCTGCCGGCCTCGGTCGAAGCCGAGGTGCTCGACACCATCCGCCGCTTCGGCATCGGCTTCGGCGCCTGCCATACCGAATACGTGCTGACCGCGAAGGGCCCGCGGCTTATCGAGATCAACTACCGCAGCATCGGCGACTACCGCGAGTTCCTGCTGTGCGACACCCTGCAGTTCCCGCTGTTCGAGCAGGTCCTGCGCCTGCACCTGGGCGAGGCGCTGCCGGCGCTCGAGGTGCCGAAGCGGGCGGCGTGGATCCGCTATTTCACCGCGCAGGCGGAAGGCACGCTGCGGCACGCGCCCGCCCACAGCCAGCATGAAGGCGAAGGCGTTCGCCTGACCTACCAGCCGCTGCGCAAGGTCGGCGACGCGATCCAGCTGACCAACTCCAACAAGGATTACCTTGGCGTGCTGCGCGGCAGCGGCCCCGACAGCGCGGGTCTGGCCGCCGCGGTCGAACTGGCCAGCAGCAAGCTGGCCTGGGAGATCGCGCAATGAGCGCCCGCATTCCCAAGCAGCCGTCCCGGTCCGCCACTGCTGCCGACGCCGATGTCGACTACATCTGCGTGCGCGTCGTCGACACCTTGCTGCGCGAGGACGTGCGCGGCTGCGCCAGCCGCGGCGAGTTGTACGGCGCGGACGCGGTACCGGGGGCCGCGCATGGTTTCGATGCTGGCCAGCAGTGGCTGCGCGTCCCGCGTCTTGGCGCCGGCACGCTGTGGATCCCGGTCACTCCGACGCGCTATATGCAGGACTGGCGCCTGACCCGCCTGCCCGTGCTGCACGAAGCCGACGGCGCGTTCTCCGCGCTGCATCAGGTCGAGTCCATCCTGGCCGCGTTCGCCGGCGGCCTGCCCGAGGCAGATGCGCGCCTGTTCACCGCCTACGTCGACGAGTGCCGTGCCGCAGCCAGGCATCGGACCGTCTCGATGGCCGAGCGCGCACGCTGGTTCGCGCAGGCTGACCGCACTGCTGGCCATGCGCTGCGGGCCTGGAACCAGCGCATGCTGCACTACGATCGCGTCGCGGGTTTCCTCGACCACCCCTACTACCCCACCGCGCGCGCCAAGCTGGGCTTTGCCGCCGATGACCTGGCTCGCTACGCGCCCGAGTTCGGTCCGGCATTCGCGCTGAACTGGCTCGCGGTCCCGCGCCAGCACCACCATGCCAGCGGCGACGCGCTGCCACCAAACTGGCCGGATTTCGCCGAGGTCGGCCTGGATCCCGCGCTGGCCAGCTCGCATGCGCTGGTGCCGGTGCATCCCTTCGTCTGGCAGCATCACCTGGATGGCTTCCTTGCCGAAGCCGGGCTGGACGGCCAGGTCATCCGCGCACCGCGCGCCTGCCTGCGCGTGTCGCCCACCTTGTCGGTGCGCTCGCTGGTCGTGCTCGACGCCCCCGCATGGCATATCAAGCTGCCGCTGACGATCCGCACGCTGGGCGCCAAGAATATCCGCACCATCAAGCCCAGCACCATCGGCGACGGCCATCGCATCCAGACCCTGCTTGGCGACATTGTCCGGCAGGAACCCGGCCTGCACGGGCAGGTGCTGCTGACCGACGAAGCCAACGGCGCCCATGTCGACCAGCGGCCGTTCCTGGGCTATATCCTGCGCCGCTACCCAGAGCCGCAACTGGTGGACAAGACGGTGGTCCCGGTGGCGGGCCTGCTGGCGGAAACCGCCAGTGGCCAGTGCGTGGCCGAGGAACTCGCCGGCCGCTATCACGGCGGCGATCTCGATGCCTGGCTCGATGCCTACCTGGCGCTGACGCTGCAGCTGCACCTGACGCTGTGGCTGCGTTATGGCGTGGCGCTTGAGTCGAACCAGCAGAACTCGATGCTGGTCTACGGCGACGACGGCCTGCGCCTGATGCTCAAGGACAACGATGCTGCGCGCATCGACCGCGCCATGCTCGCGCGCCGCTGGCCGGCATTGGCGGCCCGCCTCGACGGGCTGGAAGACCAGCGCATCGGCGTCGACGCGGCGCTGCCGCTGGCGCAGATGTTCGTCACCATCACGCTGCAGCTGAACATCGCGGCGCTGGTGGAAGGCCTGGCGCAGCGCCGCGGCACCGACCCCGCCGCCGGCTACGCGCGCGTACGGCGTCACGTCGAGGCCGTGCTTGCCGACCTGGCCGCCGCGGGCGAAGACACCGCCTGCGCGCGCCAGGTGCTGCTCGACGACGACCGGCTGCACCTGAAGTACCTGCTGACCGCCGCGTCGCTGGCGGAAAAGGCCCAGACCGGCGCGACCGACGTCAACAAGTTCTACGGCAAGCGGGCCCCCAATTTCCTCAGGGTGGCCGCATGAGCGCCGGCACGCGGCGGGTGGTCGCGGTGGTGATGCTGTGCCATTTCATCGCCGCCTTTGCGGCGCTGGGCATGCCGCCATTCTTCGCCCTGATCCTGCAGCGCTCGCTGCACAACGACGTGCCGTGGCTCGCCGGCGCGTTCTACGTGGTGCCAACGCTGCTGGCGGCGATCTCGGCGCCATGGTGGGGCCGGCTCGCGGACCGCTTCGGCAAGAAGCCATTGCTGATGCGGGCGCAGCTGGGTCTGGCGGCAAGCTTCCTGCTCGCCAGCTACGCGACCAGCTCGTTTGCGTTCCTGGCGGCGCTGGTGCTGCAAGGCGTGCTGGGCGGGACCTTCTCGGCCTCCAACGCCTACCTGGCCACGGTCGCCAGCGGCACCACGCTCACGCGCAGCCTGACGGCGATGCAGTGGTCGGCGCGCGCCGCGCTTGTGGCGGCGCCGGCCTGCCTGGGCCTGTGGATGGGCGCTGAATCGCCGATCGAACTGTACCGCTGGCTGGCGCTGCTGCCGCTGGCCGCCGCGGCGCTGATCGCCTGGCTGCCCGCGGGCGACGCCGCCGGGGCGGCGCAGCGGCCGGCGGCACGCTCCAGCGGCGCCAGCACGGCGGCGCCGGCGACGCCGCGGCAGATCTATGTGCTGCAGTTCGCGTTCGTGTTCGCCACCGTGGCGACCTTCCCCTACTTCATCCCGGACCTGCAGCAGCGCATGCCCGCCCTGTCGACGGCCACCGCGGGACTGCTGTTCGGCCTGCCGCACCTGGTGTACCTGGCGGCGGCACCGTTGCTGTCGCGGCGGCTCGGGCTGGCACCGTCGCTGACATTGCTTGCCTCGGCCTACGGCACGCTGGCGGTCGCGTTGCTGGCACAGGCCGCGCCGCTGGGGCTGCCCGCGCTGGTGGCCTGGCGGCTGCTGATGGGCATCGCCATGACGGTCGGCTTTATCGCGCTGCATGCGCTGGTCGCCAGCGTGGTGCACGCGGGCAACGCCGGCCGCACCTTCGGCTGGTTCGAAAGCAGTTCCAAATGGGGCGGCGTCGCCGCCGGGCTTGGCGCCGGCGCCGCGGTCGGCCTGGCCGGCCAGCGCGCGCCCTACCTGCTTGGCGCGGCGTTGCTGCTGCCTGCCGTCGCCTACCTTCTTACCGCCCGCCAGCGGATGAGCCCGCTCTGATCCCTCCCGACGAACGAGGTCACAAGACAATGCAAACGCAATCCCAAATGGAACATACCGGCACGCGCCGCCCCATGGCTGAACTTGCCGCGGCGCGGCGCTGCCAGGAAACGCTGCTGAACTGCTACTGCCGCGAAGTCGCGGGCCCCGCCGGCCAGTTGCGCGTCGGCCCGCGCGCCGGGCACAACGACTGGCCCGCGACCATCGCCATGACCCTGCAGCGCGAAGCTGCCCAGGTGGCCCAGGTGCTGGAAGTGCAGCTGCCGCATATCCACGACCGCCTGCTGGCCGTGGTCGGCGGTGCCTGGCTGACCGGCAACTACCGCTATCTGTCGCCGGTTTTCCACAAGGCCGAGAACAAGCCGTGGGCGCTGCTCGACTGGGAAGCGCTGGCCGCGCTGCTGTTGCGCGAGATGGCGCAACAGCATGAGCTGCCGCCCAACACCGAGCTGATGGAGCAGATCCGCAACAGCGTCGCGGTCAGCACCGAAGTGCTGTCGATGCCGGTACCCGCGACCATCCCCGCCGATCCGGTCGAGGCCTATATCGACTCCGAGCAATCGCTGACCTTCGGCCACCCCTTCCATCCCACACCAAAAAGCCGCCAGGGCTTCTCCGACGAAGACCTGCTGCGCTACTCGCCGGAGTTGCGCACGCGCTTTGCGCTGGCGTGGTTCGCGGTGCCGCGCGACGACATCGCACAGCAGTCGCTGCTCGACGCCAGCTGCGACCAGCTGATCGCGGCGAATGCCCCGACCGTAGCCGCCGATCGCGTCGCGGTGCCGGTCCATCCGTGGCAGGCGGGCGACCTGCGTGGGCATCCGCTGGTGCGCGATGCGCTGGCAAGCGGACGCCTGCAAGACCTGGGCACGCAGGGCGCGGACTTCTTCCCGACCTCTTCGATCCGGACGCTGTACCAGCCCGGCAATCCGTACTTCTACAAGCTGTCGCTGAACATCCGCATCACCAACTGCGTGCGCAAGAACGCATGGTATGAGCTGGAAAGTGCCACGCACGTCAACCGCGTGCTGCGCCCGCTGCTGCCGGAGCTGGCGCGCAAGTTTCCGAGCCTGGCGCTGATGGAAGAGCCGGCGTTCCTGTCGGTCGACCTCCGCCACGCCGACATCGAGCAGAACCGCCAGGTCATCGAAGGCTTCGGCCTGATCCTGCGCCAGAGCGTGGATACGCTGCGCGCGCCCGACTGCGTGCCGCTGCTGGCCGGCTCACTGTTCGGCAACCACTATTACGGCGATGCGCGCATGCAGCGGCTGCTCGCGGCGCTCGCCGCGCAGGAAAGGACCACGGTGGATGCCATGACCGAGCGCTGGTTCTCCGCCTATGTGGAGCAGTTGGTTTACCCGGTGTTCCACCTCTTCTTCGCGCACGGCGTCATCTTCGAGCCGCACTTGCAGAACGTGGTGCTGGGCCTGCGCCAGGACATGCCGGCGCAGCTGTTCCTGCGCGACTTCGAAGGGGTCAAGCTGACGCCTTCGCGCCATCCCGCATCGTCCATGGCGGGCATCAGCGAGCGCGCCCGGGCGTCGCTATGGTATGACGAGGAGCAGGGCTGGAACCGCGTCGCCTACTGCCTGTTCGTCAACAACCTGTGCGAAGTGATCGCGCAGCTCGGTGCCGGCCGGCAGGTCCTTACCGCGCGGCTGTGGTCGGTGGTGCGCCAGCACCTGCACAGCTACCAGCATCGCCACGGCAATGCGGCGTCGGCGCGGCGCATCAACGGCCTGCTGGCCGGCAGCCCGTTCCCGGCCAAGACCAATTTCAGCAACCGCTTCTTCCAGCGCGCCGACCGCGCCTCGACCTACGTGCCCGTCGCCAATCCGATTCCCTTCGCCGGCATGGAGGCAGCATGGCAATGACCGCCCCCGTACTGCGCTGGTCGCACGTCGCCGACCACCTGCACCAGGCGCTCGCCGACGCAGGCGCCCCGCTCAGCGCCTACGTCTACGACCTGGAGGCGCTGCGGGCGCACGCCGCCACCATCGCGGGCAGCCTGCCGCCGGGCTTCGAGCTGTTCTACGCCATCAAGGCCAACTCCGACCTGCCGATCCTGCAGACGCTGGCACCACTGGCGCATGGCTTCGAGATTTCGTCGGGCGGCGAACTGGCCTGGGTGCGCGAGCACTTTGTCGAGGTGCCGCTGATCTTCAGCGGTCCCGGCAAGACCGATGCGGAACTGGCCGGGGCGCTGGACCTCGGGGTCGAGGCGCTGCATGTGGAAAGCCAGCATGAGCTGGAACGGCTGGCCTGGCTAGCGCGCGAGCGCGGCGTCACGGCGCCGGTCCTGCTGCGCGTCAACCTGGCGGTCGAAGGGTTGCAGGCCACCACGCTGATGATGGGCGGCAAGCCCACGCCGTTCGGCATCGCCGGCGACCAGCTGCCCGCATGCCTGGCATGGCTGCGCGCGCACCCGGAAATCCGGCTGCGCGGCTTCCATTTCCATTTGATGTCGCACCAGCTCGACGCCGACGCCCACCTGCGCCTGCTCGATGCCTACCTGCGGCAGGTCGGGCGCTGGCGCGCGCAATACGGGCTCGGCACGCTGGACCAGGTCAACGTCGGCGGCGGCATCGGCGTCAACTACCGCGAGCCCCAACGGCAGTTCGACTGGGCCCGCTTTGCCGAAGGCCTGACGGCGCTGTCGGCACGGCGCGACGGACTGACCGTGCGCTTCGAATGCGGGCGTTATATCACCGCGTTCTGCGGCTACTACGCCATGGAGGTGATCGACGTCAAGCACGCCTTCGACCGCGCCTTCGCTGTGGCCAGCGGCGGCACGCACCACTTCCGCACGCCCTATGCACAGGGGCACAGCCACCCGTTCCGGGTACTGCCGGTGGCGTCCTGGCGCTATCCGTTCGCCCGCCCCGGCGTGCGCGAGGCGCGCGTCAGCGTGGTCGGGCAGCTCTGCACGCCCAAGGACATCCTCGCGCACGACGCGTACGTCGACAGCGTGCGCGCCGGCGACCTGGTGGTGTTCCCGTATGCCGGCGCCTATGCCTGGCATATCTCGCACCATGACTTCTTGCGCCACCCGCACCCGCGCCACTGCTACCTGCCGGTGGAGGTTGCCGATGCTGCAGCCTAACCGTCTCAAGGCCGCGCTCGCGGACGGGCGCGATGTGTTCGGGCTGATCAACTCGCTGCCGTTGCCGCTGGTGACAGAGATGATCGGCTACGCCGGCTTCGACTTCGTGATCCTGGACCTCGAGCATGTCGGCGTGAACCCGCAGACGCTCGAGAACATGATCCGCGCCGCGGAATGCGCCGGCACCACGGCACTGGTGCGGGTGCCGTGGGCAGCGCCGGACATCATCCTGCGCGTGCTGGATGCCGGCGCGCAGGGCATCGTGGTGCCGCACGTATGCAGCCGCGCCACCGCCGAACTGGCAGTCCAAAGCGCGCGCTACCACCCGCTCGGCAAGCGCGGCATCGCCGGGGGCCGGACCACCGGCTTCGGTACCCTGACATTGCCCGAGTACATGGAACGCGCCAATCGCGAGCTGATGGTGGTGGCGATGATCGAGGACCGCGCCGGCGTCGACGCGATCGAAGAGATCGTGGCCGTGCCGGGCATCGACATGGTGCTGGAGGGCGCGATCGACCTGTCGCAAAGCCTGGGCGTTCCCGCCGACGCGCAGCATCCCACCGTGCAGGCTGCGATCCGCCGCATAGCGCAGGCCTGCCAGGCCGGGGGCGTGCCGTTCTGCGCCATTCCGCGCGCGGCCGGACAATGCGAGCAGTGGCGCGAACAAGGCGTGCACGCCTTCCTGCTGGGGGACGACCGCGCCACCGCCTTCGGCGCGATGAAGCAGCTGCTGGCAGGCTACCGGCGAGAAGGCTCGGGCTGAAGCATAGGCAACCGACACTCTGGCATCATGCAAGCTGGCACAACGCGACAGGAGCCTGCATGAACGATCCGCACGCCGCCGCGCCCGGCACCTCCGGCCCGGCCCCCGCGCGCCCGCGTACCACGCTCAAGCCCCAGGTGGTCGTGCCGGCATTGCTGGCGGTGGGCCTGCTGCTGGTATTCTGCGCCGCGTTTCCGCGCGAGGCCGATGCCATGTTTTCCGAAGCACAGGCCTGGGTGACGAGCCATTTCGACTGGTTCTACACCATCACCGTCACCATCTTCCTGCTGTTTCTGGTTTTGGTCGCGGGCAGCCGTTTCGGCGATATCCGGCTGGGGCCGGACGATGCGCGGCCCGAGTTCAGTTTTGTCTCGTGGACCGCCATGTTGTTTGCCGCGGGCATGGGCATCGGGCTGATGTACTTCGGCGTGGGCGAGCCCATGCAGCACTACCTGAAGCCGCCCACCGCCACCGGCGGCACGCCCCAGGCCGCGCGCGAGGCCATGCTGATGACGTTCTTCCACTGGGGCTTTCATGCCTGGGCGGTGTATGGCGTGATGGGGCTGGTGCTGGCGTACTTCGGCTTTCGCTATAACCTGCCGCTGACCATGCGCTCGGGGCTGTATCCGGTGCTGCATCAGCGCATCAACGGCATTGCCGGCCATGCCGTCGATGCCTTCGCGCTGGTCGGCACCATCGCGGGCATTGCCACCACGCTGGGATACGGCGTGCTGCAGCTGGGCGCGGGGCTGCAGCAGGTGGTCGGCTGGGATACCGGCGGCGCGGGTTTCCGTGTCGGGCTGGTGGCTGCGGTGGTGGCGCTGGCCGGCATCTCCGCGGCAACGGGACTCGACAAGGGCGTGCGCCGCCTGTCCGAGCTGAACCTGACGCTCGCCTTCATCCTGCTGGCCTTCATCATTGTCGAGGGGCCGACCGTGACGCTGTTGCGTGCGCTCAGCGACAACATCGGCAACTACCTGTCCGGCGTGGTGGGCCTGTCGCTGCGGACCTATGCCTATGCCCCCACGCGCGATGCCGGCTGGTTCGGCGACTGGACCATCCTGTACTGGGCCTGGTGGATCTCATGGTCGCCGTTCGTCGGCATGTTTATCGCGCGCATTTCGCGCGGGCGCACCATCCGCCAGTTCGTGATCGGCGTGCTGCTGGTGCCGACCGCGTTCAACCTGGTGTGGATGACGGCCTTCGGCAATACCGCGATCTGGCTCGACATGCATGCCGCCGCGGGCGCGCTGGGCCAGGCGGCCGGCAATGTCGACGCGCTGCTGTTCCGCTTCTTCGGCTATTTCCCGTTCAGCACGGTGCTGTCGTGGCTGGCGATCGTGCTGATCGCGGTGTTCTTCGTGACCTCGGCGGATTCGGGCGCGTTCGTCATCGACACCATTGCCTCGCAGGGCGCGAGCGGCTCGCCGGTGTGGCAGCGGCTGTTCTGGGCCGCGGTGCTGGGCGCGACCGCTGCCATCCTGATGGTCGCCGGCGGCCTCAAGGCCTTGCAGGCGATGACCCTGGTGGCGGCGCTGCCGGTGGCGCTGGTGATGTTGGCGCTGTGCTACGGGCTATGGCAGGGGCTGCAGGCGGATCTGGCGCATTCATCGCAGGAGCTGGCGCCGGCCACCAGCTTCTGGAGCGGCCAGCACTGGCGCCGCCGGCTGGCGCAGATTGTCCACCAGCCCAGCGAGGCCGATGTGCGGCAGTTCATCGAAGGCTCGGTGGTGCCGGCGATGCGCGACGTGTCGGCCGAGTTGGAGCGGCGCGGCGTCGCCAGCACCGTGCTGCTGCACGCGGACGGTACGGAGCCGGGAGACCAGGGGGAACCGGGCGGCCCCGGCGCGCGCCTGACTATCCCCGTGGCGGACATGCGCGACTTCGTCTACGGCGTGCATTGCCGGCGCCAGCCGCTGCCCTCGTTCCTGGTGCGGGATGCGGCCGAGCCCGAGGCGCG
Organism: Cupriavidus nantongensis; assembly: GCF_001598055.1. Lineage (NCBI taxonomy): Bacteria > Pseudomonadati > Pseudomonadota > Betaproteobacteria > Burkholderiales > Burkholderiaceae > Cupriavidus > Cupriavidus nantongensis. The sequence goes on along the minus strand of NZ_CP014845.1, from coordinate 1,107,219 downwards.
GCGCCAGCACGCCTATGCCCCGGTGACGTTCTTCGAGGATGGCCGCGAAGGCTACGACATCCAGTATCTGCGGCAGGAAGAGATCATCGCCGACATCCTGCGCCACTATGAGCGCTATCTGTCGCTGGCCGCCGACCGGCGCACGCAGTTGCTGCGGCGTGCGCCCGGGCATGCGTCGCTGACTGGTGAAGGGGAATGACCGGGCGGCACCCCGTGTGGCGGCATCGGCACGCCGCAATTGCCGCAGTGCCCGGTATTCCCCGACCTGTTCTTCCAGTGCTGCGCGTAATTTCTGCACCGCTCCCGCCTGGCGGGCTCTGACAGGGGCCCGCGCCGCGCCACGCGTCTGGAACGGGATTTGCACCGGTTCGCCCGCCTTTCAAATAAGGAGGTGCTATGTCAACCATCGAAGAGTCGATCGACGTGCGGGTGCCGGTGCAGGTCGCGTATCAGCAATGGTGCCGTTTCGAGGAATTCCCACGGTTCATGGAGGGTGTCGAAGAAGTCAGGCAGCTCGATGACCGCCGTCTGCACTGGCGCGCCGAGGTCGGCGGCAAGCAGAAGGAGTGGGATGCCGAGATAACGCAGAATGTCGCCGACCAGTGCATCGCGTGGCGCAGCGTCGCCGGCGCGGAGAACTCGGGTCAGGTGAATTTTTCTCCGCTGGATGCGGGCTTGACCCGGGTCTCTGTACGCATGAACTACGAAACCGAGGGCGTGGTCGAGGCGGTCGGCGATGCCGCCGGCGTGCTCAAGCGCAAGGTCGAGGGCGACCTGAAGCGCTTCAAGGAGTTCATCGAGGCACGGGCTTGACGGCTTCAGCCTGATCAACGCGGTCGCGGTCGCGGCCTGGCCGGGCAGGCCGCGACACCATCCCGGATTCCGCCCGGTTCCTCCCGAAACGTCCGCCTTGCCCATCGGGCCACCGGCCGCCGCTGTGTCCCGTCCCGCCTAAATATTCCCGTTCCGCCTTCGTCCAACAGGGTGATGCGCCAGATGGCGCCACACACTTTGCACTGAACGGGAGCCCGCCATGAGTTTCGACCGCGACGACGCCACTTTCCTGGTCCTCGTCAACCACGAAGAACAGTATTCGATCTGGCCGGACTACAAGGCCGTGCCCGGCGGCTGGCGCGCGGCGGGGTTCAGCGGCAAGCGGCAGGACTGCCTGGACTATATCGAGCGCACCTGGGTGGACATGCGTCCGCTCAGCCTGCGCCGCTTCATGGAGGCGCAAGCGCAGACGGGCGCCTGACCATGGCGCCCTTGCAGCTCTACTGCCTGCCTTACGCTGGGGCCAGCGCCACGGCGTACCTGCGCTGGCGGCGCCTGTTGCCCGCGCACGTCGGCCTGGTGCCGCTGGAACCGCCGGGCCGCGGGGCGCGGCTCGACGAGCCGTTATTGCGCGATTTCGAGGCGCTCGCCGATGAAATGGCCGACGTGCTGTGCCGGCAGCTCGAGCGTCGCGCCGGGCCGTACGTACTGTTCGGCCACAGCATGGGCGGGCTGCTGGCCTGGCGCCTCTGCCACCTGCTGCGCGAGCGCGGCCACGCGCTGCCCCAGCGGCTGGTGGTGTCCGGCTGCGCCGCGCCGACCCGCCGCGATCCGCGCCGGCTGGCGGCACTGCGCGGCGACGCCGCGCTGAGCGCCGACCTGCGCAAGCACGGCGGCACGCCCGAGGCGGTGTTTGCCGATGCCGAGCTGCTGCGCCTGACGCTCGATGTGCTCGACGCCGACTATCGCGTATGCGAGAGCTTCCGCTGCGGCGAGGTGCCTCCCCTGCCCTTGCCCGTCCACGTCTTTGCCGGCCTTGACGATCCGATTGCACCGGCCGACCTGCACGCCTGGGCCATCGAGACCCGCGCCGGGCACACCCTCGACTGGTTCGCCGGCGGCCACTTCTTCCTGCACGACAGCCAGGCCGAGGTCGTCGGCCGGCTCGTTGCCTGCCTGGACGCAGCGCCAGCATCGGCCTCGCTGTTGCCTGCCTGACCCGTCCGCACGACCCAACGCCAACCGTCTTCCCGAAGAGCCGATCCAAGCATGCAGCCCGATCCAAATCAACCGGCCACGCTGGTGGCCCATCTCAGCCTGTTGGCCGCTCAGCGCGGCGCCGACACGGCGCTGGTCATCGTCGACGCCGCCGGCGAAACCCGCTACAGCTACGCCGCGCTGGACCAGCGCGTGCGATCGCTGGCAGCACACCTTTCCGCGCAGGCCGGGCCAGGCGCGCGCGCGCTGCTGCTGATGGACAGCGGCATCGACTACGTCACGGCGTTCTTCGCCTGCCTGTACGCCGGACTGGTCGCGGTACCGGCATTCGAGCCCGGCGCGGTGCGCTCCGCGCAGGTGGCACGTCTGCGCGCGATTGCCGTCGACGCCGAACCGGCACTGCTGCTGACTACCAGCGCGCAGGCGCGCGACCACGCCGAGGCGCTGGCCGAGATTGCGCCCGGCGCGGCGGTGGTGGCTGCCGATGCCACGCTGCCCGCCGCGGCGGAACCCTGGCAGCCCTACCCCGCCCGTGCCGAAACGCTGGCCTTCCTGCAGTACACCTCGGGCTCGACGGCCTCGCCGAAGGGCGTCATGGTCAGCCATGGCAACGTCATGGCGAACGAGGTGGCGATTGCCGAAGGCATGCGCGTGGCGCCCGGCGACGTGATGGTCAGCTGGCTGCCGCTGTATCACGACATGGGCCTGATCGGCGGGCTGCTGCAGCCCATCTACAGCGGCATCCCGGTGGTGCTGATGTCGCCCCAGTTCTTCCTGGAGCGTCCGGTGCGCTGGCTGCAGGCAATCAGCCAGCATCGCGGCACGCTGTCCGGCGGCCCGGACTTTGCCTTCCGGCTGTGCGTCGAGCGCGTGCGCGACAGCCATCTGGCCGGGCTCGACCTGTCGAGCTGGGCGGTGGCGTACTCCGGCGCCGAGCCGGTGCGGGCCGACACCCTGCGCGCCTTTGTCGAGCGCTTTGCCGCGGCCGGTTTTCGCCGGCAGGCGCTGTATCCGTGCTACGGGCTCGCCGAGGCCACGCTGTTCGCCACGGGCTGCGAGCGGGGCGCGGGCATGGTCAGCACGCGCTTCGATGCGGCAGCGCTGGCGCGCGGCACGGCGGAACCGGCGCAGGATGGCATGGAACTGGTCGGATGCGGTTTCCCGCGCGCGGGCCATGCCATCCGCATCGCCGGCGCCGACCGGCAGGCGCTGCCCGACGGACAGATCGGCGAGATCGAGATCGCCGGGCCCAGCCTGTGCGGCGGCTACTGGCGCAATGCCGAAGCCAGTGCCGCGGCCTACGGCGACGATGCCGGCTCCGGCGCAGAGCGCTGGCTGCGCACCGGCGACCTCGGCCTGTGCCATGGCGGCCAGCTCTATATCGCCGGGCGCCGCAAGGACCTGATCATCGTGCGCGGCCAGAACCTCTATCCGCAGGACATCGAGCGCGCGGTCGAAGAACAGGTGCCCGCCGCACGTCGTGGCCGCGTGGCGGCGTTCGCGGTCGAAGGCCCCAACGGCGAGGGCATCGGCATCGCCGTGGAAATCTCGCGTCCGGAGCAGAAGCGCGCGGGCCACGCGGCCCTGGTGCAGGCGCTGGCGCAGGCGGTCGGCAATGCCTGCGGCGAACCGCTGGCGGTGGCGCTGCTGCTCAACCCCGGCGGCCTGCCCAAGACCACCAGCGGCAAGCTGCAGCGCAGCGCGTGCCGCGCGGGCTGGCTGGACGACAGCCTGGACGCGTGCGCGGTCTGGGCACACGGCAGCTTTACGCGCGGCGGCACCCAGTCCGAGGATGCGACGTCCACCTCGGTCGATGCCCCGCGCGGCACCACTGAACTCGCGCTGGCCGGGCTGTGGCCGCAATTGCTGGGCACCGCGCCGGCCGGCCGTGATGCGCACTTCTTTGCCAGCGGCGGCAACTCGCTGACCGCGGCGCAGCTGGTGGCGCGGCTGCGCGAGCAATTTGGGGCGGCGGTGCCGATGCGCCTGCTGTTCGAGCATCCCACGCTGCAAGCCTGCGCCGCGGCCCTCGACCAGCTGCAGGGCGCTACCGCCGAAGCACCGCTTGCTCCCGTGCCACGCCTTCCGCAAATGCCGCTGGCGCCGGCGCAGCAGCGGCTCTGGCTGACCGACCGCATTGCCGCCGAAGCCGATCGCTGGACCTACAACATGGCCGGCGGGCTGCGCCTGACTGGCGCGCTGGACGCGGCAGCGCTGCATGCCGCCCTCAACGCACTGGTCGCGCGCCATGAAATCCTGCGTACCAGCTACCCCGCCGATGCCCAGGGCACGCCGTATGCGCGGATCGAGGCCGAACTGGCGCTCGACCTGCCTGTCAGCGACCTGTCCGCGCTGAGCGCGGCGCAACGCGACGCCGCGCTACAGGAACTGGCCGAGAGCCAGGCGCGCGAACCCTTCGACCTGGCCCGGGCACCGCTGCTGCGCGCGCGCCTGGTGCGTATCGCCGACGACGACCACGCGCTGCTGCTGACGCTGCACCATATCGTCGGCGATGGCTGGTCCGTCGCCATCCTGCTCGATACGCTCGCCGCCGCCTACAACGCGGCGCGCGCCGGCGTCGCGCCCGACTGGCAGCCGCTGCCGATCCAGTATGCCGACTACGCGGCGCACCAGCGCGCCGCCGACACCGGCCCGCAGCAGCAAGCCGATGCCGACTACTGGCGCGCCGCGCTGCGGGACGCGCCGAAGCTGCCGACGCTGCCCACGCCCAACCGTCGCCCGCCGGTGGCATCGAGCGACGGTGCCGCGTGCCACACCACCGTGCCCGCCGCGCTGCTGGCGCAGGCCGACGCGCTGGCGCAGGCCCATGGCGCGTCGCGCTACATGGTGCTGCTGGCCGCCTTCCACGCCCTGCTGCACCGGATCAGCGGCGCCGAAGACCAGCTCGTCGGCATCGACGTCGCCGGCCGGCCGCGGCGCGAGCTGGAGCAACTGATCGGCTTCTTCGTCAACGTGCTGCCGCTGCGTGCGCAATGCCACGGCGGGCTGCGCTTTGCCGAGCTGCTGGCGCAGGTGCGCACGCGCACGCTGGCCGCGTTCGACCACCAGTCCTTGCCGTTCGAGCGCATCGTCGAAGCCGCCGGCGTGCCGCGCGAGCGCGCCTGGCATCCGCTGGTGCAGGTGCTGTTCGTACTGCAGAACACGCCCGCCCAGGCGCGCGGCTTCGACGGCCTGCACGCGGCGCGCCTGCCCACGCCGGTGCATGCGGCCAAGTTCGACCTGGCCGTGTTTCTGGAACCGTGCAACGACGGCCTGCGCGCCGAATGGGTCTATGCCACCGCGCTGTTCCCGCGCGCCGCGATGCAACGCCTCGCCGATGCCTACGGTGCCGTGCTGGCGCAGGCGCTGGCCGCCCCCGACTCTCCACTGGCCGGCTTGCAGGTCCCGGCCGGCCTTTGCGAACCCGCTCCGGAACCGCCCGCCATGACCGCCACCACCGCGCCCCACCCCAGCAAGCTCGACAAACTCGGCAAGCTCGCCAGCCTGCCCCGGCGCGCAGCCGAGGCAAGCCCTGCCGCGCCCGCCGCACCGCTGGTGCGGACCTCGTTCCTCGCGCCGGGCCAGACCTTCCCGATCGTGATGGAACCCGCCTCGCCCGATCTCGATCCGGTCGCATGGGCGCTGGCGCACCGCGAGCAGATCGAGGCCACGCTGTGCCGCCACGGCGGCATCCTGCTGCGCGGCTTCGGCCTGTGCACGCCGCAGGAATTCGAGCAGTTCGCCGAATCGATCGAGCCCGGCCTGTACGGCGCCTACGGCGACCTGCCGAAGAAGGAAGGCGGGCGCAACACCTACCGCTCCACGCCGTACCCCGAGCGCGAGATGATCCTGTTCCACAACGAAAGCGCGCACCTGCCGCGCTGGCCGCGCAAGCAGTGGTTCTTCTGCGAGCTGCCGTCGCCGGTGGGGGGCGCCACGCCCATCGTCGATTGCCGCGAGATGTACCGCCGGTTGCCGCGCGAACTGGCCGAGCGCTTCGAGCGCAAGGGCCTGCGCTATGTGCGCACCTTCAACGACAAGCTCGACGTCAGCTGGCGCGACTTCTTCAAGACCGATTCGCGCGACGAGGTCGAGGCGCGGCTGCGCGCCTCCGGCACCGACTTTGCGTGGCTGGACGCCGACACGCTGCAGACGCGCGAACACTGCCCGGCCGTGATCGCGCACCCGGTCACCGGCGAGCGCAGCTTCTTCAACCAGGTCCAGCTGCACCACACCGCCTGCCTGGACCCGGAGGTGCGGCGCGACCTGCTGGACATCGTCGGCCCGCAGCGGATGCCGCGCCAGGTCAGCTTCGGCGACGGCAGCCCCATCGGCGACGACGTCATGGCCCTGATCGGCGATCTGTATGAAGCTTGCGCGGTGCGCTTTGCCTGGCGCCAGGGCGACGTGGTGATGCTGGACAACATGCTGGCCGCCCATGCACGCGACCCCTACCAGGGACCGCGCAAGATCGTGGTGGCGATGGGCGATATGTTCGAGCGCAAGGACCTGCCGCCGCTGGCGGCCCGCGCCGACGCGCAGGACGCCGCCGTGGCGGCCGACACCGCGGTGGAGGGCTGAGCCGATGGACGCCATCACCCAGGATTTTGCGCGCCACGCCCGCGCGCTCGGGCGCGAACAGCGCGCGCTGTCGGCACACGCGGCCATGCCGGTCACGCTGTCGGCAACCATCGGGGGGCCGCTGGACGCGCAGCGCCTGCAGCGGGCGCTGTGCCGGGTCGCCGCACGCCATCCGGCCACCGGGCTGGTGTTCGGCCGTGTCGAAGGCCTGCGCGGCCTGCGCCAGCACTTTGCCGGGGCCTTGCCGGCGTGGTCGGCGGCGGGCCCGGACCAAGGCACGCCCGAAACAGCCCTGCGGGCCGCACTGCAGGTGCTCGACGACAATCGCGCGCAGCTGACGCTGACCGCGCATCCGCTGGCGGCCGATGGCCCCAGCCTGGTCACCCTGCTGCGCGAACTGGCCCAGGCCTACGCCAACGACACTGCCCCGGCCAGCGAAGCGCCGCTGCCCTATGCGGACTACCTCGACTGGACCGACGGGCTGGCGCAAGAGAACACCGAAGCCGGCGCGGGCTACTGGCAAGCCGTGCGCGAACGGCTTGCCGGCCTCGATGCGCCGAGGCTGCCGTGGCAACGCGCCGGCAACGCAAACGCAGCGCTGTCGGCGCAATGTGTGGAGCTGCCCGCGGCGGAGGCCGCTGCAGTGGCCGCCTGGGCCGCCGCGCTGGGCCAGCCGCTGGCGCATGCGTTGCAGGCAGCGTGGTGGCTGCTGCTGGCACGCCTCGATCCCGCCGCCGCGTTCGGCGCCGGCTGGGTGCACGACTGCCGCGATGACTTCGACGTGCTGGCCGGCGCGGTGGGCCGTTATGAAGCGCTGCTGCCGGTCGCGGTGCAGCCGGACATGGCCGCGCCGTTTGCCGACTGGCTTGCCGCGTTCGGCGCACAGTTGCAGCAGCACCTCGACTGGCGCGAGCATTGCCCGGCGGAGGCCAGCGCGGACGCAGCCGCGCGGGTCGGCTTTTACTGCAGCGGCCCTGCCAGCATGCAGTGGTGGCGTGGCGAGCTGCATTGGCGTGCCGACGCTCCGCGGGCGCTGCTGCCGGGCCTGGCGCTGGCCTTGCAGGTCCACGTGGAAGACGGCACGCCACGCCAGCTGGTCTTGCACCATGCCGACGGCATCCACGGCGCCAATGCGATGGCATGCCTGCTTGACCAGTACCGCACGCTGCTGCAAACGCTGCGCGCAACGCCCGCCACCGCCGTCGGCGCAGTGCCGCTCGCGACCGCCGCCGAGCGCGCGCGCGCCGATGCCATGCATGCGCCGGCGCTGCATGTCGGCGCACAGATGCTGCCGCAGCGGCTGGCCCACTGGGCCAGCGAGCGCCCGCATGCGCCGGCGTTGTCGGCCCCTGGCCTGCAGCTTAGCTACGCCGGCCTCGCCCGCGCCGTGGACGCAGTGGCGCGGCAGTTGCCGGCACTGGGTTTGCGCCCGGGCAAGCCGGTCGGCCTGCTGTTGCCGCGCTCGGGCGAACTGGTGGTGGCATTGCTGGCGGTGATGCGTGCCGGTGCGCCGTACCTGCCGCTCGATCCGGCGTGGCCGCCGCAGCGGCGCGCGCAGATCCTGGCCGACGCCGGTGCCACGCTGGTGCTGACCGATTTGGCTCGTGCGCCTTCCGCCGGGCCGCTGCCGCATGCCGATATCGCAGCACTGCTTGCGGCGGACAACCACGCCGGCAGCAACCAAGCCCTGCCCGTGCCGGACGCCGCGCAGCTCGCCTACGTGCTCTACACCTCCGGCTCGACCGGCACGCCCAAGGGCGTCGCCATTACCCACGGCCAGTTGCTGAACTACGCGGCGGCGTCCGGGCAGGCGCTGCGCCTCGACCGCTGCCAGCGTTTCGGACTGACCTCCACCGTCGCCGCCGACCTGGGCAACACCACCCTGTTCGGCGCGCTGTGGCATGGCGCCTGCCTGTGCGTCGCTGAGGAGGCCGACATGCAGCACGCCGCCGCCTTCGTCGCCTTCCTGGCGCGCGAGCATGTCGATTGCCTGAAGATCGTGCCCTCGCACCTGGATGCCTTGCTCGACGACGACACCGCGCCGCTGCCGCTGCCGCCGCATGCCACCATCGTGCTGGGTGGCGAGGCCGCCTCCGCGGCGCTGCTGCAGCGGCTGCACGTGCGCATGCCGCAGGCCCGCCTGTGCAACCACTACGGGCCGACCGAGACCACCGTGGGCATCCTGGTCCACGATGCCGGCCGCGCGGCGGACGCGGTGGACGCACCGCTGCCGCTGACGCAGGTGCTGGCCAACTGCGAGGCCCATGTGCGCACCGCCACGGGCCAGCTGGCCGCCGTGGGCGAAACCGGCGAGCTCTATCTCGGCGGCGCGCAGCTGTGCGCAGGCTATCTGGGCGGCGCCGCGGCCGGGACGGCTTTCGTTGCGCACCCGGAACGCCCGGGCCAGCACCTGTACCGCAGCGGCGACCTGGCCCGCTACCTGCCGCGCGGCGGCATCGAGCTGATCGGGCGTGCGGATCACCAAATCAAGGTGCGCGGCTTCCGTATCGAATGCGGCGAGGTCGAACAGGCGCTGGCGGCGCTGCCCGGTGTACGGCAGGCGGTCGTGATGCTGGCCGCTCCGGCCGGCGGCGTGCCCCAGCTCGCCACGTGGATCGTCCCCGACGGCGCCACGGCCACGGACGCCGCCGCCCTGCGCAATGCGTTGCGCCCCGCGCTGGCCGAGCGCCTGCCCGAAGCGATGATCCCCGCGCTGTGGTTCGCCGTGCCGGCGCTGCCCCGGCTGCCGAACGGCAAGGTAGACCGCCGCGCGCTGGCGCAAGCTGCTGCCGCGGGCCCGGCGCCCTCCGGCCCCGCCGGCACCGCGCGCGAACCGGCAAGCGAACTGGAAGCGCTGCTGCTGGACCAGCTGCGCGACCTGCTCGGCGCGCCCGGCCTGGCGGTGCACGATGACCTGTTCGAAGCCGGCGGCCATTCGCTGCTGGTGATCAAGCTGGTGGCGCGCATCCGCAAGCTGCTCAAGCTGGAGATCGCCCCGGCCGTGGTCTTCGACGCGCCGGACGCGGCCGCGCTGGCGCGGGCGCTGCGCAACGCCAGCCCCGACCCCGACGGCCTGGAAACACTGGCCGGCCTGCAGCGCCAGCTGGCGGCAATGTCGCCCGAGGCGCGCGCGGCGCTGCGTGCCTCCGCCACGGCCAACGCCACCGCATAACGTCTTTTCCCTGGAACGCATCCATGACGCAATCCTCGACCGCTGCCTGCCAGGCGGCGCTGCTGGCGCTGCTGCTGGAGCAGGACGCGGAGCCGGCGGCAGCGCCGGCCAGCCCCGCGCCCGCCGCGGCGCCGCTGTCTTTCTCGCAGCAACGCCTCTGGTTCCTGCTGCAGTACGAGCCCGGCAGCACGGCCTACAACCAGACCCGCGCCTTCGTGCTGCGCGGCGCGCTTGACCGCCGCGCGCTGCAGGCCGCGCTGCGGGCCGTGATTGCGCGCCATCCCACGCTGCGCACACGTTTCGTCGCGGATGACGCCGCGCCGGGCAGCTTGCCCCGGCAGGTGGTCGAGCCCGCACCGGCCTTTGCGCTGGCCGAAGCAACGCTTCCCGCCGGCCAGGATGCGCTGCAGGCATGCCTCGACGCCGAGGCCGCACGCCCGTTCGACCTCGGCCACGCGCCGCTGCTGCGCGCCACGCTGCTCACGCGTGGCCACGACGACCACGTGCTGCTGCTGTCGCTGCACCATATCGTCTCCGACGCGGTTTCCAACGCCGTGATCGCGCGCGACCTGGGCATGGCCTATGCGCAGGCGCTCGCGGACGAAGGCGAGATCGCGCTGCCTGCCCCCGCCACGACCTTCGCCGCCCATGCCAGCCGCCAGCGCGAACGCCTGGCCAGCGGTGCCCTCGACGCCCAGCGCGCATGGTGGCAGCGCCAGCTCGGCAATCACGTGCCAGCCTTGCAGTTGCCCACTGACCGCCCGCACGGCAACCCCGCGACGCGCGTTGCCCGACGCATCGACACGGAAATCGACCTGCCGCTGCTTGGCGCATTGCGCTGCTTCTGCGCATCGCAGCGCTGCACGCCGTTCGTGGCGCTGCTCGCCGCGTGGCAGGCGCTGCTGAGCCGCTATGCCGACCAGCACGATTTCGCGATCGGCGTGCCGCACGCGGGCCGCGACGGCGACGGGCTGGACGATGTGGTCGGCTTCTTCGCCAACACCCATGTGTACCGCTCGCGCACCGCACCCGGCATCAGCGGCCGCGCACTGTGCGAGCAGCTGCGCACCGACGCGCTGGGGGCGCTCGGCCACGCCGAGCTGCCGTTCGAAGTGCTGCTCGACGGCATGCAGGTGCCGCGCGACGCCGGCCGCAGCCCGCTGTTCCAGGTCATGTTCAACCTGCGCACGGCAACGGCACCTGCCGCGCTGGCGCTGCCGGGCTTGCAGGTGCAGGCAGTGGAAGCGCGCCGGACCGGCGCCAAGTTCGACCTGATCCTCGACGCCGAAGACCGTGGCGACAGCATGGCGGTAAGCCTCGAGTACGACTGCGCGCTGTTCGATGCCGTCACGGCGCAGCGCATGCTGCGCCACTACCTGGCCCAGCTGGGCGGCCTGCTGCACAAGCCCGAACTGCCGCTGGCGGCCACGCGCTTGCTCGGCGACGACGACGCGGCCGCGCTGGCGCACCAGCACGCTGCCGGCCAGCCGGCGCGGCACGTTGCCGCCGAGCTTGCCCACCGCCGCATCCAGCGCCATGCCGAGCAACAGCCGCAGGCCATCGCCCTGCGCCATGGCGAGACCACGCTGACCTACGGTGAACTGGAGCGGCGCACGAACCGGCTGGCGCACCGGCTGATCGCGCTCGGCGTCGGCCCGGAAGTGCGCGTCGGCATTGCCATGGAGCGCTCGCCGGAGATGATCGTCGGCCTGCTCGCCATCCTGAAGGCCGGCGGCGCCTACGTGCCGTTCGACCCGGCCTATCCTGCCGAACGCCTGGCCTACCTGTTCGAGGACAGCGGCATTGCCGCCTTGCTGACGCAGCCCGCGCTGCGCGGCCTGCTGCCGCAGCGTGATGGACTGCCAGTGCTGGAACTCGATGCGCAGGACGATGGCGGCGCCTGGCCCGAATACGCGCCCAAGGTCGAGGTCCGTCCCGAACACCTCGCCTACGTGATCTACACCTCCGGCTCCACCGGCCGGCCCAAGGGCGCCCAGCTGAAGCACGGCAACCTGTCGCGCCTGCTGGCCGCGACGCAGCACTGGTTTGGCTTCGGCCCCGTCGACGTCTGGACGCTGTTCCATTCGTACGCGTTCGATTTCTCGGTCTGGGAGATCTTTGGTGCGCTGTGCCATGGCGGGCAACTGGTGATCGTGCCGTTCCACGTCAGCCGCGCGCCGCAGGAGTTCATCGCCCTGCTGCAGCGCGAACGCGTCACCGTGCTGAACCAGACCCCGTCGGCATTCCGCGCGCTGCTGGCCCAGCCCGAGCTGTACGGCGCGCCGCTGGCGCTGCGCCATGTGATTTTCGGCGGCGAGGCGCTCGATCCGCAGGCGCTGCGGCCGTGGATCGACCACTTCGGCGATACGTCGCCGCAACTGGTCAATATGTATGGCATCACCGAAACCACGGTGCATGTGACCTACCGCCCGATCACGCGCGCCGACCTGGACCCGTCCAGCCGCGCGCGCAGCCCGATCGGCGAACGCATTCCGGACCTGGGCGTGCGCGTGCTGGATCCGGGGCTGAATCCCGTGCCCCCCGGCGTCGCCGGTGAGCTCTACATTGCCGGCGCAGGTCTGGCACGCGGCTACCTGAATCGTCCGGGGCTGACTGCCGAACGCTTCGTGCCCGATCCGTTTGCCGGCGATGGGTCGCCGCTCTACCGCACCGGCGACCTGGCGCGCTGGCTGTCCGACGGTCAGCTCGAATACCTCGGCCGCATCGACCAGCAACTGAAGATCCGCGGCTTCCGCATCGAGCCGGGCGAGATCGAGGCGCGCATCCTGGCGCAGGCAGGCGTGGCCAATGCGGCGGTGATCGCCGCCGAGGGACCGTCCGGGGCGCGGTTGGTCGCGTATGTGGTGCCCGCTGCGGGCGCGACGATCGATGGCGCAACACTGCGCACCGCGCTGGCCGCGGAACTGCCCGACTACATGGTCCCGGCCGCCTTCGTCGTGCTCGACACGCTGCCGCTGACGCCCAACGGCAAGCTAGACCGCCGCGCGCTGCCCGCGCCGGCCTTCGACAGTGCCCAGGACTTCATCGCCCCCGAAGGCGACGCCGAAACCGCGCTCGCCGCGATCTGGTCCGAGGTGCTGGGCCTGCCGCGCGTCGGCCGTGCCGACAACTTCTTCGAACTCGGCGGCGATTCGATTCTGAGCCTGCAGATCGTCGCCCGCGCCCGCGCCGCGGGCTGGGTGCTGACGCCGCGGCAACTGTTCGAGCGCCAGACGTTGGCCGAACTGGCGGCCGTCGCCGCGCCGCTGGTGCAAGATGCGATCCATGGCAACGCCGTGCCCGCAGGCCCGGTGCCGCTGCTGCCGATTCAGGCCGATTTCTTCGACATGCCGATGGCCCGGCGCCACCACTGGAACCAGTCGGTGCTGCTCGATTGCCGCGAAGCGCCGGAGCTGCCGGCACTGACTGCGGCGCTTGCCGATGTGGTGGCGCATCACGATGCGCTGCGCCTGCGCTTCGTCCAGCGCGACGGCGCATGGCAGCAGGCGTATGCCGACGCCGAAGCCTGCGCGGACCTGCTGTGGGTGCGCCATGCCGCGTCGGACGCGGAGCGACTCGCGCACTGCGAAGCCGCCCAACGCAGTCTCGACCTGGCCGAGGGGCCGCTGCTGCGTGTTGTCGCACTGCAATGCGGCGAGCGCTGCCAACTGCTGCTGGTGATCCATCACCTGGTGGTCGATGGCGTGTCGTGGCGCGTGCTGGTCGAGGATCTGCGCGACGCCTACGCGCAACGCCGTCAAGGCCAGCCGGCCGTGCTGCCGGCTCGCACCGCGTCGTACCAGCGCTGGTCAAAGGCGCTGCGCGCCAATGCCAAATCGCGCGGTGGCGAAATGGCGCACTGGCAGACGCTGGCACAAGTCGATGCCAGCCTGCCGTGCGACGATTCAAACGGAGCCCTGACCATCGCCGACCGCGACATCGTCACGCTGACGCTGCCCGCCGAACTGACCCAGGCGCTGCTGCAGCGCGCCCCGGCGGCGTACCGCACGCGCGTCAACGACCTGCTGCTGACGGCGCTGGCGCGTGCACTAGCGGGCTGGAGCGGCCACGATCGGGTGCTGATCGACCTCGAAAGCCATGGCCGCGTCGCCGGGGTTGACGATACCCTCGACCTGAGCCGCACCGTCGGCTGGTTCACCACACTGTTCCCGGTCGCGCTCGATGGCAGCGGTGCGCTCGATGATGCGATCAAGACGGTCAAGGAGCAATTGCGCGCGGTACCCGGCGACGGCATCGGCTTCACCCTGCTGCGCCGCTTCGGCTCGCCCACGCAACGAGCTGCGCTGGTCGATGTGCCCAAGCCTGAAGTGGTGTTCAACTACCTGGGCCAGCTCGACGCCAGCTTTGCCGACGACAGCCCGTGGCGGCTCTCCGCCGACAGCGCGGGCGCCAACCAGGATCCCGCAGCGCCGCTATCGCACCCGTTGTCCGTCAACGGACAGGTGCTGGATGGCGAACTGCGGCTGACGCTGGCCTTCAGCCGGGCACGCCATCAGGCCGACACGGTCCGTCGACTCGCCGCAGCCTTGCGCGACGAACTGGAAGCGCTGATTGCCCACTGCAATGCGGGCGCTGCGGGCTTGACCCCGAGCGACTTCCCGCTGGCGCGGCTGACGCAGGCCGGGCTGGATGCCCTGAAGCTCGATCCGGCGCAGGTGCAGGACCTCTACCCGCTGTCGCCGATGCAGGCCGGCATGCTGTTCCACAGCGTGCTGGCGCCCGAGGGCAGCGCCTATACCAACCAGCTGCGCGTCGATATCGACGGGCTCGATCCGGCGCGCTTTATCGCGGCGTGGCAGGCCGCGCTGGCGCGCCACGACAGCCTGCGCTGCGGTTTCCTGCACCGCGGCGATCAACCGCTGCAGTGGGTCGCCCGTTCGGTGCGGCTGCCGGTGACTACCGAAGACTGGTCCGGCCGCGACGCCGCCGAGCTGGACCGTTTTGCCGCCGCTGAACTGGCCGAGCGCTTCGACCTGCAGCGCCCGCCGCTGATGCGGCTGGCGCTGCTGCGCACCGGCGCGCATCGCCACCACCTGGTCTGGACCGTGCACCACCTGCTGCTCGACGGCTGGAGCACTGCGCAGCTGCTGGGTGAAGTGCTGCGCCACTACGCCGGCGAAACGCAGCCCGCCAGCGGCGGCCGCTTTGCCGACTATATCGGCTGGCTGCAGTCGCGCGACGCCGCCGCCGGCGAAGCCTTCTGGAAGACGCAGTTGGCACCGCTCGATGCGCCGACGCGCCTGCTTGCCGCATTGCCGGCTCCAGAGGACGGCCAAGGCCAGGGCGAACACCACCACGAACTCGACGCCGCCGAGACCACCGCGCTGGTCGGCTTCGCCCGCGCGCAGAAGGTCACGCTGAACACGCTGGTGCAGGCCGCCTGGCTGTTGCTGCTGCAGCGCTGCACCGGCCAGCCCTGCGTGGCCTTCGGCGCCACCGTGGCGGGCCGCCCCGCCGAACTGCCGGCCGCGCAGCAGATGCTAGGTCTGTTTATCAACACGCTGCCAGTCATTGCGTCGCCACGCCCGCAACAACCGGTGGGCGACTGGCTGCGCGAGGTGCAGGCGCTGAACCTGGCGCTGCGCGAGCACGAGCACACCCCGCTCTACGACATCCAGCGCTGGGCCGGCCAAAGCGGCCAGGCGCTGTTCGATTCGATCGTGGTGTTCGAGAACTACCCGGTCGATGCGGCGCTGCGCCGCGCGCCGGCCGGGCTGTCGTTCTCTGGCATCGGCAACCGCGCCGAGACCAACTACCCGCTGGCGCTGGTGTTCGCGCACACCGACACGCTGCGCCTGACCTGCCGCTTCGACCGCGCCGTGCTCGGCGAACCGCAGGCGCGACTGCTGGCGCACAGCCTGTTTGCGGTGCTGCGCCAGCTGGCCGCGGACGCGGCGCGCCCGCTGGGCCGGATCAGCCTCGCCACGGCTGACGCGCCCCTGCCGGCCGCAGCAACTGCTGCCCAACTTGCCCACCATCGCTTCGAAGCCCATGCCGCCTCGACCCCGGATGCCGTGGCGCTGGCGGCTGACCACGTGCAACTCAGCTACCGCGAACTCAATCGCCGCGCCAATGCCCTCGCGCATCGCCTGCTCGCACAAGGGGCAGGCCCCGACGTGCCGGTTGGTGTGCTGGCCGAGCGCTCCGCCGATCTGGTGGTCGCGCTGCTCGCCATCCTCAAGGCCGGCGGCGCCTACGTGCCGTTCGATCCGGACTATCCCGCCGACCGCCTGGCCTATATGGTCGAGGACAGCGGCGTGGCGATGCTGCTGGCGCAGCGGCCCGACGCCATCGCGCCGTTGCCCGCGGCCGTGCCGGTGATCGACCTGGGCGCGCCTTCCCTGTACGACGGCGAGCACGCCAACCCGTCGCCGGCGCTGCATCCGCACCACCTGGCCTATGTGATCTACACCTCGGGCTCCACCGGGCGGCCCAAGGGCGTGGGCGTTTCGCACGGGGCGCTGGCGCATTACCTGCGCGGCGTGCTGTCGCAACTGGCGCTGGCGCCGGCGTCGCGCATGGCGATGGTGTCGACGCCGGCGGCCGACCTCGGCCATACGGTGCTGTTCGGTGCGCTGGCCAGCGGCGGCGCGCTGCACCTGCCGGCGCGCCGCTGCGTGTTCGATGCCGCGGCGTTCGCGCGCTACATGGCGCAGCACCGCATCGGCGTGCTCAAGATCGTTCCCGGCCATCTGCGTGCCCTGCTCGACGGCGCGCAGGCGGCCGGGGTGCCGCTTGCCGACGTGCTGCCCGAACACACCCTGGTGCTGGGCGGCGAAGCCACCGACGCGGCGCTGCGCGCGCGCCTCCACGCAGCCAGGCCCGGATGCCGGCTGGTCAACCACTACGGGCCGACCGAGACCACCGTCGGCGTGCTGGTGCACGTGGCCGGCACCATGCCGCAGCCCGGGGCAGGCTTGCCGCTGGGGCAGCCGCTGGACGGCACCGGCGCGTACGTGCTGGACGCCGAGCTGTGCCCGTTGCCCGACGGCATCGCAGGTGAACTCTATGTCGGCGGACCCGCGCTGGCGCGCGGCTACCTCGGCCGCGCGGCGTTGACTGCAGACCGCTTCGTGCCCGATCCGTTCGCCCGCGACGGCGCACGGCTGTACCGCACCGGCGACCGCGTGCGGCGCCGCGCCGACGGCGTATTCGAGTACCTGGGCCGCATCGACGACCAGGTCAAGATCCGCGGTTTCCGCGTCGAGCCGGGCGAAGTCGCGGCGCAGCTGGCGGCGCTGCCGCAGGTGCGCCAGGCCGCGGTGGTCGCCGCGCCTGCAGCCGGCGGCATGCAACTGGTCGGCTACGCGGTGCCGCAGGCCGATGCGAGGCCCGATCCCGTCGCGCTGTGCCGCGCGCTGGCCGCGACGCTGCCGCCGCATATGGTGCCGGCCGCCATCGTGCTGGTCGACGCGCTGCCGCTCACCGCCAACGGCAAGCTGGACCGCCGCGCGCTGCCGGCGCCGGACGCCGCCGCGCCTTCGGCGGCGGCGGAGCGGGAAGCGCTGAAAGGCGACCTCGAGATCCGTCTCGCCGGCATCTGGCAAGCGCTGCTGCAGGTGCCCGCGGTGGGCCGCCACGACAACTTCTTCGCTCTGGGCGGCCATTCGCTGCTGGCCGTCCAGCTGCTGTCCCGGATCCAGCGCGAGCTTGGCATCGAGGTGCCGCTGGCCCTGCTGTTCGGCGCCGCCACGCTGGCCGAGCTGGCCGCGGCGTTGCCGGCGCAGCAACGCCATGCCGACGAAGCCGCCCTGCTGGAACTGGAAGCGTTCGCCAATACCCTGGAGTCAGTCTGAATGATCGAAGCCAACACCGCGGCCCGGCTGGCCGCGCGCTTTGCCACGCTGGCGCCGGCCCAGCGCCGCGCCTTTCTCGACAAGATGGCCGGGCAAGGCATCGCATTCTCGCAACTGCCGATCCCCGCGCTGCCGCGGCCCGATGCCGCGGCCGGCTACGATGCGCCGCTGTCGTACGCGCAGCAGCGCCAGTGGTTCCTGTACCGCTTCGCGCCGGACAGCGCGGCCTACCATATCAGCAGCCGTGTCGAGCTGCACGGCCAACTCGACGCCGGCGCGCTGCAGGCGGCGTTTGCCACGCTGGCGCAGCGCCATGAAGCCCTGCGCACGGTGTTCCTGGCGGACTCCGATGGCAAGGTGCGTCAACATGTGCAACCCGCAGCCAGCATCGAACTGCCGCTGACCGACTTGTCGGCCGACCCTGGCAGCGCCGATGCGCAAGCCGCGGCGATCGCCGAGGCGCCGTTCGACCTGGCCCGCGCGCCATTGCTGCGCGTACACCTGCTGCGCCTGGGCGCACGGCACCATCGGCTGGTGCTGGCGATGCACCATATCGTCTCGGACGGCTGGTCGATGCAGCTGCTGATCGACGAGCTGGCAGCGGCCTACCGCGCGCAGCGGCTCGGCCAGCCGATGCCCGGGGCCGCGCCCGCGATCGGCTATACCGACTATGCGGTGTGGCAGCGCAACTGGCTCGAGGCTGGCGAACAGGCACGGCAACTAGCCTGGTGGCGCACAACGCTGGAGGGCGCGCCGGGCGTGCTGGCGCTGCCGACCGACCGTCCGCGCCCCGCCGTGGCGGCCTACCGCGCGCAGCGCTGCGAGATCGCCATCCCCGCCACGCTCGCCGATGCGCTGCGCCAACGCGCGCAAGCCAGTGGCGGGACGCTGTTCATGGCCTTGCTGGCCGGCTTCCAGGCACTGCTGTACCGCTATACCGGCAGCCGCGACCTGTGCGTGGGGGTGCCGGTGGCGGGCCGCAACCGCCTGGAGACTGAGCGCGTGGTAGGCCTGTTCGTCAACACGCAGGTCGTGCGGGCAAGACTTGACGGCAGCCAGCCGCTGTCCGCGCTGCTCGGCCAGGCCCGCGAAGCCGTGCTGGGCGCGCAGGCGCACCAGGACCTGCCGTTCGAGCAACTGGTGGAAGCGCTGCAGCCCGAGCGCAGCGTCAGCTACCACCCGCTGTTCCAGGTGGTGCACAACCACCGCCGCGGCGACCGCGCGGCGCGCGTGTCGCTGCCGGACCTGGAAATCGAAAGCGCGCCGGTGGGCGAGCGCACCACGGCGCTGGAGCTGACGCTCGATACGCGCGAGGACAGCGACGGCCAGGTCCATGCCTGCTTCCACTATGCCGCGGAACTGTTCGACGCCGGCACGGCGGAGCGGCTTGCACGCCATTACGTGCGGCTGCTGAGCCGGCTGGCCGACGCTCCGGAACAATCGCTCGATGCGGTGGACCTGCTCGACGAGTCCGAACACAGCAGCCTGCTGGCGCTGGGCCAGGGCGACGCGCCTGCCGGCGAGACCCTGCCGGTGCACGCGCACATCGCCCGCCACGCCGCGGCCTGCCCCGACGCCGTCGCCGTGATCTGCGGCGACCGGGTGCTGCGCTACGGCGAACTGCTGGCCCGCGCCGACCGCCTCGCCGCCGTGCTGCGCGCGCGCGGCATCGGCGCCGAGGACCGCGTCGGCATTGCCCTGTCGCGCTCGCCCGACCTGATCGTCGCGCTGCTGGCGGTGATGCGCGGCGGCGCCGCCTATGTGCCGTTCGATCCCGCTTATCCCAAGGATCGGCTGGCATATTTGTTCGACGACAGCGCGATCCGGCTGCTCGTCACCGAGCCCGCGCTGCTCGATGCGCTGCCCGCGCCGGCGGCGTTGCCGGTGCTGACGATGGATACGGTGGACGACGCCATCTCGCCGCTGGCGGAGCAGCCGATCCACCCCGGCCAGCTTGCCTACGTGATCTACACCTCCGGCTCCACCGGTCGGCCCAAGGGTGTCTGCGTCGCGCACGGCCCGCTCGCGATGCACGTGGCCGCGACCATCGACGCCTACGAGATGGGCCCGCATTCGCGCGAGCTGCATTTCCTGTCGTTCGCCTTCGACGGCGCCCACGAACGCTGGCTGTGCGCGCTGGCCTGCGGCGGCTCGCTGCTGCTGCGCGACGATGCGTTGTGGACGCCGGAGCAGACCGCTGCCGCCATGACCCGCCACGGCGTCACCAACGCCGGCTTCCCGCCCGCCTACCTGCGCCAACTGGCCGAGCATTGCGAACAGAGCGGCGAGCGCCCGCCGGTGGCGCTCTACTCCTTCGGCGGCGAAGCCATGCCGCGCGCCGCGTTTGCGCAGGCGCGGCGTGCGCTGGCGCCGCGGACCTTCATCAACGGCTATGGCCCGACCGAAACCGTGGTCACGCCGATGGTCTGGAAGGTGGGCGCCGACGAAGCCGAGTTCGCTGGCACCTATGCGCCGATCGGCCGCCCGGTGGGCGCGCGCCGCTGCTACCTGCTCGATGCCGAACTGAACCTGGTGCCGCCGGGCGTGGCCGGCGAGCTTTACATCGGTGGCGAAGGGCTGGCGCGAGGCTACCTGAACAAGGGCGGAATGACCGCCGAGCGCTTCGTGCCCGATCCGTTTGCCGGCGATGGGTCGCGACTCTACCGCACCGGCGACCTGGCGCGCTGGCTGCCTGACGGTCAGCTCGAATACCTGGGCCGCATCGACCAGCAACTGAAGATTCGCGGCTTCCGCATCGAGCCGGGCGAGATCGAGGCGCGCATCCTGGCGCAGGCGGGCGTGGCCAACGCGGCGGTGATCGCCGCCGAGGGGCCGTCGGGTGCGCGGCTGGTCGCTTATGTGGTGCCCGCGGCGGGCGCGACGATCGATGGCGCAACACTGCGCACCGCGCTGGCCGCGGAACTGCCCGACTACATGGTCCCGGCCGCCTTCGTCGTGCTCGACACGCTGCCGCTGACGCCCAACGGCAAGCTAGACCGCCGCGCGCTGCCCGCGCCGGCCTTCGACAGTGCCCAGGACTTCATCGCGCCCGAAGGCGACGCCGAAACCGCACTCGCCGCGATCTGGTCCGAGGTGCTGGGCCTGCCGCGCGTCGGCCGTGCCGACAACTTCTTCGAACTCGGCGGCGATTCGATCCTGAGCCTGCAGATCGTCGCCCGCGCCCGCGCCGCGGGCTGGGTGCTGACGCCGCGGCAACTATTCGAGCGCCAGACGCTGGCCGAACTGGCGGCCGTCGCCGCGCCGCTGGCGCAGGACGTCGTGGATGGCAATGCCGTGCCGGTTGGCGCGGTGCCGCTGCTGCCGATCCAGGCCGATTTCTTCGACATGCCGATGGCCCGGCGCCATCACTGGAACCAGTCGGTGCTGCTCGATTGCCGTGAAGCGCCGGAGCTGCCGGCACTGGCTGCGGCGCTTGCCGATGTGGTCGCGCATCACGATGCGCTGCGCCTGCGCTTCGTCCAGCGCGACGGCGCCTGGCAGCAGGCGTATGCCGACGCTGAGGCCTGCCAGGACTTGCTGTGGGTGCGCCATGCCGCGTCGGAAGCGGAGCGACTCGCGCAGTGCGAAGCCGCCCAACGCAGCCTCGATCTGGCCGAAGGGCCCCTGCTGCGTGCCGTCGCACTGCAATGCGGCGAGCGCTGGCAGTTGCTGCTGGTAATCCATCACCTGGTGGTCGATGGCGTGTCGTGGCGCGTGCTGGTCGAGGATCTGCGCGACGCGTACACACAACGCCGGCAAGGCCAGCCGGCCGTGCTGCCGGCTCGCACCGCGTCGTACCAGCGCTGGTCGCAGGCGCTGCGCGCCAATGCCAAAGAGCGCGGTGGCGAAATGGCGCACTGGCAGACGCTGGCACAAGTCGATGCCAGCCTGCCGTGCGACGATTCAAACGGAGCCCTGACCATCGCCGACCGCGACATCGTCACGCTGACGCTGCCCGCCGAACTGACCCAGGCGCTGCTGCAGCGCGCCCCGGCGGCGTACCGCACGCGCGTCAACGACCTGCTGCTGACCGCGTTGGCACGAGCATTGGCAGGATGGATCGGCCGCGCGCAGGTGCTGATCGACCTCGAAAGCCATGGCCGCGTCGCCGGGGTTGACGATACCCTCGACCTGAGCCGCACCGTCGGCTGGTTCACCACGTTGTTTCCGGTCGCGCTCGAGGGCTCGGGCGCGCTCGATGATGCGATCAAGACGGTCAAGGAGCAATTGCGCGCGGTACCCGGCGACGGCATCGGCTTTGGCCTGCTGCGCCGCTTCGGCTCGCCCGCGCAACAAGCTGCGCTGGTCGATGTGCCCAAACCTGAAGTGGTGTTCAACTACCTGGGCCAGCTCGACGCCAGCTTTGCCGACGACAGCCCGTGGCGGCTCTCGGCCGACAGCGCAGGCCCCAACCAGGATCCCGCCACGCCGCTGTCGCATCCGTTGTCGATCAGCGGGCAGGTGCAGGACGGTCAGCTCAGGCTGTCCGTAGCTTATGCCCGTCGCCGCTATCGCAGCGCGACGATCGAAGCGCTGGCGGCGGCGTTTCGCGCGGAACTTGAAGCAGTTATCGCGCATTGCACTGCCGGCGCAGCGGGCCTGACGCCGTCCGACTTCCCGCTCGCCCGCCTTGCGCAGGCCGGGCTGGATGCGCTTGGCCTGGCGCCGCAGCGGGTGCAGGAACTCTACCCCTTGTCGCCGATGCAGGCGGGCATGCTGTTCCACAGCGTGTTTGGCGAGCACGTCGGCGCCTATACCAACCAGTTGCGCGTCGATGTCGACGGCATCGAGCCGGAGCGCTTCCGCGCGGCATGGCAGGCCGTGCTGGCGCGCCACGACACCCTGCGCAGCGGCTTCCTGCACCGGGCCGACCCGCCGCTGCAGTGGGTAGCCAGGCAGGCGGCGCTGCCCGTGCTGGTCGAGGACTGGCGCGGGCGCGGCGAGGACGAGATCGACGCCTTCGCAGACGGCCAGCGCGCACAGGGCTTCGACCTCGAGCGCCCGCCGCTGATGCGCGTGGCGCTGCTGCGCACCGGCGAGCGCCGCCACCACCTGGTCTGGACCGTGCACCACCTGCTGCTCGACGGCTGGAGCACCGCGCAGCTGCTGGGCGAAGTGCTGCGCCACTACGCAGGCGAAACGCTGCCCGCCAGCGGCGGCCGCTTTGCCGACTATATCGGCTGGCTGCAGTCGCGCGACGCCGCCGCCGGCGAAGCCTTCTGGAAGACGCAGTTGGCACCGCTCGATGCGCCGACGCGCCTGCTTGCCGCATTGCCGGCTCCAGAACACGGCCAAGGCCAGGGTGAGCGTCATCACGAACTCGACGCGACCGAGACCGCGGCGCTGGCCGGCTTCGCCCGCGCGCAGAAGGTCACGCTGAACACGCTGGTGCAGGCCGCCTGGCTGTTGCTGCTGCAGCGCTGCACCGGTCAGCCCTGCGTGGCCTTCGGCGCCACTGTGGCCGGCCGCCCGGCGGAGCTGCCGGCCGCGCAGCAAATGCTGGGGCTCTTTATCAATACGCTGCCGGTGATCGCGTCGCCACGCCCGCAACAAGCGGTAGGCGACTGGCTGCGCGAGGTGCAGGCGCTGAACCTGGCGCTGCGCGAGCACGAGCACACCCCGCTCTACGACATCCAGCGCTGGGCCGGCCAAAGCGGCCAGCCGCTGTTCGATTCGATCGTGGTGTTCGAGAACTATCCGGTCGATGCGGCGCTGCGCCGCACGCCGGCGGGCCTGTCGTTCTCAGGCGTGCGCAACCGGGCCGAAACCAATTACCCGCTGACGCTGCTGTTCGCGCATACCGACACGCTGCACCTGACCTGCCGCTTCGACCGCGCACAGCTGGCCGGGCCGCACGCCGCCCAGCTGGGGCAAAGCCTGTTTGCCGTGCTGCGCCAGCTGGCCGTCGATGCAGCGCGACCGCTGGGCGAGATCGCGCTGATGGCGCCGCCCGAGGCGCGCGCCGCGCTGGCGCTGGGTACCGATCCGCAGCCCTATCCCGCCGCAGAACCGGTGCACCGGCTGTTCGAAGCGCGTGTGGCAGAACAGCCCGACGCGATTGCGCTGTGCTTCGGCGAGCAGCGCCTGACCTATGCGGCGCTGAACCGCCGCGCCAACGCGCTGGCGCATCGACTGATCGCGCAAGGGGTGGGCCCGGACGTGCCGGTCGGCGTGCTGGCCGAGCGCTCGGTCGAAATGGTTGTCGCGCTGCTCGCCATCCTCAAGGCCGGCGGCGCCTACGTGCCGTTCGATCCGGACTATCCCGCCGACCGCCTGGCCTACATGGTCGACGACAGCGGCGTGGCGCTGGTGCTGGTGCAGTGCCCCGATGCGATGCCGGTCCTGTCCCGTGCCGTGGCCGCCATCGACCTGGCCGATCCGGCGCTCTATGAGCAGCGCGGCGAGCATAACCCGTCGCCGGCGCTGTCGCCGGAAAACCTGGCCTACGTGATCTACACCTCCGGCTCCACCGGCCGGCCCAAGGGGGCCGGCAACCGGCACGGCGCGCTGCATAACCGGCTCTGGTGGATGCAGGCGCAGTACCGGCTGGACGGCGGCGACACCGTGCTGCAGAAGACCCCGTTCAGCTTCGACGTCTCGGTCTGGGAGTTTTTCTGGCCGCTGATGACGGGTGCGCGGCTGGCGCTGGCGGCGCCGGGCGACCATCGCGACCCGCGGCGGATCGCCGCGTTGATCGCGCAGCATCGGGTCACCACGCTGCATTTCGTGCCGGCGATGCTGCAGGCGTTTGTGGCCGACGGTGCCGATGGTGCCGACGGTGCCGTGGCCGCCGCGTGCGCCAGCCTGCGCCACATCGTCTGCAGCGGCGAAGCACTGCCGGCGGACCTGGCCCGGCGCACCATGGCCCTGCTGCCGCACGCGGGCCTGCACAACCTGTACGGCCCCACCGAGGCGGCGATCGACGTCACCCACTGGACCTGCCGCGACGACGGCGGACACGCGGTGCCGATCGGGCGCCCGATCGCCAACGTCAGCGCACATGTGCTCGACGGCGCCATGCATCCGGTGCCGGACGGCATCGCGGGCGAACTGTATCTCGGCGGCGCGGGCCTGGCGCGCGGCTATCTCGGCCGCGCGGCGCTGACGGCCGAACGCTTTGTCGCCGATCCGCACGGCGCGCACGGAGAACGGCTCTATCGCACCGGCGACCTGGCGCGGCGCCGCGCCGACGGCCAGATCGAATACCTGGGGCGGCTCGACCACCAGGTCAAGATCCGCGGCCTGCGCATCGAGCTGGGCGAGATCGAGGCGCGCCTGCTCGCGCACGGCAGCGTGCGCGAGGCCGTGGCCATCGCGCTGACCGGCGACGGACCGGCGCGGCTGGTCGCCTATGCCGTGCCCGCAACCGACGCGACTATCGACACCGACGTGCTGCGCGGCTGGCTGGCGCAGGCGTTGCCCGACTACATGGTGCCCGGCGCCATCGTCGTGCTGGAACGCATGCCGGTCACGCCCAACGGCAAGCTGGACCGCCGCGCGCTGCCGTCGCCGGAGTTTGCCGGGTCGAGCGCCTACGAGGCGCCGCAGCCCGGCGTGGAGGCGGTGCTGGCGGACATCTGGGCCGCGGTGCTGAAGGTGGCGCGCGTGGGCCGCCACGACAACTTCTTCGAGCTGGGCGGCGATTCGATCCTGAGCCTGCAGATCGTCGCGCGGCTGCGCGCGCAGGACTGGCTGCTGACGCCGCGGCAGCTGTTCGAGCGGCAGACGCTGGCCGCGGTGGCCGAGGCTTTGTCGCCGCTCGATGGCAAGGCCGATGCCGTGCATACCGAGGCAACGCCGCGCCGGACCAGCCTGCGCAGCGAGGACTTTGCGCTGGTGCAGCTGTCGCAAGGCCAGCTCGACGGCCTCGGCCTCGACGCGGCGCGGGTGCAGGACCTGTATCCGCTGTCGCCGATGCAGGCGGGCATGCTGTACCACAGCGTGGCGCGCGCGGATGCCGGCAGTGCCTATATCAACCAGCTGCGGGTCGATGTCGAGGGGCTGGACGCCGCTCGCTTCGCGCAGGCCTGGCGCGCGGCGCTGGGCTGCCACGATGCCCTGCGCACGGGCTTCCTGCAGCGCGGCGAGCAGCCGCTGCAATGGGTGGCGCACGAGGTAGAACTGCCGCTGGCCGAACACGACTGGTCGGCGCAGCCGCCCGAGGCGCTGCCGGCTGCGCTGGACCAGCTTGCCGCGGCGGACCTGGCCCGCGGTTTCGACCTGGAATGCCCGCCGCTGATGCGGCTGACGCTGGTGCGCATTGGCCCGGACCGGCATCACCTGGTCTGGACCGTGCACCACCTGCTGCTCGATGGCTGGAGCACGTCGCAGCTGCTGGGCGAGGTGCTGAAGCGCTACGCGGGCGAGCCCGTCGCGCCGGTTGAAGGCCGCTTTGCCGACTACATCCGCTGGCTGCAGCAGCGCGACGCCGGCGGCGCGCAGGCGTTCTGGGCCGGCCAGCTCGATGGCTTCGACACGCCCACGCGGCTGGCGCAGGCGCTGCCCACGCCGGCCGGCGGCGAAGGCTACGCACTGCTGCAGCACGACTGCGGCGCGGCGCTGACCGAACGGTTGTCGGCCTACGCCCGCGCGCACAAGGTGACCCTCAACACCGTGGTGCAGGCCGCGTGGCTGCTGCTGTTGCAGCGCTACACCGGCCAGCGCCGCGTGGCCTTCGGCGCCACCGTGGCCGGACGGCCCGCGGAGGTGCCGGGCAGCGAGCAAATGCTGGGGCTGTTTATCAACACGCTGCCGGTGCTGGCCGCGCCACGCCCCGAGCAGCCGGTGGAAGACTGGCTGCGCGAACTGCAAGGCTTCAACCTGGCCGCGCGCGAGCACGGGCACACGCCGCTGTCCGATATCCAGCGCTGGGGCGGCCAAGCCGGGCAGCGGCTGTTCGACAGCATCCTGGTGTTCGAGAACTTCCCGCTCGAAGACGCGCTGGCATCCGCCAGCCGCAGCGGCCTGCGCTTCGCCACGCAGGGCAGCACGGGCCTGACCGAATACGAGATGGACGTCGAGGTCAGCCTGCGCCAGACGCTGCGGCTGGGCTTTACCTACATGCGGCGCGCGTTCGACGCCGCGCAGGTGGCGCGCATCTGCGCGCAGATGACGGGCCTGCTGGAAGCCATCGGCACCGTGCCCGGGCAGACCGTCGGCGCGCTCAGCCTGCTGACGCAGGACGAGCAGGCGGCGCTGCTGGCGCTGGGCCAGGGCGACGCGCCTGCCGGCGAGACCCTGCCGGTGCACGCGCACATCGCCCGCCACGCCGCGGCCCGCCCCGACGCCGTCGCCGTGATCTGCGGCGACCAGGTGCTGCGCTATGGCGAACTGCTGGCCCGCGCCGACCGCCTTGCCGCCGTGCTGCACGCGCGCGGCATCGGCGCCGAGGACCGCGTCGGCATCGCCCTGTCGCGCTCGCCCGACCTGATCGTCGCGCTGCTGGCGGTGATGCGCAGCGGTGCCGCCTACGTGCCGTTCGATCCCGCTTATCCCAAGGATCGGCTGGCTTATTTGTTCGAGGACAGCGCGATCCGGCTGCTCGTCACCGAGCCCGCGCTGCTCGATGCGCTGCCCGCGCCGGCGGCGTTGCCGGTGCTGACGATGGATACGGTGGACGACGCCATCTCGCCGCTGGCGGAGCAGCCGATCCACCCCGGCCAGCTTGCCTACGTGATCTACACCTCCGGCTCCACCGGTCGGCCCAAGGGTGTCTGCGTCGCGCACGGCCCGCTCGCGATGCACGTGGCCGCGACCATCGACGCCTACGAGATGGGCCCGCATTCGCGCGAGCTGCATTTCCTGTCGTTCGCCTTCGACGGCGCCCACGAACGCTGGCTGTGCGCGCTGGCCTGCGGCGGCTCGCTGCTGCTGCGCGACGATGCGTTGTGGACGCCGGAGCAGACCGCTGCCGCCATGACCCGCCACGGCGTCACCAACGCCGGCTTCCCGCCCGCCTACCTGCGCCAGCTGGCCGAACATTGCGAACAGAGCGGCGAGTGCCCGCCGGTGGCGCTCTACTCCTTCGGCGGCGAGGCCATGCCGCGCGCCGCGTTTGCGCAGGCGCGCCGCGCGCTGGCGCCGCGGACCTTCATCAACGGCTATGGCCCGACTGAAACCGTGGTCACGCCGATGGTCTGGAAGGTGCGCGCCGATGCGCCCGCAGCCGAGTTCGCTGGCACCTATGCGCCGATCGGCCGCCCGGTCGGCGCGCGCCGCTGCTATCTGCTCGATGCCGAGCTGAACCTGGTGCCGCCGGGCGTGGCCGGCGAGCTTTACATCGGTGGCGAAGGGCTGGCGCGAGGCTACCTGAACAAGGGCGGCATGACCGCGGAGCGCTTCGTGCCCGATCCGTTCGCTGGCGATGGCGCGCGGCTCTACCGTACCGGCGATCTGGCGCGCTGGCTGCCCGACGGTCAGCTCGAATACCTGGGCCGCATCGACCAGCAACTGAAGATTCGCGGCTTCCGCATCGAGCCGGGCGAGATCGAGGCGCGCATCCTGGCACAGGCAGGCGTGGCCAACGCGGCGGTGATCGCTGCCGAGGGACCGTCCGGTGCGCGGCTGGTGGCGTATGTAGTCGCTGCTGCAGGCGCGACGATCGATGGCGCGACACTCCGCACCGCGCTGGCCGCGGAACTGCCCGACTACATGGTTCCGGCCGCCTTCGTTGTGCTCGACATGCTGCCGCTGACGCCCAACGGCAAGCTAGACCGCCGCGCGCTGCCTGTACCGGGAGCTGAATCCGCCGACCAGTACGTGCCGCCGCGAACCGAAGCACAACGCTGGCTCGCGCAGGTTTGGCAAGACGTGCTCGGCGTGCCGCGCGTGGGGCTGGACGACAACTTTTTCGCGCTCGGCGGCGATTCGCTGCTGAGCCTGAAGGTGATTTCCCGCGTCCGCGCCAACCGGGCGCTGGGACTGGACCTGAAGCTGCGCGACCTGATGCGCACGCCGACCATCGGCCAGCTGCTGCCGGACGGCGAGCCGGCCGCGGCCGTGGCTCAAGCCACGCCTGCCGCGGCGCTGCGCGTGCTCGCGCCCGGCCCGGCGCACGCCACGCTGCCGCCGGTGGCCTGCGTCCATGCGGCGCTGGGCACGCTGTTCGACTACGACGCCATCGTCGCGCAGCTGGGCGCGCAGCGCACGGTCTATGGCTTCCAGGCGCGCGCGCTGGCCGATCCGGCATGGCGCGACGCGTCGCTGGCATCGATCGCGGCCGACTATGTGCGGGAATGGCGCGCGGCGCAGCCGCACGGCCCTTACCTGTTGCTGGGCTGGTCGCTCGGCGCCGCACTGGCCACGCTGATGGCGCGCGAACTGGAAGCGCAGGGGCAGACGGTCCAGTGGCTGGGCCTGGTCGATCCGTTCGTGCCGGAGCTGCGTCCGCACGCCAGTGCAACGCCTGGCTGGCCCGCTGCGCTGGCGGCGTTTGCCGGGCGCCTGCTGCCCGGTACGGAACCGCTGGCGCTGCCGCGCGATGCGGCGCCCGAGCCCGACGCCGACGCCGTGCGCGCCGTGCTCGCGCCGCGCATCGCCGCGTCCACGGCGCCGCAGGCAGCGCTGGGCGCGGACGAGCTGGCGCACATGTTCCTGGCCGCGCATCGGCTCGGCGCGCTGGCCGCGGCCCAGCGCGCGCTGCCGGTGGTACGGGCGCCGCGCGCGGTCTGGTGGCGCGCCGGCCGCGACAGTGCCGCCGCGCGGCTGGCCGGCTGGCTGGGCGCGCCGCGCGAAGAGACCGTGCTGGACGGCGTGGACCACCACGCCATCGTGCGCGACCCGCGTTTGCTGGCGCAGCTGGGCCGCAGCGTCGGGCCCCGCCCCGAGTCTCAGCCCGATACCGAGGCGCGGCACCCGGCTACCGGCACGGCCACCCTCCCGACGTAGGAGGCGCGGATGAAACTTTTTAACGCTAATGACAATGATTTGCATTTACAATACGGCCGAAATCGAGAATGCCGAAATCCAGGAGGAATATGCACAGCGGTAGAACGGGTCGTCCGAGCCAGGGTCGGCCAAGCCATCAACCCTTTGCGCTGACCGCGCTGGCGCTGGCGGTTGCCATGCAGTGTGCGCACGCGCAGGACAGCGGCACGGCGCAGCCGGGCACGGCGGCGGAAGTACAGCTGCCGACCGTGAGCGTGCGCGCCGACAGCGTGGAGAACTACGGGCCGGCGAACAAGAAGTCGGTGTCCGCGACCAAGTCCGATGTGCCGATCGCGGACACGCCCCAGTCGATCAGCGTCATCACCGCCGACCAGATGCGCGCCCAGGGCGCGCAGCGGGTCGAGGAGGCGCTGCGCTACAGCGCCGGCGTGCGCACCGAGCCCATCGTCGATACCCGGCGCAGCTTCTACATGATCCGCGGCTTCACCGTGTCGCAGAACAGCCAGTATTGGGACGGCCTGAAGCTGCCGGCCTCCGGCGGCTACGGCGGCTGGGAACTCGATCCGTACAGCCTCGAACGCGTCGACGTGGTGCGCGGTCCGTCGTCGGTGCTGTACGGGCAGACCTCGCCCGGCGGCCTGATCAACCAGATCAGCAAGCGGCCGCAGGCGGAAACCGCCAACGAGATCAACCTCAGCTTCGGCAACTATGATCGCAAGGAGGTCTCGGGCGACTTCACCGGCGCGCTCGACAAGGACGGCAAGGTGCTGTACCGCCTGACCGCGCTGGCGCGCGACAGCGGCACGCAGACCGACATGGCCGGCGACGACCGCTTGTTCATCTCGCCGCAGATCACGTGGCGGCCCACCGATGCCACCAGCTTCACGGCCTACGCGCAGATCTACCACGACAACGCCGGCAACAGCGCCAACTTCTTGCCGGCGCTGGGCACGGTCACGCCGCTGGCCAACGGCTCGAAGATCCCGACCGACCTGTTCACCGGCGAGCCCGGCTTCGACCGCTTCAAGCGCGAGCAGTACCTGGCCGGCTACGAGTTCTCGCACCGCCTGAACGATACCGTGACGCTGCGCCAGAACCTGCGCTACGGCCACATGTACGTCAGCTACGAGAACATCGGCGGCAACGGCGGGCTGGTGGCGAATCCGCCCAACGGCCCCTACCTGCTGCGGCGCATCGGCTTGCGCTCGAACGAGTCGTTCGACCTGTTCACGGTCGACAACCAGGCGCAGATCAAGGTGAAGCATGGCATCTTCGACCATACCATCCTGACCGGCATCGACTACTCGCGCTCGACCTTCAACCGCCTGCGCGGCCTGACCGGCAACACGCCGGCCGCGCAGCCGCCGCTGAATATCTTCAACCCGGTCTACGGCAATTTTGTCGCGCCGAACTACCAGACCGACGAAGACACCACGCGCAGCCAGATCGGCTTCTACCTGCAGGACATGGTGCGGATCTCCGACCGCTTCATGCTGCAGCTGGCCGGTCGCTATGACAAGGCCAAGGTCAGCACCGATACGCGCGCCCTGGCGACCAACGCGGTCACCCGCACCGGCAGCGACGACGGCAAGTTCACCGGCCGCGCCGGCCTGCTGTGGGAAGGTCCGTACGGCCTGTCGCCCTACGTCAGCTATTCGACCTCGTTCGAGCCGGCCACGGCGGTGGCGTTGTTCGGCGGCGGCACGCCGCAGCCCACCACCGGCAAGCAGTACGAGGCTGGCCTGAAGTGGCAGCCCAAGGGCAGCCGCAGCTTTGCGCAGCTGGCGCTGTTCGACCTGACCCAGGCCAACGTGCTGACCACGTCGCCGGTCAACGGCTTCGCGTCGCAGCTGGGTGAAGTGCGCTCGCGCGGCGTGGAGCTGGAAGGCACGTGGTCGGTCACGCCGAACTTCAACATCCTGGCGTCGTACACGTACACCGACGCCGAGGTCACGAAGGCGGGCCCGAACGCGCCCAACGCCGGCAAAACGCCGCAATATGTGCCGCGCCACATGGCCTCGCTGTGGGCAGACTATCGACTGTCCAGCGGCTTCCTCGCCGGGGTCTGGCTGGGCGGCGGCGTGCGCTACGTCAGCAAGACCTACGACCAGACCAACGTGACCGAGGTGCCGGGCTTCACGCTGGTCGACCTGGCCGCGAGCTATTCGTTTGCCCGCCACTACACGCTGCGGCTGAACGTCAACAACCTGTTCGACAAGACCTACGTCGCCGCGTGTGACAGCGCCACCAACTGCTACTACGGGCGCCGCCGCACCATCATCGGCACGGTAACGTACCGCTGGTAAGCCAGGCATGGCCTGGCACGCCAATACCTGGCGCCAGGCACGGCCCCGCACCCGCAACCCGGGTGCGGGGCCGCGGCCTTGCAGGAGTCTCATCACATGAAAGCCCCCACGCTACGCTTCTGGTACGCGATCCACCGCTGGACCAGCCTGCTTTGCACCCTGAACCTGCTGGTGCTGTGCCTCACCGGCCTGCTGCTGATCTTCCACGAAGACATCGACGCGCTCGCCGGCCAGGAACACCACGGCCTGGTGTCGGCCGAACGCACCCTGCCCGTGCCGGCGCAGCGCCCGCCGCTGCAGGGCATGGTCGACGCGGCGCGCGCCGCCCATGCGGGCCAGGCGCCCAAGTCGATTGCCTTTGCCGAGGATGACGCCGATGCCGTCGGCGTGCGCGTCGGCCCGCCCGGCGAGCCCAAGCTGCGCCACGGCACCACGATGCAGTTCGATGCCGCCACCGGCGCGCCGCGCAAGCCCGGCCCGGTCGGCGAGACCGTCAGCGGCTTTATCCTCAAGCTGCACCTGAACCTGTTCCTGGGACTGCCCGGGCAGTTCTTCATCGGCTTTATCGGCGTACTGTTCGCACTCAGCCTGATCAGCGGCCTGGTGCTCTACGGTCCCTTCATGCGCAAGCTGGCTTTCGGGCTGGTGCGTTTCGGCAAGCCGGTGCGCGTGGTGCAGGCGGACCTGCACAACCTGTTCGGCATCGTGGTGATGGTGTGGGCGCTGGTGGTGGGGCTGACCGGCACCTTCCTGTCGTTTTCGCCGCTGATCATCGGGCTGTGGCAGAAGACCGAGCTGCAGCACCTGATCGCCACCCTGCCCGGCCCCACGCCGCCGCAACTGGTGCCGGTCGACCGCGCGCTGGAAGCGGCCCACCAGGCCGTGCCGGGCAAGGATCCGGCCTTCGTGTTCTACCCCGGCACCGAGTTCTCCACCGGCCGCCACTACGGCGTGGTGCTGCGCGGCCATACCGAGCTGCAGAAGCGCGTCTATGCGATCGTGCTGGTCGATGCCGGCGACGGCAGCGTGGCCGCGGTGCGCGGCATGCCGTGGTACCTGCAGGTGCTGCTGCTCTCCGCCCCCTTCCACTTTGGCGACTACGCCGGCAGGCCGCTGCAGATCCTGTGGGCGCTGCTGACCGTGATCACGGCGGGAGCCACCGTGACCGGACTGATCTTCTGGCTCAAGCGGCCGCGCCGCAGCCGCGAGGACGCGCGCGCACCGCTGCCGCCGCAACTGTCGGGAGACCAGGCATGAAGCTGATCGACGCTACCTGGCCGATGCCGGTGCTGCTGGGCGCGCTGTCGCTGGGCGGCCTGGCGGCCGGCATTTTCGGCGACGGCGCGTGGGATGCGCTGTGCTGGGTCGGGCTGGGCGTGCCGGTGGCGGTTACGGCTGGCTGGCTGTGGGGGCAGTGGCGGCAGCGGCGCGCGCGGGAGCAGTCTGCGCGCCGCTGAGACGCGCGCGTGCCCGCGCATCCGCCATCAGCGGGCATGTGCCGCAATACCCTTCGCCAGGCAGGCGGTGGTTCAGGCAGCAGATGCGGCGGACCGCCGCCACGCCGGGCAGCCCGGGCTCCGCGCCTGGACGGAAGGCGCCGTGGAAGGGGTTGCCGAAGCCGTCGGCGGATGCGGCATTGCTGCTCCAGGCCAGCACTTCCGCGCGCTGTGCCGCGGCAAGCGTGGGATGTGCGGCCAGTTGCCGCGCGACGCCGGCGGCAGCGACGCCACCGGTGCACCAGAGCAGCCGCGGTGATACGCGCGCGGCAGATGCGAATGCCGCCACCACCTGCGGCAAGTGTCGCGCGAGCAGCGGCGACAGCAAGCGCGGCAGCGTCGCTGTGGCCGGCGTCCCGTCGTCGGCTAGCCCTAGCCGCGCGAGACGGCCATCCGGCGCGCCTTCCCATTCGAGCGCCGGATCATCGAACGGCAGGCTGCGCCGATGCAGCGTCGCCGCCACCAGCGCACCCGGCAGCACCGCCAGCGTGTAGTCACGGAACCATGCCGCCGCCAGCGCGCGGCGGTCGTCGCAGTTCAGCGCCTGCGCCAGCTTGACGAGGCACGCATCCGCCCAGCTGCGGTCCAGCGCCGCGGTGCCGAGCGGGTGTTGGGCTGACTGTGCGGCAATGGCCAGGCGCTCGCCGAACGGGCGCAGCGGGCCGGTGAAGAATGGCGCAAGCAAGGGGATCATCGGGGTTCTGGTGCGCGCGGCCCCGCGCCATATGCGGGGGTGCCTTACGGATGACGAATGCGGCGGCAGGGAAATTACTGGCGCCGGTGCGGCTTGGGGTTATTGCGGTCGGTTTTGTTTGGTTGTCGTGCTTGGCGGGCGTGGCTGTTTCGCCGGCGTAGCCGGCGACCTACTTCTTGGCCGAGCCCCAAGAAGTAGGCAAGAAACGCGTCGCCTGTGCGGCTGGCAATCAATTCCGCGGCGTGGGTGGTTCGGGCGGTGGTGATTTCCGTTTGGCGTGGGTGCCCGTTCGAACCTGCTAACGCTATGTGAGTCAGGGGCGGTGCCTTCGATCACCCACTTTTGAACGATCCCAACAGGGTGTAGGCAGCCTGCTGCTGGCGCTATCGGTAGGACGCCTTCGGCTGCGCTGCGCGCGCTCCCTATCTCAGGTCTATTGCTCGGGCACGGAGTGCGTCGCTGCGCTCGCACGCGTTGTCGCTGGAGAGCCCAAAGGACTTTTCCCTTCCGCTTGTTTGCTCCCCTCTCCCGCGCGCTGTATGGACCGGGGACATGGGTAACACATGTGCCGGGACATGGGTAACAGTCCAGTCTCCAGTTTAATAGACCTGCTGTAGGTCTATTGTGGCCACCTTTTGATGGCAGAAGTAGACGTCAAAGGTGCCGTCCAGGTCCACGCGAGGGCGCAATGCTACGGGCGTTCCGATCAAGGCTCGTCCGACCCGGAACGTCTTTCCCCGGAAGCAGATGCGCCCACCGTCGCCTACCTTTCGCACGATGTC
The DNA here is from genome assembly GCF_001598055.1 of Cupriavidus nantongensis. Taxonomy (NCBI): domain Bacteria; kingdom Pseudomonadati; phylum Pseudomonadota; class Betaproteobacteria; order Burkholderiales; family Burkholderiaceae; genus Cupriavidus; species Cupriavidus nantongensis. The sequence continues at coordinate 1,072,493 of NZ_CP014845.1, read as the reverse complement.
ATCGCTGTCGTACTCGATAGGCGGGAGTTCGCGCGGCATCGCCCGTGGACTAGGCGCATAGCGGCTTGCGGGTGTCTCCATATCCAGCGCGTGGTGTGGGCGCTTGAAGTTGTACACGTGGCGCCAATGGCTGAAGTGATGCTGCGCATCATCCAGATCCCGGAAGCGCTGGTTGGCCAGCAGCTCTGCCTGCATGGTTCGATGGAAGCGCTCGTCCTTGCCGTTGGTCTGAGGATGGCCAGGTCGGCTATGACTGAGCCGCACGCCCAGGCGAATCAGCCAGGCGCCCAGCGTGGTTAACGCACGAGGCACTGGAGAACCCCAGGGCGGGCCGTTGTCTGCATTGATCCGCTCGGGCAGCCCATAGCGCGCAAAAGCCTTCGCTAACGCTTCTTGTACGGATTCAAACTGTTCGTTGCCCAAGGCCCTGAGCAGCACATTGAACCGGGAGTGATCGTCCAAGACCGTGAGCGGGTGGCACCTCTGCGTGTCGGTCGCGAAGTGACCTTTGAAGTCAATTTGCCATAGTGCATTGGGCCGGTCGTGCTCGAAGCGCTGCCATGCTGTCGCGGCCGCGCTGGCGGCCGGATCGATCAAGCCATGGCGGCGCAGCACCCAATTGACTGTACTCGGGGCGATCTGGAGGCGGTGGTCGCGCTCCAGCACGTGTGCGATCTTGCGGGCGCCCCAGGCCGAATGTTCGGCTCGAATCGCTAGCACGCGCTCTTCGACGGCAGCTGGAGTTCGACCGGGAGAGCTATGTGGACGCCGAGTTCGGTCGTCCAGATCCTCTCGATTCAACCACTTGTAACCGGTCTTGCGACTGATGCAGAAGCGGCGGCAAAGCTCCGCAATGTTGGCGTCCGCCTGGCGTGCCAGGCGGACGAACTCTTCTCTTTGCTGCTTCACGGTGGTTTGGCTCCAGGGCAACGTTATCCTCCCGCTGACTAAGCGGGAAAAGTGTTACCCATGTCCTGGCACACCTGTTACCTATGTCCCCGGTCTATACAGCGCGCGGGAGAGGGGCGGGGGTGAGGGCCGGCGCCTCAACGAAGTCAAACACCTCAATCCGCGCGCACTCGTCCCCCGGAATTCGGCGACGAACCTAATTTTCCCTCGCCGCCACCCGTCATCCGCTCAGTAACGACCCTCCGCCTCTGAGCCCGCATGACGCTATTCGCCTCCCTGCCGCGCACGCTGCGCCTTACCATCGTCCTGGCCGCCGCGGCCAGCCTGGCCGCGGGCCTGTGCGCGGTCGGCATGGTGGCGCTGATCAACCGCGTGCTGGCCACGCAGGGCGCCGAAGCGCCGCAGTTGGCGCTGCCGTTCGCGGCGCTGGCGATTGCGGTGCTGGCGTGCCGCACGCTGGCGTCTACGCTGTTCGTGCGCGTTAGCCAGAGCGCGCTGGCGCGCATCCGCGCGCAGATCTGCGAGCGCTTTATCGGCGCGCCCTATCCGCATATCGAGCAGACCGGCAATGCGCGCGTGCAGGCCGCGCTGGCGGACGACAGCACCCATTTCGCCAACGGCCTGTCGGTGATTCCCGTGGTGCTGACCAACGCCATGGTGGTGTTGGGGTGCCTGGGCTACCTGGCATGGCTGTCGTTGCCGACCTTTGCCATCGCTTGCGCGATCCTGGGCGTGGGTTCGTGGATCTATCACCTGAACCACCGCCGCGCGCTGGTGCACCTGAAGCAGGCGGGCGTCGCCCAGGACGCGCTGCACGGCCAGTTCAAGGCGCTGGTGGCCGGCGCGCGCGAGCTCAAGCTCAACCATGACAAGCAGCGCAGCTTCCTGCGCGACAGCCTCGGCACCACGCTCGAAGCGGTGCGCGCCGCGCGCACGCGCGGCCTGTCGATCTTCTTTGTGGCGCTGGGGTTCGGCAGCTTCCTGTTCTTCGCGGTCATCGGCGGCGTGCTGTTCGCGCCGCGCGCGACGCCGCTCGATCCGGCGGTGATGACGGGCTTCACCATCATGTTCCTGTACATCATGTCGCCGCTGGAATCGCTGCTGAACGCGCTGCCGGCGCTGAGCATGGGCCGCGTCGCCTACGCGCGCATCGACGCGCTCGGCGCCGATGCCGATCCCGAGGCCCCGCCGGGCGCGGCGCCTGCCGCGCCGTTCTCGTCGGTTGCGCTCGACGGCGCCAGCCACCGCTATTTCCACGAGGGCGAGAACAGTTTCTTCGCGCTCGGGCCGGTCGACCTGGTGCTGCGTGCCGGCGAGATCGTGTTCCTGGTGGGCGGCAACGGCAGCGGCAAGACCACGCTGGCCAAGCTGGTCGCGGGGCTGTACCCGCCGCTGTCGGGCCGCCTGCTCCATAACGGCAAGGCCGCGGACCCGGCGCGCCTGGCCGACTACCGGGCGCTGTTCTCGGCGGTGTTCTCGGACTTCCACCTGTTCGACACGCTGCTGGCGCACGACCCGCAGGACGAAGCGCTGGCCAATCGGCTGATCGAGCGCTTCCAGCTCGGCCACAAGGTCGGCGTGCGCGCGGGCCGCTTCACCACGCAGGCGCTGTCGCAGGGCCAGCGCAAGCGGCTGGCGCTGATCGTCGCCTGCCTGGAGCGCCGGCCGGTGCTGATCCTCGACGAATGGGCCGCCGACCAGGACCCGCTGTTCAAGGACATCTTCTATCGCGAGGTGCTGCCGGAACTGCGCGCGCAGGGCAAGGCGGTGCTGGTGATCTCGCACGACGACCGCTACTTCGGCCTGGCCGACCGCGTGGTCCGGATCGAGAACGGGCAGATTGCCGGCGACGCCGCGCCGCCCGCCGCCACGCGGGTGCCGGAAGCCTCCGCCGCCTGACCCCTTCTTCCCCATCCGCATCGATCATGGCACTGCATCCCGATCTCGAAGCGCTGCTCGACATGGTGGCAATCGCCACCGCGACCGGCAAGCGCCCGGTCATCCACCAGCTCACGCCGGCGCAGGCGCGGCGCGAATTCGACGCGGCCTCGACCGCGCTGGACCTGGAGCCCGAGCCGCTGGCGCGGGTCGAGGCGTTGCTGGTCCCGACCCGCGATGGCCAGCAACTGGATGCCCGCCTCTATGCGCCGCGCGCACACGGCGACGGGCCGGCGCTGCCGGTGCTGCTGCATTTCCACAGCGGCGGCTTTACCGTGGGCAGCCTGGATTCGCATGCCGCGCTGTGCAGCGCGCTGGCGTCGCGCACGCCGTGCGCGGTGCTGTCGGTGGCGTACCGGCTCGCACCGGAACACCGCTTCCCGACCGCGGTCCACGATGCCATCGACGCGCTGGCGTGGCTGGGCGCGCACGCCGCCACGCTGGGGCTGGACCCGCAGCGCATTGCCGTGGGTGGCGACAGCGCCGGCGGCACGCTCGGCGCGGTGCTGGCGCTGGCCGCGCGCGACGACCCCGCGCTGCCGCAGCCCTGCCTGCAGGTGCTGTGCTACGCGGGACTGGGCGGGCGCACCGACACCGAGTCGCACCGGCGCTACGGCCAGGGCTACCTGCTGGATACGGAGACCATCGAGTGGTTCTACCGCCAGTACCTGCGCGACGCCGGCGACCGTGGCGACTGGCGCTTCGCGCCGCTGCTGGCGCCCCATCATCGCGGCGTGGCGCCGGCGCTGCTGGTGCTGGCCGAGTGCGATCCGCTGCGCGACGAGGGCCATGCCTATGCGAGCAAGCTGGCCGATGCCGGGGTGCCGGTGACGGTGCGCGAGTATGCGGGCATGGTCCACGAGTTCCTGCGCATGGGCAATATCGTTGCCGATGCCGGTCAGGCGCATCAGGACATCGCCGAGGCGCTGGCGCAGGCGTTTGCCTGCGTGCCGGGCCGCGTGCAGCCGCTCGCGGCGAACCTAAATACGACGGCCGCTGCCTCGTCTCGATAGCAAGACGGGCAGCGCCTGGCGCGTGTCCGCAACCATCGCCTCGCCTGCACAGGACTTCGATGCCGACCACGCTCTCATCCTTCCCTCGCCACCTTTCCTTCGCCGCCCATCCCGCGCTGCGCTGCGAAAGCCGCTTCGACGGCGCGACGCTTACCGTCACGCAAGCCGCCGCCGCGCCGGTGCGCTTTGCGCTCGACGGCGACGGGCTGCGGCTGCTCGATACCGAGGCCGATGCCGCCGCGCTGGCGCATGCCGCGATGGCGGCGCTGGACGCCGCGTTCGCGCACGGCGCGCCGCGCACGCTGCGCGTGCAGCTCGAGTCGCGCGACGCCGAACAACGGCTGCATGCGCTCGGCGTGCTGGTGCGCGATGCGTCCGGCGCGCGCGGCAGCGTGGCCCATGCCGAACTGCTGTGGCAACGCCCCGAGCTTTACCTTGCACCTTCGGCCGGACCGTATCCGCTGCGCTATGCGCTGACCGACGGCAAGCGCCATCCGCAGCGCGCGCCCAAGCCGCACGGCGTGGTCTACGCGCGCCATATTCCGTGGCTGGACCGGACCCTGACGCTGCGCGCCGCCGCGCTCGAGCGCGACCTGCCCCTGCTGCACCGCTGGATGAACGACCCCGACGTGGCGTATTTCTGGAACGAGGAAGGCGACGAGGCGAAACACCGCGCCTACCTGCAGGGGCTGCTCGACGACCCGCACATGCTGCCGCTGATCGCCGCCTTCGACGACGTGCCGTTCGGCTACTTCGAGGTCTATTGGGCCAAGGAGAACCGCATCGCGCCGTTCTACGACGCGCACGACCACGACCGTGGCTGGCATGTGCTGATCGGCGATCCGGCGTTCCGCGGCAAGGCTTTCCTGACCGCCTGGTTCCCCGCGATCCAGCACTACCAGTTCCTCGACGACCCGCGCACCCAGCGCATCGTGGGCGAGCCGCGCGCCGACCATGTGCGCCAGATCGCCAACCTCGACAAGGCTGGTTTTTCCAAGGTCAAGGAGTTCGACTTCCCGCACAAGCGCGCCATGCTGGTGATGCTGCTGCGCGAGCGCTTCTTTGGCGAACACCTGCTGTTCCCCTCTCTGGCTACCCCTTCGACTGCTCAGCAAGGACCGAACCCATGACGCTACGCGAGATTTCCCCGGCTGCCCACGACCTGGTCGGCATCGGCTTCGGGCCGTCCAACCTGGCCCTGGCGATCGCGCTGCAGGAGCAGGCCACGGCCGGCCGCCCGCTCGACGCCCACTTCATCGAGAAGCAACAGGACTACCAGTGGCACGGCAATACCCTGGTGGCGCAGAGCGAGATGCAGATCTCGTTCCTGAAGGACCTGGTGTCGATGCGCAACCCGACCAGTCCGTACAGCTTTATCAACTACCTGCACCGCCACGGGCGCCTGGTCGATTTCATCAACCTGCGCACGTTCTACCCCAGCCGCATGGAGTACAACGACTACCTGCGCTGGGCCGCCAGCCACTTTGCCGCGCAATGCAGCCACGGCGAGGAAGTGGCACGGATCGAGCCGGAAGCCCAGGGCGGGCGCATCGGGCGCGTGCGGGTGGTGTCGGTCGATGCGCAGGGCCGCGAGCGCACGCGGCTGGCGCGCGCCATCGTGCTGTCGACCGGCGGCACGCCGCGCATTCCGGAAGCGTTTGCCGGCCTGCGCGGCGATCCGCGCCTGACCCACCACAGCGGCTACCTCAGCTGGATCGGCACGCAGCCCTGCGCCAGCGGCAAACCCATGCGCATCGCCGTGATCGGCGCCGGCCAGAGTGCCGCCGAGGCCTTTATCGACCTGCACGACAACTATCCCTCGGTGAAGGTGGACTGGATCATTCGCGGCGCGGCGCTGAAGCCGGCCGACGACAGCCCCTTCGTCAACGAGATCTTCGCGCCGGCCTATACCGATGTGGTGTTCGAGCAGGCGCAGGCAGGCCGCGACCGGCTGATCGACGAATACCTGAACACCAACTACTCGGTCATCGACGCCAACCTGATCGACCAGATCTACGCCATGCTGTACCGGCAGAAGGTGAGCGGGCAGTTCCGCGTCAACCTGCTGACCTGCAAGGCGGTGCAGGTCGCGCAAGGCAGCGCCGGCGGCATCGAGCTGGCCATCGCCGCCACCGCGCCGGGAGCGCCGGCCGATACCGACACGCGCCGCTACGATGCGGTGGTGCTGGCCACCGGCTACGAGCGCGAAAGCCATCGCCGGCTGCTGGCGCCGCTGGCGCGCTACCTGGGCGACTTCAGCGTGGACCGCAACTATCGCGTGCAGGCCGCGCCGGAGCTGGCGGTGCCGGTCTATCTGCAGGGCTTCTGCCAGAGCAGCCACGGCCTCAGCGACACGCTGCTGTCGGTGCTGCCCGCGCGCGCCGAGGAAATCGCCAGCGACATCCACGACGCGCTCGCCGGCGAGCGCTGGATGGCGCAGCCGGCTCAGGCCGGCGGCACCCAGGCGATCGCCGCCGCGTAACCGTCCGGCGCGGCAAGCCGGTACAACCGCATCCGTGCCAGCGCCGCGGCATGCGCGGCGAGTTGGCCGGCGAGTTGGCCCGATTCAGGCACCACGGCGAGGCGGCCCATGCCGCCCCGCCCGTCCGCCACCACCGACACATGCTGCAGGTGGTCGGCAATCCCCAGGCCCAGCGCCTTCAGCAGCGCTTCCTTGGCCGTCCATCGCAGGAAGAACGCGCGCGGCCAGGCGTCGGCCGGCACCAGCGCCAGCCAGGCGCGCTCGCGCGGCGTCAGGCAATGCGCGGCCAGCTCGCGCAGCGCCGGCGCACCCAGCGCCGGGTCGATCCGCTCGATATCGACGCCGACATCCCCGCCGGCTTCCGCCAGCGCGATCCACGCGTAGTCTCCCGCATGCGCGACGTTGAACGCCGGTGCCAGCGTGCCTTCGACATAAGGCTTGCCATGGCTGCCGGTGCGGAAACGCAGCGTGGACGGCGCGCACTCCAGCCGCTGCGCCAGCACGGTACGCAAGGCCACGCGCGCGCCGGTGAAGCGCCGGCGATCCGCTGGCTGGCGCAGCGTGGCGCAATGCGCCTGCTCGCTGTCGCACAGGCAGCGGGCCGCTGCAATCGCCGCCGCATGCGCAGGGTCGTTCAGGTCCACCTGCCACAGCGACAACTGCGGCAGCGGCGACGCGAGACGGAGCGGAAAGGCGGCATGGGGAGGGTTTCGACGGTCCATCCGAATCCTGACGAAGGGCAGCGACAGAAACTTAGGGGCGCTTCGAAGAACCAGGAAACGGCCTAGCGCCAACCGCGCCCGTCCCTAGACGAAGCACCCGCTGGGAAATTTTAATTTCTCCCATATGCCGAAACGGCACCATAAATTTCAATTCCGTAACATCAGCGTTACCTTTTACTTTATTGCGAATCATTCGCATTCGTATTAACGTACGACTCCGCACTGCAGCAATCCCAGGAGCCGCCCCCATGCTTTCGCTGACCGAACCAGGCCTACGTGCCGCTCCCCGCCTGGCAGGCGATTCCCTGCTCGGACTATTCGTAGCCAACCGGCGCGCGCTGGTCGGTGCCGCGGCGCGCATCGTGGGCACCCGCGACCAGGCCGAAGATGTGGTCCAAGACGCGTTCCTGCGCCTGCGCGGCATGGCCGACGAGCCGTCGATCCGCTGCCGGCTCAGCTACCTGTTCCAGGTGGTGCGCAACCTCGCCATCGACACCTACCGCCGCCAGACGCTCGAGCAGAAATGGATGGCGCCCGAAGACGAAGGCATCAACGCGCCGTCGCCGACCACCACGCCCGACATCATCGCCATGGATCGCCAGGCGCTGTGCGCGCTGGCCGGCGCGCTGGCGGAACTGCCCGAGCGCACCCAGCGCGCGTTCGAGATGTGCCGGCTGCAGGGCATGACGCAGAAGGAGATCGCGTCGGAGCTGGGGGTCTCGCCGACGCTCGTGAATTTCATGGTGCGCGACGCCTGCATCCATTGCCGCGCCAGGCTGACACGGCAACAGGCGATCTGAACGCGCCGAGCCGGTCGTGGCGCTACGCCGCTGCCGCGAACCGCTCCGCCAGGAACGCCGCGCATGCCGCCCACGAACGCCGGTCGGCCGCGGCATCATAGACGATGCCGCGCTCCGGGAAGTTGGCGCCCTCGAACGTAAACGCATGCCGCGCATGGCCATAGGCGTGCAGCTGCCAGTCGGCGCCGGCCTGCGTCAGCTCCGTGGCGATGGCGAGCACGTCCGCGGGCGGCGCCACGGGATCTTCCCAGCCGTGCAGCAGCAGCACGCTGGCGTCGATGGGGCCCTGCGCGCCGATGCGCGGCGGCTGCAGCACGCCATGGAAGCTGACCGCGGCCACCAGGCCGGGCGCGGCGGCGCGCGCCAGGTCCAGCGCACACAGGCCGCCAAAGCAGTAGCCCACCGCGGCCATCCGCCGCGGGTCCACGCCCGGCAAGCGCGTGGCCGCGGCAAACCCCGCCAGCAGCCGCTGCCGCAGCAGGCGGCGGTCGGCCAGCAGCGGGTCCATCAGGTGCGCGTTGTCGCCCTGCTCGTCGCCGCGCACGCCCTTGCCGTACACGTCGACGGCAAAGCAGGGATAGCCCAGTGCCGCGAAGCGATCGGCGCAGCGGCGCATCGCCGCGTTCAGGCCGCTCCACTCATGGGCCAGCACCACGCACGGCGTGCGTGACGCGGCCATCGCGGCCGGCCTGGCGAGGTAGCCCTCGAAGACCGTGGTGCCATCCGTATAGGTGATAAAGCCGCGCTCCGGCGGCAGGTCTGCAGCGTTCATGGTTCCCTCCGTTCAGGCCGCCAGCATGCGGCCGCGCGGGAACGTTGTCTTGAACGTTTGGGACGTGGCTGGCCCACTCACAGGTAGAACGCCGGCGCGCCGGCCGGGCGCTGCCCGAAGGATGCCGCCAACGGCGACTGCCCACTGCGCGCATACGCGCCCGGTGTCTGCGCCACGCGGCGGCGCCATGCGCGGATCTGGTGGGCCTGGTCGCTGTAGCCGTCCAGCGCATCGCCCACGCCGCGCTGTACTGCCTGGATGCTGTGCTGCAGGCGCTCCAGCTCCATCAACTGCTTTGGTCCCATCCCCAGCTGCTGCGCGAACCAGCGGTTCAGCTGGCGCCGGCTGACCGACATCAGGCTGGCGACTTCCTGCACCTGCCTCCCCTCGCGCAACAGCGCGTGCGCTGCGCGCATCGACGGCAGCGCCGCCGGCTCCCGCAGCGTCGCCAGCCGCCGCAGCAGCCAGGCATCGAGCCGGGCAACGATGCGCGCGGGCATCCAGGCGGCGCTCAGGTCGGCGCTGAGCGCGTGGCTGTCCCGGTCTCCCAGGTAACCCGCGAGATCCAACAGCCGGTCCCTGCAGTCTGGGCCGATGCCCGGAAACAGCCGCGCCAGCCCGGCACCGCTCAGCATGACCATGACGAAATACGTATCGGACCACGACTGCCAGCGCCGGCTGCCCGACTGGAAGCCCAGCAGCGATACCGTCGGCACGGTGGGGCCGCCCACCATCGCGTTCGGACGGCCGAAGTTGACCGACAGCACCGCGCCCGGGTACGGGCAGGTGGTGATATCACTGCCGGCGTAGGCGCCCTCCAGGTCCTGCACGAACCAGTAGCCGTCGACATAGGGTGTCAGCGATGGGCATGGGGGGAGGACGTGGAACATGACGGGGATGGGGATGCTGGGGTTGCTGGGGTTGCTATGGGCGTATCTTTATCACGTATCTGTGAGGGGTTGTCGTGCTTGGCTGGCGTGGGCTGTTTCGCCGGCGCAGCCGGCGACCTACTTCTTGGCCGAGCCCCAAGAAGTAGGCAAGAAACGCGTCGCCTGTGCGGCTGGCAATCAATTCCGCGGCGTTGGTGGGTCGGGCGGTGGTGATTTCCGTTTGGCGTGGGTGCCCGTTCGAACCTGCTAACGCTATGTGAGTCAGGGGCGGTGCCTTCGATCACCCCCTTTTGAACGATCCCAACAGGGTGTAGGCAGCCTGCTGCGGGCGCTATCGGCGGGACGCCTTCGGCTGCGCTGCGCGCGCGCCCTATCTCAGGTCTATTGCTCGGGCACGGAGTGCGTCGCTGCGCTCGCACGCGTTGTCGCTGGCGAGCCCAAAGGACTATTCCCTTCCGCCTGTTTGCTCCCCTCTCCCGCGCGCGGGAGAGGGGCCGGGGGTGAGGGCCGGCGCATCGACGAAGTCAACCGAATCCGTTCGTTCGCAGCATCCCCCCAGAATTCCGCGATACCCCTACAAAAAAAAGCGGGCTTCCGAAGAAGCCCGCCCTTTCTGCCGCGCTACGCCTGTATCTGGCGCCGCTGCGGTATTGCCGCTCAGGCAGGTACCTGCGTTCCGGCTGCCGCGGTCTCTTTCGAGAACAGGCTCCGGGCGGTGGCGACGTGGCTCTTCAGCACCGGCCGCAGCACCATGATCGCCAGGAAGGCCGCGGTCAGGTCCATTGCGGCGACCGTGTAGAGCACGGTGGACCAGGTGCCGGTCGCTTCCATCATCAGGTTGCCGATCGGCACGAACAGTGCGCCGATACCCTTGGCGGTGTAGAGCACGCCGTAGATCTTGCCGATGTGCTTGGTGCCGAAGGCATCGCCGGCGAGCGCCGAGAACAAGGAGTAGACCTCGCCCCAGGCCAGGAACACCACCCCGGACAGGATCAGGAACGCGTACGGGTTGCTGCCGAAGTAGCCCAGCGCGATGATGCCCAGCCCTTCCAGCGTAAAGGCGATCACCATGGTCTTTTCGCGGCCGATGTTGTCCGAGATCCAGCCGAACAGCGGACGCGAGATCCCGTTCATGATCCGGTCCAGCATCAGCGCCAGCGGCAGCGCGGCCATCACGAAGAAGTGCAGGTCGACCTGGAACTCCTTCACGCCGAGGTCCTTGGCGATCACGCCGAGCTGCGCCACGGCCATCATGCCGCCGGTGACGACCAGCACGAACATCAGCAGCATCAGCCAGAACAGCTTGGTGCACAGCGCTTCCTTGAGCGTGTAGTCGCGGGTGGCCTGGACCAGCTTGGCCGAGGCCCGGACTTCATGCGACTTCGGCGAACGCAGGAACCACGCCGCGACGAAGGCGAGCGAGCCCTGCAGCAGGCCGAAGAACAGGAAGGTGTGCTGGAAGCCCTGCGACTCGATCATCGCCGCGATCGGCAGGATGGTCGCCGCCGAGCCCGCGCCGTAGCCGCCCGCGGTCAGGCCCACGGCCAGGCCGCGGCGGTCCGGGAACCACTTGAGGGCGTTGTTGATGCAGGTGGCGTAGATCGAGCCTACGCCCAGCCCGCCCACCGCCGCGCCGACGTAGAAGCCCATCAGCGTGGTCGCCTGCGAGTTGATGCACCAGGCCGCGCCGATAAACACCGCGCCGAACGCCACCATCATGCGTGGCCCGAACTTGTCGATAAAGTAGCCTTCGATCGGTGCCAGCCAGGTCTGCACCAGCACGAACACGGTAAATGCGACCTGGATGCTGGCGCGGGACCAGCCGTAGGTGTCCTGGATCTCCGGCACGAACAGGGTCCATGCGTACTGGATGTTGGCGGTGGCGATCATGCAGATCACCCCCACGATCAGCTGGATCCAGCGAGTGCCTTCGGGGACCTGATTGACGCCCATCCCCATTGCCGATGGATTACTCATTGCGCGCTCCTTGAATAGATTGGCCATTAACTCGCGACAGGGCGGAGGAATATACGGTCGCGCTGCGCCTCAGCTTAGGGGTGGCTGCTGGCATTTCATGTCTCCTAATGTCATTGGCATTTGTTTGCCTCTTATCACGACGCGACCTGAGGTCTCCGCCCTCACCTCTCTCTCAAACTTAGGAGCGGCGATGGGATACACAGTATGTGATATATCAACGAAGTCAAGCGAAAGCCGGGGCAGGGTTTTCACTGAATTAATGCGGGCCATGGCTGGGCACCCGATATTCACGAGAAAACCGCATCGGAAGCTGTATGCAAAACCTGGCCGCGAGGCCGGATGGAGGGCTGAAACCATTGTCTGGCGCGGAACTCCGGTGCAAGCTGCGGCATCGATGAGTATTTCTGTTGAATCCGCCGCAATCACAATGGCGCATTATCATTACAACATTGTCATGATGACAGCCGCGTCATCATGACAGAATTGTCATGATTATCTCCCGCCACCACGGCGGATTCTGGCTGAATGGCCCGGATTAATTTCCTGCCAACATATAAAAAAATGCCCGCAGGCGAACCTGGCGGGCTGAGGCATGGTGCGTGACATCGGCCGCAACATGTAGTTGCAGTTATAGGCGATAAATGGAGCTGGTCAAATAGCGGAAATGGGTTTCTAGCCGATTAATTGGCAAACTCAGAGAAAACCCTGAGCTGGTCTTTCGGCGGTGCCTTCGATTTATGTGGCAATACGCCTGGATTATGACAGGGCTGTCATTTTCAGCCGCCATTTAAAAACCGCGGCGGTTGGCGGAGCTGGCTGACCCATGTAGACGAAGACGTCATCGCCTGGGCCTGAAATAGATCAAACAGCAAGCGCAGTAGAGCGCCTGGAAGGCCGGCGCGCCGGCTGGTCCGGCCTGCCCCGCTGCGGCCGGCCATCATAGATGGAATTGATAAGAATCTGGCGATGAGTAGATGTTTTGGTAAGTCCGGTAGAAGCTATGGTAAGCTCCGCGGGCATCAGCCCATGTTTCACCGACCTCCGCATGGCTCATGCACCACTAGGCTACGACGCCCTGATCCGCCAGTTCGGCTTGCGCGTGCCGCCGTTGCGCTGCACCTCGGCGCTTGGCGACAAGACCGGCGTGCTCAGCACCCATACCGGCCCGGACGGCACCACGCGCACGGTCTACCCCCGCAACCGCTATCGCGGCGGCGACACCACGGTGGACCACCTCACCTTTGCGCTGAAGAAAGAGCAGCTCGACCTGACCGTGCTGGCGGCACTGTTCGAGCAGCCGCAGGCGGTGCAGGACGTGCGCGCCTGGCTGGCGGCCACGCCCACCTCGCGCTATGCCCGGCTGAGCGCTTTCTATGCCAAATGGCTGGCCGGGGCGCAGTTCGATTACAAGCTGCCGGCGGGAGCGCCGCGGGTGCTGGCGCTGGATGAGGCGGAATACGTGACCGGCCCGTCGACGCCGGACCTGCAGTTCGGCATCCAGAACAATCACCTCGGGCCGGCGGCATTCTGCCCGGTGGTGCGCCGTACCGAGAAGCTGGCGCGGTGGATCGCCGCCGACCTGCCCGGCCGGGTGGGCAATGCCATCCGGCGCCTTGAGCCGGAGTTGCTGGCGCGCGCGGTGGATTATCTCTACCTCGCCGAAACCCGCTCGACCTATTCGATCGAGCATGAGATTCCCGATAACCAGCGCGTCGCCAAGTTCCGGCGGCTGCTGGAGTATGCCGGCCAGCGCGTGCCGCTGACCGAAGCGCAGCTGTGCGAATGGCAGAACGAGATCATCTCGGGCCTGCGCGCCGAATACAGCTTCCGCGACCAGCAGAACTGGCTGTCGCGCGGCGGGCGGCTGCGCAATATCGCGGACTATATCCCGCCGCCACCGGCGCAGCTGGGCGCGATGATGGACGGCATTGCCGCGGTCGCGGCACTGGTCGATTCCCACGCGGCAAACCCGATCGTGGTGGCGGCGTGCGTGTCGTTCGGTTTTGTCTTTGCGCACCCGTTCTATGACGGCAACGGCCGCCTGCACCGGTTCCTGATCCACCATCTGCTGCGCCAGGCCGGCGTCACGCCCGAGGGCGTGGTGCTGCCGGTGTCGGCGCGCATGCTCAAGCAGCTCGACGTCTACGCCGGCCTGCTCAAGGCCTATTCCGCGCCGCGCACGGCGCTGCTCAATTACGCGCTGGATGCGGACAGCGACACCATCCTGATCAAGTCGCCGCAGCCTTACTGGCTCTATGCGTCGTTCGACGCCACCGCGCTGTGCGAATTCGTGTTCGAGTGCATCGAGCAATGCGTCGAGCAGGACCTGGCGCAGGAAATCCAGTACCTGCGCGCGTACGACGCCAGCGTGACCCGGCTCGAAAGCTGGCTCGACCTGCGCCAGTCGCGGCTGTCGAACCTGATCGACCTGATCGTGCAGAACCACGGCGAGCTGTCGCGGCGCAAGCGCAAGCTGTTCGAGGACATTACCGACAGCGAGCTCGCGCGCATCGAAACGGTGGTGCGCGACGAGTTCGCGGAATACCTGGAGCGTTACGGCAGCCGCTGACGCGCGGCGGTGCTCGTGCCCCAATCCTGGTCCGGATCTAGCTTTTTACCTCGAATGACTCGTGATACTTGACCACACCCGAGGGCACGTGCGGGCCGAACGCAATGGCTTGAAAGTACTCTGCCGGAACCCCGGGCAGTACGAGCGACGGCTGCGCCGCGAATCCAAAGCGGGAATAGTAGGCCGGTTCCCCCAGTACCACGCAGCCTTGCGCGCCGGACTGCTTCAGGCGATCCAGGGCCGCACGGATGAGCTGCGACCCCACCCCGATGCCTTGATGAGCAGGCAGCACCGATACCGGACCCAGTCCGTACCATCGCGCACTTCCGTCCGAGATTTCGACCGGGGAAATGGCGACATGGCCGACCACGTTGCCGGACAGTTCCGCGACAAGCGAGATCTCCAACTGTCCGGCCGCCCTCAGGGCCGTGACGATCAGCTGTTCCGTGCCACTGGAGTGGGTGGCGACTGCGAACGCGGCCTGTGTCACCTGGGTAATTGCCTGTGCGTCGTCCGGACGCTCGCTCCTGATCAGGAGCGCATCAATCGCGGTCATTCAGTTTCCTAAAATCGATACGCATGGAAGCCCAACTCAAAAGCGCCGAGTGTTGTGCTGAACGTTTATCGCCTTCGCGATCGCGCTGCATGGCGCCTGGTACCGGGCGCGGTGTCATCAGTCTGGGCGGCTCCCTGCATGAAGAAGTCCAGCGCCTTGCCAAGCTCGTCTTCCAGGCCCACGTCCGCGTCGCTTAACCAGGTCATGACGGCGCCAAGGTACAGGAAATGCAGATAGTGCGCCAGGCGCTCGGCCGCCGCATCAGACCGGATCTCTGCGGCCTGTTGTGCCTGTTCGATGAGCTGAACATACAAGGAAAGCATGTCCGAACTGGTCTGCTGCTCCATGCCATCACGCACTTGCTGGAAGCGGAAGCGGATATATGGCGCCGCATACTGGCGGTGGTGTTCCCACCAGCTGGCCGATCCATGCCACAGCGTTGCCACGCGTGCGACGAAGGTCTCCCGGCTCAGAACGTAATCCCCCACCGCCGCTTGCAGGTCTTCCTGGAGTTGGTTGTGCATCCAGTGCACCAGCACCGCCTCTTTGACGGGGAAGTGGTTGTAGAGCGTGCCTCTTGCAACATCCGCCTCTGCCGCGATCTGTTCCATCGTGACCGCTTCGTATCCGTCGCGTTCGAATAACGCGTGCGCGGTGGCCGCGATGCGGTCACGCGTCTGCTTCCTTTTACGGGCCATCCGATCGTCTTCGCTCATGGCAGTTGCGGCTCAATTGGACATTGTCTAGTATTGTACATTGTCCAATATCACGAGGGAAAGCCGCCGATGCGTGCAACGAAAGAATCTCCCACGATAGTCATCGGGGCCGGGCTGGCAGGACTGGCCGCCGCGCTTTCGCTGTCTCGTCGTGGCATCCCGGTGATGGTTGTGGAGGCGCAGCGGAGCGCGGGCGGATGCTGTTCGACCGAGGTGTCCGACGGATATACCTTCAACAATGGCGCGGTCTACGTGGCCGTGCCCTCATTGCTTCGTGCCGCCTTCGGGCGCGTGGGCCTGAGCTTCGATGACGAAGTCCAACTCGCCTGCATCGCAAAGCCCCACGCGACTTTCCTGGACAATGGCACCGCCGTGCACCTTTCAACCGCGGAGCGCTCGTACGTGGACGGCGCCGACCACCACCGCCGGACGCAGGTGCTGCGAGACGGGCTGGCCAGGCTACGGGACGATTGGCGTCCGGTATACGCAACCCTGGTTCGCGACGTGCTTCCGGAAGAACCGTCGCTGCTACGTACGATCGGCAAACTCTGGAGGCACCTGCCGCGAATGGGCGGGCACGTAAGCGGCCTGATCGCGTCCTATTTTCCGGACGGGGATCTGCAGGCTGCTGTCGCGTCCACGTTGCTCTACACGGGGCTCGCACCCGACCGGCTCCCCGCGACACAGATCATCGGCTTGCTGGCTTTGCTGGAGGAAGGCTTTCACCTGCCGCGCGGCGGCATGGGCGCCATTAGCGATGCGCTGCTGCGAGCCCTGCAGAGTCAATCCGTCTCGGTGCGCTTCGGTACGAGGGTCAAGGAAATCGTCGTCAGCGACGGTGGGGTGCATGGCGTTGTGCTGACCGACGGAGAACACCTCCCGGCCTCGCACGTCATCGCGACGTGTTCGGGATTGGGTGTCGTGAAGAACCTGCTGCGAGCCGCTGACGTCCCGCGAAGCCTGGCCGCAAAGGCAAACAAGGCGCCGTTGTCGCACCGGGCCATCTCCATCCAGATCGGATATTCCGGTGCCGCGGCAGCCGACGCGTTCATCGTCAACCATGTGCCGGCGATGGAACAACAAGGCGGCCTGCACGTTCTGAAACCCAACGTCCCGCAATGGATTTCGTACACGCAGCCTACGCGAGTTCTGCCGGAACTGGCACCCGCGGGCAGGCATATCATCGAGCTGTACGCGCCCGCCAGCGATATTCGCTCGGTATCAGAGTGGAATCCGGCATGGACGGATTCGGCACTGGAGAGATACCTGGACGCGTTGCAGAAGCGGGTCCCCGGCATAACCATCGAAACGACCCGCGTGCTCGATCCGCAGGGCTTTGCCCGGGAACGACACTTGTATGAAGGTGCGCTGTATGGAATTGCCCCGGGTTCTCCACCCCACCGGTTCCTGCCGCATCGGACACCGGTCAGCGGACTATACCTGGGCGGACAAACGACGTTCCCGGGCTATGGCGTGCCTTCGGCAATGCTGTCTGGCATACAGTCCGCGGAGTCGCTGGTTGCGGACTTGTCCCGGTCGCGCTGATTTTATTGTCCAGGGAGGGCCGGGAGGCATCAGCCAGTAAGAAGCAAAGGACTACGATGCCTTGGGCAGGTCACGACACCACCGCCCTCACCTCCGCCACCTCCCCGTCATGCGTATGGTCCACCACCGCCACCTTGGCCAGCTGCAGCGCCCGCACGCGCCCCCCCGGCAGGCCGAAGCTGCGCGCCAGCTCGTCGATGCGCAGCGCTGGCAGCGGCTTGCGGCGGTCCAGGCCGGCGAAGCGGTACTGGTTGTAGAGCGCCCATGACAGCAGCACGATGCCGTTGAACAACCCCACCAACACGTAGACCGTCAGCGTGCCCATGGTAGGCAGCAGCGCGGCCCAGAACGGTACGCCGGGGCCGGCGGACGCTTCCTCCAGGATGGCGCGGATGCCGCTCGCGCCGAGGTAGAAGAAGCCGGCCCAGGCCAGCGCCGTGAGCACGGCGTCGAACAGCCAGCGCAGGCGCGAGCCGCGGGTACGGATGATCATGCTTTCGGGTTTCATGACGACCTCATGGTGTGGATGCCCCGGTCGGGGCTGGTCCAGCGCGCGCGCTGGCGCCGGGTCTTGAGCATGACCTTGGGAAAGGCCAGCAGCGTGGTCAGCATGCCGACCATCCAGTACGCCAGCGGATACCAGATGATCCAGTACAGCGTGCGCCCCAGGCGCGGCTCGTAGCGGCGGTCGATCAGCACGCTCAGGCCGAACTGCAGCAGGCACACGGCCGCGAGCACCATGCCGGTAAAGCCCGGCGGCATCAGTTTCTGGATGCGGATATTGGCCGGCAGCTCGATGAAATGTCCCAGCGCCCACAGGATCAGCGACATGGCGAAGGCGAAGGCCCAGCCCGCCGACAGGCAATACTCCGCCATCAGCGGCCACAGCCGGCGGTGGCGCCAGATCCAGATCGAGCGCACGTTCTTCATGAACACCTCGGCCCCGCCCTGGGCCCAGCGCAGGCGCTGCTTGAGCAGGCCGCGCACGGTCTCGGGCATCAGGATCCAGCACAGCGCGCGCGGCTCGTAGAAGATCGACCAGTGGTCGCGCTGCAGCTTCCAGCTGATGTCGATGTCCTCGGTGATCATGTCCAGGCTCCAGTAGCCCACGCGGTCGAGCGCGCGGCGCCGGAACGCGGCGACCACGCCCGAGACGGTGAAGACCTGGCCGTAGACGCGCTGGGTGCGCTTGATCAGGCCGATGATCGACGAGAACTCCCCTACCTGGATCCGCCCCACCAGCGTCGAGCGGGTGCGGATGCGCGGATTGCCCGTGACCGCGCCGACGCGCGGGTTGGCCACCATCGGCGCGACCAGGTAGGCGGCGGCGTCGGGGTCGAGCGCGGCATCGCCGTCGATGCAGACCAGGTATTCGCCGCGTGCGGCCAGCGCGCCCATGCGCAGCGCCATGGCCTTGCCCTGGTTGTGTGCCAGGTGCACCACGCGCAGGCGCGGATGGCGCGCCGCCAGCGCATCGAGCAAGGCGCCGGTACCGTCGCGCGAGCCGTCGTTGATGGCGATCACCTCGAAGTTCGGATAGCGCTGCGCCAGCGCCGCCAGCAGGGTTTCCTCGCCGTTCTTCTCTTCGTTGTAGCACGGCACCAGGATCGAAATGAACGGCTGGCCGGGCACCTCGGGCGCCTCGCGTTCGGGGCCCCAGCGCCACTTGCGCTCCCAGTGCCACCAGAAGTACACGCCGCCGGCGATCCACAGGCCGGACATGAACAGCGGATAGAAGAACACAAAGGCCAGCAGCAGGTCACCGGTGGCAAGGGCGGCCAGCGCAAACGGCAGCGCCAGCGCAAGGCACAGGATGACCAGGGCAAACAGTCGTTCGATCATGGTGCGGGGTACCAGGCGTTGGACAGCGCCGGCCGGATCACCTCGAGCCGGGGCTGGTTGTTGTGGAAGTCGTCCGGGTAGTAGCCGAAATTGCGCGCGCCGCGGCGCTGCAGCCGCTGCATCCAGCCGGCCAGCACCGCGCTGTCGACGGGACGGGCCGCCGGCCCGCGCCAGTCACGGGCCTGCAGCTCGAACACGGTGCGACGCAGCGCGCCCGGGCGCTGCGCGATGGTGTCGACCATGCGGTCGAGCCATGCGTTCTCCTGGCCGGCCGGCACCTGCTCCATGTACGGCATCGCCATCGGCGCGGTCCAGTCGTAGGCGGCAAGGAAGTCGTCCAGGTTCTGCGCAAACCACGCTTCGCTGTCCGGCTGCAGCACCGGCAGCGCGAAGATGTTGCGCGCGGTCTTGATGGCGGGCCCGCGCACCTCGCGAACGCGCGCGGTCAGCTCGTGGGTAAGGTCTACCAGCGCCCTGCTCTTCATGCGGGTCCAGCGCTGCATCTGCTCGGGGCTGGCGCGCAATTCGGCGATCGATGCGGGCAGGCCCGCGGCGCGATACGCGGCCAGCGCCGGCGCGCTGGCGTCCTCGAAATCGCCCAGCAAGGCGTCGTCGTGGAACAGGATGCCGTCGAAGAAGGCGTGGCGCGCCAGGTCCTCATACAGGTCGCCGATGCGGGCCCGGGCCACCGGATCGAACGGCGACAGGCGCCGGTACTGCTTCGGGTCGACCGCCGCCGTGCCGGTGGCGGGATCCCAGCGCGCCACGCGCGCCAGCGACGGGTCCAGGTCGAAGCTCAGCACCGGCATCCACGCATACACCTTGACGTTGGCGCGGTTGTCGAGCTGCCACGCGACCCGGTTGAACAGGTCGGCGCGCACCGGCAGCCAGCGGTTGGGGAAGTACACCGACCTGACCAGTCCGTCGCCGTCATCGTCGGAGAACGCCTGCAGGAACACGGTGTCGATCTTCAGGTCGGCGATGCGCTGCACCAGCAGGCCCAGGTTGCGTTCGACCTGGGCGGGATCGGGATCATAGACATAGTCCAGGTCCACGTGCGCGACGCGCATGCCGTTGGGCTCTTCCATCGCGACCACCGAGCGGGCGAAGCCGCGCAGGCCGGGATCGTCGCTGAGCAGCAGCCGCGCGCCCGACATCATGCGGTCCACCGTGGCCAGGCCGTCTTCCAGCGTCAGCGCCATCTGGTAGCCGTTCTCGGCGACGATGCGCAGCGCGGCGCCGCCCTCGGCGCCGTACGGCCAGATCCACACGCGCACCGGCTTGCCGGTGACGGCGCGCACCTTGGCGGTGATGCGGGCCACGTCGGCACGCAACCGTTCTTGCTGCGCGGCATCCGATTCATAGCGGCCGGTGCCGGCATCGAAGGCGCGCACTGCCGCGGCCGGCTCGGTATTGCCCTGCGGGTTGGCGCGCACGCCGTAGTGCAACGCATCGGTATGCGCGCCGATTTCCACCAGGCCCGACGCGGCGATCTCGCGCACCTGCTGCCAGTTCAGCAGGCGCTCGCGCGCCGTCGGCGTGCCGCCGAAATCGACCGGCTGCCCCGGCGGAGTATCGAGCCAACTGCCGACCGGTGCCAGCACCGCCGGCCAGCGATAGGCCTTCAGGATCGGCAGCACGCGCGTGTAGAAGCTGCGGTAGCCGTCGTCGAAGGTCAGCAGCACCGCGCGCTCGGGCAGCGGCGGCCCGCCGCGGCGCGCCGCCAGAACCTGGTCGACCGAGACCGCGCGGTAGCCGTTCTCGCGCAGCCAGGCCAGCTGGCCGACCAGGTGGTCGGTGCGCACGCTCAGGTAGGCCTGGTCGGGGTCCTTGTCTTCGACGTCGTGATAGGCCAGCACCACCACATGGTTGCGCGGCCACGGCTGCTCGGCGGCGGCGGCCGGGCGGTGGGCGGGCGGCGTGAACACCGGGATGTCCTTGGCGCAGGCGGCCAGCAGGCACGCGGCCAGCACCAGCCAGAGCAGGCGGCAGGCGCGCCGCAGGGTTGCGTTCATGGCTTGCATTCCTGTTCAGAAGCGGTAGGTCATGTCGAAGACGATGCGCAGCTCGCGCTCGCGCTGGCCGTCGTAAGGGCGGCTGGTGCCGGTCACGGTGGCGCCGACCTCGAACACGTCGTTGGTGCGGAAGCGCTGGCCGTAGCCCACCAGCAGGATCGCGCCGGTGCCGAAGCCGCGCTGGCTGTAGGCGCCGGTGCCGGCCAGGAACTGCTGCTCCCAGACGGTCTCGTAGCGCCGGTACAGCATGTGCGTCAGGCGCACCGACGGCAGCACGGTCAGGTCCGAGCGCGGGTTGTAGTACGGCGTGTCGGCGCGGCTATTGCGCGACGCCCACAGGTCGACCAGCAGGTCGGCCTTCAGGTGCGGCGCGGTATAGAAGCGTTGCACCCCAGACACGCCCGCTTCGAGCCGGTCGTTGCCGTCGCTGAAGCGCGACGGCGCCACGGTCAGCATCCATTCGCTGGCCTCGCTGCGGCGCCAGCGCGCGTAGGCCTGCACGGTGTCGGCATAGATGCCGTGCTTGAGCGCCTGCAGCGGCGTGCCGGTCGAGCGCAGCGCCGCCGAGGCGCCCACGCGCCAGCGGTCGTCGATGTCATAGTCCGCTGAGATGCGACCGCCCTGGCGCGCGCCCTGGCCATAGCCATGCAGCGACAGCTCGCCCTCGACGGTCAGGTCGCGCACGCGCCATTGCGCGCCGGCGCGCGCCCAGCGGTAATCGACCCGGCCCTCGTCGAAGCGGCCGGTGGCATAGCCGATGCCGCCGAAGGCGCGCCAGTCGTAATTGATGGGCGGGGTGTACAGCACCGACTCGATGCCGAAATTGCCGTTGCCGACCACCGCGCTGTCGTTGGCCAGCCCCCGGTAGCCCTCGATGCGCAGCTCGGACTTGTTGTGGACCTGCCACTCGCGATCGAGACGCCGCGCGGTGAGGTCTTCGGGGAAGCGCGCCAGGGTGTCGTCGCGCAGCAGCTCGGCCTGGCGCCATTCCTGCAGGTCCAGCGCCGCGTGCCCCTGCTGCACCTCCACCGGCAGGCTGCGCGGGGTCAGGGTCTCGGCCAGCTTCAGTTCGCCTTCGGCCGCGCGCGGCCAGCCGCGGGCGCGGTAGACGTCGGCCAGCGCGGCGCGCAGGCCGGAATGGCCCGGCGCCTTGCGCACCAGGTCTTCCAGTTTTTGCTGCGCGGAGTCGGTAGCGTCGGCCTGCAGGTCGGCCCGGGTGGCGGTCTGCTCGGCCTGCAGCCACAGGTCGTTGGGCTGGCGCATGGGCTGGCCGCGCACCCAGCGCCAGCGCGGCTGCTCGGTGCTGGCCTGCGCCACGGCCTGCGCAGCGGGATCGAAGGCCTCGGCCTCGGCGTGCGCGTAGTAGAGGCCGGTCTGGGCCTTGAGCCGGGTTTCGGCATCCAGGCCCTGCGGGTAGGCGTCGCGCACCTGGCGGAACAGCGGCGCGGCCTGCTCCGGCTGGCGCAGATACAGGTAGGCGGCGGCGACATCGCCCAGGGCATAGCTCGGAACCTCGACGCCCTCGGCGCGCAGCGCCTCGTATTCGCTCACCACGTCCTGCATCCGGACGCGCGCATGCAGCGCGGCGAGCCGGTCGATGCGCGCGCGGCGCAGTTGCGGCGCGGCCGGCGGCCCCAGCGCCTGCAGCGCGGGCAGCAATGCGTCATAGCATGCCAGCGCGCGATCGGCGATGGCAAAGCGCTCGGCCTCGGTGCGGGTCGGCATGTCGGCCAGGCGCACCAGCTCGGCCGCGGCATCGAGCTCCAGCGCCAGGCGCGCGCGCGGGTCGAACAGTTCAGGATGCTCGCCCGCGACGCGCAGCGCCGCCTCGGGCAGCCCGGCGCGCTGCAGCGCGCCGACATACTCGCGCACGACATCGGCGCGCTGCGGCGCGCGCAGGTATGCCTGGTCGGCCTCGAACAAGGCCGCATACGGCTCGCCGGCGCGCGCCTGCGCGTAGGCCAGGGCCAGGCGGCTGTCGACCGCGGCGGGCTCGCGCTGCACCAGCGCCTGCCCCAGCGCCACCGCCTCGGCGGCCCGGCCGCTGTCGGCCAGCACCTTCACCTCGCCCAGTGCGAATACCGCGTGCGTTGGAAAGCGTTGCCGGCCTTCGCGATAGCGCGCCAGCGCCTCGTCCCAGCGGCGCAGGTCGCGCAAGGCGCCTGCCACTGCCGCCAGCACTTCGGGCGGCAGCGCGCGGGTCTGGCCCAGATTGCCATAGGCTTCCAGCACTTCGTCCGGCCGTCCCGCCCAGCCGGCGATGACGATGCGGTCCCACGCCGCCCGCTGGTCCGACGGTGCGCGCGCCACGCGCTCGCGCAGCATCGTCAGCGCGGGCGCATAGTCGCCGGCACGGGCGCGCCGGATCAGCGCGTCATAGTCGGAATTTGCATGCGCCAGTGCCGGCAGCCAGCCCATTGCCGCCAGCCCCGCGGCGAGCGCCGCGGTCAGTCCGCTACCCAGCGCGGCCGGAGCGCGCCGGCGCCTCCCTTGCCGCCGCAGCGCCCCGTCGCGGGCACGCTCACGGCGCTTCATCAGTGAATCCATGGGATCCGCAGCCTGTCTCTGTGTTGCTCAAGCTGGCGCCGCGCACCGATGACACAGGCGCGCGCGGGCTTGAGTTCCGTTATCGGCTTATTGCATGGCGGCACGAGGACACGGAACCCGACCGGGCCTGGCCGGGTGCGAAAACCGGCAGAACAGGCCTACGGGATCCGGCGCGGCACCGAGGAACTGCGCCGGATGGCCATTCGCAGCGGGAATGGCGTCGTGCAACCGCAGGGGCCGATCGCTCGGGCTGCGTTGCCGCTAATGCGAAGGCGATTGTAAGGAGGGTTCCGCGGGGAGATTGTTAATTTTCGCAAACGAACTGGTGAATGGATAAATGTCTCCAATCGCTAATTCGTCCCGGTCGCGCTCGAAATAACTGCATGAGATTACGCGATACGGCACCCGCGGCGATGTGCGCTGTGGCTTGAATCCCAGTACAGACGGGCCTTTCACGGGAGTCGCTGCATTACCCCCCGGCCATGCAAATTCAGCAGGCTTGCGCTGAGCGCCTCCAATAATTCGATCCGAGCCCGCGCATTGTCCTAGTCATAATTGATTATGATTTTTATGACATAACCCGAATAGGCCAAATGGCATCTATACCCCGATCAGGGGATGTGATCGCGTTTTCGTTTAACGGATTTGGGGATTGGATGCCGCGAGGATGGCATGTGGAATGGAAGAGGAGAGAAAACACGCTGTCAGCCTGGCAGGCGCAGCGTGGCCTGCAGGCCGCCGCCTTCGCGATTGGCCAGTTGCAGCGTGCCGCCCAGCGCCTGCGTCAGTTGCAGCGCGATGGCCAGGCCCAGGCCGGTGCCGCCGGTGCCGCGGTTGCGCGAGGTCTCGACGCGGTAGTACGGCTGCATCACGCGCTCCAGTTCCGCCTCGGGGATGCCCGGGCCGCGGTCCTGCACGGCGATCTGCAGCCAGCCATCGTCCTGCCGCGCCACCGCCAGCGTGACCTCCGCGCCGAACTTCAGCGCGTTGTCGATCAGGTTGGTCAGGATGCGCCGCAGCGCCTGCGGGCGTGTCAGCAGCGGCGCGCCGGCCTGGCCTTCGATGGCGATGGTGTGGCCGGCGTCGAGGTAGTCGCCGGCCAGGCTGTCGAGCAGCGCATCGGGATCGATGCGGGCCGGGGTCTCGGTGCCGCCCTGCAGGGTGCGCGCATAGGCCACGCCTTCGCGCACCAGGTGCTCCATCTCGCGCAGATCGTTGTAGAGCTTCTGCTGCGTGGGCGAGTCTTCCATCAGATCCACGCGCAGGCGCATGCGCGTGATCGGCGTCTGCAGGTCGTGCGAGATCGCGGCCAGGATCTGCATGCGCTCATCCAGGTAGCCGGCAATGCGTGCCTGCATGGCGTTGAAGGCGGCGGCGGCGTGGGCCACCTCGGTCGGGCCGGTTTCGGGCACACGCTGCGCCTTCAGGTCCGGCCCCAGGTTCTCGGCGGCGCTGGCCAGCTGGCTGAGCGGACGCGTGACCACGCGCACCGCCAGCCAGGCACAGGCCACCAGAAGCGCCAGCTGCGCCGCCAGCATCGCCAGCAGCCACGGCGATACCAGCGAACGCTTTGGCTGTACGTCGATCGTCAGCGGGCTGCCGTCGTGCAGCCGCAGGTGTACCTGGAAACCGCCGCCCGGCTGGCTGCTGGCCGAGACCGGATAGCGTCCCTGCAGCGCCTCGGCAATGGTGTCGACGGCCCTGCGCGCCAGCGGCGCGCGCGGCGGCTCGCCCGGCGTGCCGGCATCGAGGCGGTAGCTGTAGTTGTCGCGGCGCACCCGCTCCAGCCAGGCCGCGCGCTGGTCCGCCGGCAGCATGTCGAGCATCGCCACCGAGCTGGCCACGTCGCGCTCCAGGTTGCCCAGCATCAGCCGGTCGGCCGCGCTCTTGCGCTCCATCATCACCAGGCTGTACGACAGGCTCTGCGCCAGCACCAGCCCGACCAGCAGGATCACCATCAGCCGCGCGAACAGCGTGCGCGGCCATGCCAGCCCCTTGTGCGCGCGCCCGTTCATGCGCGCTCCTCGCGGATTTCGACGGTGGCGCTGAAGACATAGCCGCCGTTGCGCACGGTCTTGATGTAGCGCGGCTCGCGCGCATCGTCGCGCAGGCGCTGGCGCAGGCGGCTCACCAGCAGGTCGATCGAGCGCTCGAACAGCTCGGCGTCGCGGCCCTGGGTCAGGTTGAGCAGCTGGTCGCGCGTCAGCACCCGCTGCGGGTGGTCGACGAAGACGCGCAGCAGCCGGTATTCCGCGCCGCTGAGCGCGACGATCACGTCCTGCTCGTCGACCAGGTGGCGGGCGTTGGTGTCGAGCCGCCACGGGCCGAACGCCAGCATGCTGGCGGCCTCGGTGACCTGCAGGTTGGGCGGCAGCATGCGCGTGCGCCGCAGCACCGAGCGGATCCGCGCCAGCAGTTCGCGCGCGGCGAAGGGCTTGACCAGGTAGTCGTCGGCGCCCATCTCCAGCCCCAGGATGCGGTCGGCTTCCTCGTTGCGCGCGGTCAGCATCAGCACCGGCAGGTTGCGCCGCTCGCCCGCGCGCAGGTCGCGGCACAGCGCCAGCCCGTCTTCGCCGGGCAGCATCAGGTCCAGCACCACCAGGTCGACCGAGCCCTTGTCCAGCGCCGCGCGCATTTCGCGCCCGTTGGCGGCCAGGGACACGCGCATGCCGCTGCGCTCGAGGTAGGCGGCAACCAGTTCGCGGATTTCGCGGTCGTCGTCGACGATAAGGATATGGTCCTGCGGGGTCATGGCGGGTCCCGGAATCGAAGAAAGAGAAGGAGAAAAAGGGGGCGGCCGGCGCCGGCAAGGACGGCCGTCGCCTGGCCCGGTGCCGCCATTATGCGGCGCTGGCGGCGCGCTTTGTATCGCTGTGTATCCGGGCCGGGTCCGGACAAGAAACATTGCACGGCGGGGCGGATGCGGAAACAACGCCGATACGCCGGGACGGTGCAATGCAGTCATCGCCAATCCCGGAGTCCACCGCCATGATCGATGCCTACCTTGCCTTTGCCGCCGGCGTGCTGACGATTGCGTCGCCGTGCGTGCTGCCCGTGCTGCCCATGCTGCTGGGCGCTTCGCTGGGCGAAACCAGCCGCCTGCGCCCGCTGGCGATCGCACTGGGTTTCGTCTCCGCCTTTTCCGCGCTGGGCATTGTCTTCGGCGCGCTCACCAGCGCCTTCAGCGACGCCCCGGGCGTGGTCCGCAACGTCGCCATCGCCATCCTGTTCGCCGCCGGGCTGGCGCGGCTGTGGCCGGCCGGCTTCGGCCGCCTCGTGGCCCCGTTCGCCGCACCCTTCGCCGCGCTCACCGACCGCGCCGCCGGCGCCGGCAGCCGCGCCGGCAACGGCCTGGCCGGCGGCTTTGTGCTGGGCATAACGCTGGGCGCGGTATGGACCCCGTGCGCGGGCCCGGTGCTGGCCTCGATCCTGGCGCTGGTGGCCAAGGCGCAGGACCTGCACCGCGCCGCCGGCCTGCTGGCCCTGTTTGCCGCCGGCGCCGCCGTGCCGATGCTGGGCATCGCCTACGGCGGCCAGTTCGCCACCACCCATGTGCGCCGGCTGGCACGCCATACGCCGCGGCTGCAGCAAGCCTTCGGCGTGCTGGTGGTAGCCACCGCGATCGCCATGTACTTCCAGTACGACACCCTCGCCGTCGCCTGGCTGACCTCGCTTTTCCCCGCCACCCAACCTGGAGCCTGAACCATGCCCCGCATCCTTCGCACCCTGTTTGCCGCAGCTGCCTTTGCCGCCGCCCCGCTGGCGATCCAGTCCGCCGCCGCAGCGCCCGCCGCGCCCGCCAATTACGGCACGGCGCCCGAATTCACCGGTATCGCCAAGTGGCTGAACTCCGAACCGCTGACCCTTGCCGGCCTGCGCGGCAAGGTCGTGCTGGTCGACTTCTGGACCTACAGCTGCATCAACTGCATCAACACCCTGCCCCATGTGCGCAAGTGGTACGACAAATACCGCGACCAGGGCCTGGTCGTGGTAGGCGTGCACACGCCGGAGTATGCGTTCGAGCGCTCCACCAGCAACGTGCAGGCCGCGCTCAAGCGCTTCGACATCCGCTATCCGGTGGCGCAGGACAACGCCTATGCCACCTGGAACGCCTGGCGCAACCAGTACTGGCCCGCGCTGTACCTGGTCGATGCCAACGGCAACGTGGTCTACAAGCACTTCGGCGAAGGCCAGTATGCAGAGACCGAGGCGGCGATCCAGAAGGCGCTGGGGCAGCGCCGCTGAACCTTGAAGCCGCCATGCAGGCGGCTTCCGCGGCATCCGCCTTGTCTTCCGGCGCATGGGAGTTGATACAAATTGTATGCAATCTTTGTATCACGGTTCGCTGATCCCTGTTATTCTTGCACGCCTGTTGAGGCGGGATGCAGGTCCTGCCCGCCTCGCTCGCGGAGCTGCCGCACCTGGCCCGCGAGCGTGCACGAGGGCGCCGGGTTCCCCGCCCGGCGCCAGAAGAACAAGACAGCCCGGAACATCCGGGCAGACGACAGGAGACTCGAATGGCGCCCTTGCTATTCCAGGTGGAAGACCGCCCCCCACGGTTGACGACGTTCTTGCTGGCGCTCCAGCACCTGCTGGCCGCACTGGGCGGCATCATCGCGGTGCCGCTGGTGATCGGCGGCGCGCTGCGCCTGCCTTCCGACCAGGTGGTGGCGCTGGTCAATGCCGCGCTGCTGGGCTCGGGCATCGTCACCATCATCCAGTGCAAGGGCGTGGGCCCGGTCGGCATCCGCATGCCGTGCGTGATGGGCACCAGCTTTGCCTTCGTCGGCGCGGCCATCAGCGTGGGTGTGGAGCACGGCGTGGCCGGCATCCTGGGCTCGGCGCTGGCCGGCTCGCTGGTGATGATCCTGGGCAGCTTTTTCATGCCGGCGATCCGCAAGCTGTTCCCGCATACCGTCACCAGCGTGGTCGTGACCATGATCGGCCTGTCGTTGATCCCGGTGGCGATCGACTGGGCCGCCGGCGGCCAGGGCAGCAGCCGCTACGGCGCCCCCGGCAACCTGGCGATTGCCGTCGCCGTGCTGGCGCTGGTGGTGGCGGTGGTGCAGTGGGGCAAGGGCATGCTGTCGGCCTCGGCCATCGTCGTTGGCATTGCCGGCGGCTACCTGTTGTGCCTGGCGCTGGGGCTGATCGACTTTACCCAGTTCCACCAGGCGCCGGTGTTCGCGGTGCCGCAGCCGCTGCACTTCGGCATGTCGTTCCCGATTTCCGGCATTGTCGCCATGTCGATCGCGTTCCTGGTCACCATCGTCGAATCGACCGGCACCTTCATGGCGCTGGGATCGGCCACGCAGCGGCCGGTGTCGGGCAAATGCCTGTCGCGCGGCATCCTGTGCGACGGCTTTGGCTCGGCTTTCGCGGCGCTGGTGTGCAGCCCGCCGCTGTCCACCTTTGCGCAGAACGTCGGCGTGGTGTCGCTGACCGGCGTGGCCAGCCGCCACGTGGTGGCGCTGACCGGCGTGATGCTGCTGCTGGCCGGGCTGTTCCCGGTGCTGGGCGCGCTGGTGGTGACGATTCCGCAGCCGGTGCTCGGCGGTGCCGGCCTGATGATGTTCGCGATGATCGTTTCGGGCGGGATCCAGATGCTCAGCACGGTCCGCTTCACGCAGCGCAATACGCTGATCGTGGCGGTGTCGATCGGCTGCGGCCTGGCCGTGACCTTCCGCCCGGAACTGCTGGCCAAGCTGCCCGCCTTTGTCCATGAGGTGTTCGGCTCCGGCATCACGGTGGGCTCGCTGTCGGCGGTGATCCTGAACCTGCTGCTGCCCGGCGGCAAGGAAGCCGCCGACGAAGCCGGCCACGGCACGGTCGGCGAGGCCGCCTGAATCCCATCATGCCACCACGCCGGCTGCGCTAGTGCGCGCCGGCGGCCGCGGATGGCTTCAGTAGCGGGTAGGGATTGATCGCCCCGCGCGCCGTGTAGATGCCGTAGTGCAGGTGCGGCGGCGTGCCCCGCGCATTGCCGGTGGTGCCGACATACCCCAGCACGGCGCCCGCGGCGACGATGTCGCCGGCGCGCACGCCGGCATATCGGTCCAGATGGGCGTAGTAGTGCATCTGCCGCCCCGGCCCCATCACCCACACCACGTTTCCCCCCAGCCGGTTGGTGCCGACGCGCGTGACGATGCCTTCGGTCGCCGACACCACTTCGCGGCCGCGCGGCGCGAAGATGTCGATGCCCTCATGCTTGCGTCCGCCGGAGCGCATGCCGTGCCAGGTATCGCGCAGCGCCCTTGGGGCAACCCCCGCCACCGGCACCGGCAGCGCCGTCGGCGCGGGCCGGGCCGACAGCCGGGCCGCGTAGATGGCGCGCTCCAGCGGCGGCTGCAGCCACGGCCACGCCAGCCAGGCCAGGCCGATCCACAGCGCCAACCACGCCAGCCGGCGGGCCAGCGCAAGCACAGGAGGAAGGAGACGCGAGGCAGCCATATGCCTTCGACGGCAGCTTGGCGTGCAAATTCCCGCTTACGCGCCCCTCATGGGCCCCACACTCCACTTCCGGCCGACCTCCCTGCCGAACCATCGCCGCCGCCGCCGGTCATAACTGGACCGTTTTCATTGCAACAGGAGAACCCATGGACTGTCCGGTGTGCCCGCAAACCCAACTCGTGATGTCCGAACGCCAGGGCATCGAGATCGATTACTGCCCCAAGTGCCGCGGCGTCTGGCTGGACCGGGGCGAACTCGACAAGATCCTGGAGCGCTCGGCGGCAGCGGCCCCGGCGCAGCAAGCCCCCATGCAGCAAGCGCCACAGCAGCACGCACCGGTGCATAACGCTCCGCCGCAGCAGGGCTACCAGCGCGGCTACGGCGACCGTGACCGCGACCGCTACTACGAGCGCGAGCAGAAGCACTATCGGAAGAAGAGCATCTGGCACGAGCTGTTCGACTAAGCCGGCCAGCGATGGAAAGAAGGGGCGACCGTGGTCGCCCCTTCTTCGTTTACGTCCCGCTACAGCCCGGCCGCGAGGCCGTCGCCGCGCGGGTCGGCCGCGCCATACATCACGCCGGTGACCGGGTCGATCAGGATGGCGCCGGCATGGCCCATGGTGTCGGTGAAGGCCTGCACCCGCTTGACCGGATGCCCGCGCCGCGCCAGTTCGGCGGTCACCGCTTCCGGCACGCGGCCTTCGATCTTGAGATCGTTCGACGACACGCCCCAGTTGCGCCCATAGAGCAGGCGCGGCGCATTGACCGCGTCCTGCGGCGACATGCCGAAATCGACAATGCGCGTCACCAGCGCTGCCTGCGTTTGCGGCTGCCCTTCGCCGCCCATGGTGCCGTAGACCAGGAACGGCTTGCCGTCCTTCAGCAGCAGCGCGGGGTTCAGCGTATGGAAGGTGCGCTTGCCCGGCGCCAGGTGATTCACATGCGCGGGATCGAGCGAGAAAAACGCACCGCGGTTCTGCAGCAGCACGCCGGTGCCCTTGGGCACGATGCCCGAGCCGAAGTCGTGATAGACGCTCTGGATCATCGACACCACGTTGCCGTCCTTGTCGGCGGTGCCGAACCACACCGTATCGCCGTGCGGATCCATCGGCTTCACGTCCGCGCCGGCGCGCAGCATGCTGATGCGCCCGGACTGGGCCTGCCCGTGCCGCGATGACAGCAGCCGCTCCAGCGGGATCTGCACGAAGTCCGGATCGGCAAGGTAGCGGTCGCGATCGGCAAACGCCTGCTTGGTCGCCTCCACCAGCACGTGGTAGTAGTCGGCCGTGCCCTCGCCCAGCGCGCGCACGTCGCGCTTGTCCAGGATGTTCAGGATTTCCAGCGAGGCAAAGCCTTGCGTGTTGGGCGGCACGTTGACGGCCTGGTAGCCGCGGTAGTTGACCGTGATCGGCTGGACCCAGTCGGCGCGGTGGCGGGCAAAGTCCGCCTGGGTCAGCACGCCGCCGTGCGCCTGCAGGTCGGCCACGATCTTGCGCGCGATCTCGCCCTGGTAGAACGCCGCGGCGCCTCCTGACGCGATCTGCCTCAGCGTGCCGGCCAGGTCGGGCTGGCGCAGCGTTTCGCCCATCCGGTAGGCCGATCCGTCCGGTTTCAGGAAGGTCTGGCGAAAGCCGTCGAAGCGCTGCAAGGCGCGGAATTCGGTGTCGGCCGGGTCGAGATTGACTCGGCTCCACGATGCCAGCGACGCCGATACCGGGAACCCTTCCTCGGCATGGCGGATGGCATCGGCCATCAGCTCCGGCCATGGCAGGCTGCGCCCCATGCCCTGGCGCGCATACTGGTACGCCGCTTCCCAGCCGGCGACGGTGCCAGGCACCGTGATCGCCGACAGGTATCCGCGCGCGGGAACCCGGTCGAGTCCCTTGTCCCGGTAAAGCGCGATGGTGGCGCGTTCGCCGGCGCGCCCGCTGGCATTGAGGGCGCGCACCTCGCGCGTGCGGGCGTTGTAGATCAGCCAGAAGGCGTCGCCGCCGATCGAATTCATGTGCGGGTACACCACCGCGATGGTCGACGCCACCGCGATGGCGGCATCGACCGCATTGCCGCCGCGCTCCAGCACGCGCAGACCGGCCTGCGTCGCCAGGCGGTTGGAAGAGGTCACCATGCCGCCGGTGGCCATCGGGTTGATACAGGTGGAAGGCGTGTCGCAGTACTTGCCGGCCTCGTCGACGGCCCATGCTGGCGCGGCGGCCAGCGTCAGTGCCGAGCACATGCCGGCCAGGCGCAGAGCGGTGAAGAATCTGGTGCGGTGCATCGCAGGCTCCCTGGGTAACACAGCGAAGTTGCATGCCGGAGCGGACGCAACCGGCACGAGCGGTAGAGCGGATTGCCCGGATTGTCTTGTGGGGCGAGCGCAAGTTAGCCTGCGCCAGACAATCTGGCTAACGGCAAAGTCGCATCCGGTGTCGGCAATCGGACATCAGCGGACATCGGCCGCGGCGCTGCCCGTGCCGCTAGCCATCGTCCACCGCTACCTCCACCACTACCACCGGACCACGCATGCCTGCCCATGATCCCGCCCTGCGCGCGCTCGCGCGGCTGCCTCGCCCGCTGTACGGCCACATCGAAGCCCTGCCCAACCGCGTGCTGGGCTACCGCCACCGGCATCCGTGGTGCCAGTTCGCCTATGCCCTGCAAGGCGTGCTGGAGGTATGGACCGACCGCGGCCGCTTTGTCGCGCCGCCGCAATGGGCGGTGTGGATTCCGGCCGGCGTGGCGCACCGCGTGCGCTGCGCCACGGGCACCCGCATCCGCAGCCTCTACCTGGACAACAGCGTGTGCGCGGCGGCGCGGGCCCGTTGCCGCGTGCTGACCGTCAGCCCACTGCTGCGCGAGCTGATTCGCACCTTCAGCCACCTGCCGGCCGAATACGACGAAGGCGGCGCCGACGGGCGCCTGGCGCGCGTGCTGATCGACCAGCTTGCCGCCGCGCCCGAAGTCGAATTCATGCTGCCGCTGCCGGCCGACCCGCGCGTGCGCCTGGTCTGCAATGGCCTGCAGCGCCATGCCGACCGCGACACCAGCCTGGCGGCGTGGAGCGCGCGGCTGGCGGTCTCGGGCAAGACCCTGACGCGGCTGTTCCAGCGCGAAACCGGGCTGACCTTCCGCGCCTGGCGCCAGCGGCTGCGGCTGCTCGATGCCGTGCCGCGGCTGGAGCGCGGCGAAGCCGTGACCGAGGTCGCGCTGGATTGCGGCTATGAGTCGCTGTCGGCGTTTATCGCGGCGTTCCGGCGGCTCTACAACATGACGCCGGGCGAGTTGTCGCGCGCCAACCGCGTCGTTCCCGCAGGCAGTCAGTGAACTGTCTCAGGCCCGCTTGCGGTGGCGCCGCGCCGCTTCCGCAGCGGCGTCGCGCAACGCCGGCGGCAGTGCGCGCAGCTCGGCCGTGAAGAAGGCCCGTTCCGCCGGACGCAGCGCGGGCAGCTGCCCGGCCAGCCGCTCCACCGCGGCGCATGCGGCGGCGGTGGCGCCCTGTTCATGGGTCAGGTACCAGGCCGATTCCAGCAGCAGGTTGGCCAGTTGCAGCGGCGCCAGCCTGACGTGGCCGGCGTCATGGTCTTCCAGCGCAAAGGCGGCCACGGCCGACCAGCGCACGAAGCCCCGCGCCGGCGCAAACGGCGCATGGAACGGCCGCAGCGCCTCGACCGCGTCGGCTACGGAAAGCGGGCGCTGGCGGCGGAACATGGCCATGCTGTCGCTGGCGCTGGCCGGGCGGTCGAGCGGCGGCGCATCGGGCCCGCAGCTGCCGCGCGCGATGCGCAGCAGGAAGATCGCGTTCCACGCCGTGCCGCCGCCGACGCCGAAGCGGTCGCAGATCCATTCCGACAGCCCCAGCCAGCGCATCGCCTGCCGCTGCACGGCGCTGGCGGACAGGCTGCGCCCGCCATCGATCAGCCCGTGGCGCCAGAACAGCCACAGGCTCAGCCCGATATTGGCCGCGGCATGCTGCACGGCATCGACCGAATCGGCTTCGTAGGCGGCCTGCAGCGCGCCCGAGAACGCGTCGAGCGCGCACTGGGCCGCCCTAGCCGCAGCCTGCGCAGCCGGCGCGGCCGCATGCGCGGGGCGCATGGCATCGGCCTTGTGCAAGAGCGCTTCGAGGTTCAGCACCTCGAAGCGCACGCGCGGGTTGTAGCGCACCACCAGGCGCAGCTCGGCATCGGCGTGCAGGTGCTCCAGGCCGGCGCGCGCGCCCTCGCCATCGCCACGGGTATAGCGCTCCCAGGCGCGCACCACCTGCGCCATGGCCTGGAACGCCGGCGTGGCCGCGCCAGCGTCAGCCGCCTGTGCCAGCCGGTCGAAACGCCGCAGCGCGGCGCGGCTCTGGTCGAGGCGCCCGCAGCGGCGCCACGCCTGGCTTTCCTTCAGCAACGACAAGGCCTGCTGGAAACCATCGCCGGCCAGCCGGCGCGCCGCGCCGAAGGACTCCGCCACGGCAAAGCCGTGGGCGCCGGCATGGCCGTCCTGCGCGCTGCGCATGGCCTG
Organism: Cupriavidus nantongensis; assembly: GCF_001598055.1. Taxonomy (NCBI): domain Bacteria; kingdom Pseudomonadati; phylum Pseudomonadota; class Betaproteobacteria; order Burkholderiales; family Burkholderiaceae; genus Cupriavidus; species Cupriavidus nantongensis. The sequence continues at coordinate 1,038,244 of NZ_CP014845.1, read as the reverse complement.
CGTCAGTTCGCTCCAGAAGGCCATGTCGCGCATCACGTAGCTGGTGCCATCGCGCTCTCCCGATTGCGCGGGATGTACACCGGCAGGGAAGCCCAAATGCCGCGCCAGCGCGACCGGCCCCAGCGTGCGGCCATTGGCGACGAAGCGCAGCCGGCGCGCGCTGGGGGCAGCCAGCCAGAACGGCCCGCGGCTGCGCTGCGCCGGATTGCCCGCGGCCGGATCGCGCGCTCGGTCAGCGCCCCACCCCACCACGATGCCCCAGCGCGCGAAGTCTGCAAACGCGCGCGACACCAGCATGCGCACGTTGGCCGCCGCGGGAAACGCGCTGCGTACCGCGGCGGCGGTGACCACGCCTTCTCCGCTGCGATACGCATGCCAGGCGCGTGCGAGCAGCCAGACCGACTGGTAGCGCGCGGGCTGGCCATCGACCTGGTAGGGACTCGACACATCGATTTGGATCAGGGCAGGCGAAGCGGGCATCGATCTGGAAGGAAGCATCAGTGGCGACGCCCGCCATGTTACGCAAGTTACAGGGCACGCGGTTGGCGCTGCGCAGCCGCTCTCCTATGCTGCGCATCACGGTCCGGGCCCGGATTGTCATTCCCTTAACTTCCCACGCACAAACCATGAACAATCGTCTTGCCCGTCTGCTGACGCCGCTGGCCTTCGGCCTCGGCCTGCTTGCCGCCCACCTGCCCGCGCTGGCCGCGCCCAAGGAAGCGCCGCTCGACGCCGCGGCGCTGTTCCGCCAGGCCGATACCACCGGCACCATGGTGATCTACGACCTGCGCCGCGACCGCATGCTGACCTACAACCCGTCTCGCGCCGCCACGCCGTATTCGCCGGCATCGACCTTCAAGATCATGAACTCCCTGATCGGCCTCGAGACCGGCGCGGTGGCCGACGTCGACCACGACAAGCTGCCCTGGGACGGCAAGGTCTGGCTGGTCGGCGGCAAGGCCGTGCTGCCCGACGCCTGCAACGCCGACGTGCCGCTGCGCGTGGCCCTGCCCAATTCGTGCGTGCCTGCCTACCAGGCGCTGGCGCGCCGGGTCGGCAGCGCGGCCTACCAGCGTTACCTGACCGCATCGCACTATGGCAATGCCGACAGCTCCGGGCCGGTGGATCGCTTCTGGCTGAACGGCAAGCTGCAGATCACCGCCTACCAGCAGATCGATTTCCTCAAGGGCCTGGTGCAGCGCACCCTGCCGTTCTCGCCCGCCACCTTCAAGGCCGTCGACGACATCACCGTGCTCGAGCGCACTGCCGATTACACCCTGCACGGCAAGACCGGCTGGGCCGACTCGGCCAGGCCGGCGGTGGGCTGGCTGGTGGGCTGGGTCGAGCGCGGCAATGACGACTACCTGTTCGCGCTGAATCTGGACCTACTGCGGCCGGAGCATGCCGGGGCGCGGATGGAGATTGCGCGGGCGGTATTGCGCAAGGTGGGGGTGTTGCCGGAGTGAAACCGGGCGGCACCGGCCGGCAGCCGTCCGCTACGGCAGAAACGCCGGCGACAGCAGCCGCAGCCCCACCGTAAAGAAGCGCGCCCCGCTACCGCCGCCGAACACGTTGCCATAGGTGGTGTCGACCTGCACCCGGTCCTGCACCACCCAGAAACGGAAACCGGCCTGGAACGACGGCTTGCCGCGGTTCTCGCCGAAGGTCTCGGCGATCAGGAACACGCGCGGGTGCAGCTGGGTCTCGGTGCCCGCGCCCCAGGTCATGCGGGTCTGGCGGTTGCCGGTGTCGCGGTTGGCGCCCAGGTTCAGGTGCGCAACAAAGCGGTCGTCGGCGAACGAGAACGACACCGGCACGTTGACATAGAGGTTGCCCAGCACCTTGCCGGGCTCGGCGTCGGGATGGTGGATCACCCCGCCCGACAGCGCGATGCCGTAGCCGTTGGTTTCCAGCGGCTTGAGCAGCGTCTTGGCCTGGAACTGGACGTTGGTGCCGTCCCAGCCGCCATCGACGCGCTGCAGCGAACCGCCCAGCGTCAGCTCCAGGTTGCCGGTGGGATTGCAGCCGGGGAGCGCCCACAGCTCATTGCCGCCGGACTGGAACTGCATCCACGATTCCAGCTGGCAGGCCTTGGGATCGACGATGCGCGCATCGTCGGTGATAAGCGGCCGCGCCGCCAGCGCCGGACGGCAGGCCGCGGCCACGATGGCCAGCGCGGCCACGCGTACGAAGAACTGGTGCCATACCATGGCAACCTCCTGAGCAAATACAGCCATCTGGCCGGCGACGATACACGCGGGCCATGACAACACATCGAAAGGCAGCAAGGGAGGTCTGGCACCGGCGGGCACAGGCATGGGCCTGGCCGCATGGGGGCATGGCAGCGCCGCGCGGCGGCACTGCAGCGAAAGACCGCAGTGTCTCAGCGCGCCGGCGCAGCCGGGGAAACTCCCGTTGCGCATGAGGGACTGGGACAACTGTCCACGGATAGCTCCGTTGGTTGGAACGGGGCGCAGTGTAATGCCGCCCCGTGGTGCGGTCAACCTGACCCACGCGCAACGCGCATGGTGTCGTGAAGAGATATCGCAACCGCTTGCAGAATGCCGTGCAGACCCTGCGCAGTCCGGTTGCCGAAGGGTTCAGGTAACCGCTGTCGTTCCCGCGAAGGCGGGAACCCAGTGACTTTATCCCCGAACAAGGCGCGAAAGACGCTGGATTCCCGCCTGCGCGGGAATGACAGTAGTACTTGACGCTTCAACGGAACGGTATTGGCCGCGGCGCGCGCGTTCCGCAACTGGCTGGTGCGGCAGGCGACGGCCGCAACGTGACCGCTCAGGACCCCGCCTTGTAGTTCGTCTCCTTGACGATCTTTGCCCACCTGGCCGCATCCTCGGCAATGGTGGCGGCGAACTGTTCCGGGGTGCCGCCCACCACCTCGTAGTCAATCGCGGCCAGCCGTTGCTTGATCTCCGGCTGCGCCAGGATGCGGTTCATCTCCTGGTTCAGCCGCGTGACGATCTCCTTGGGCGTGCCGGCCGGGGCCAGCAGGCCGGCCCACGAGTTGAACGCCATGCCGTCGAAACCGGCCTCCTGCATGGTCGGGACATCGGGCAGCGCGGGCGAGCGTTTGGACGCGAACACCGCCAGCGGGCGCAGCTTGCCGGCCTTGATCATCGCCATGCCGTTGAAGGGGTCGATGGTCATGTCGACCTCGCCCGCGACCACCGCCTGCATCTGCGGGCCGGTGCCGCGGTACGACACGCTGACCACGTCGGGCGTGCCCGCGGCGCGCTTGAAGGTGGCGCCGATCAGCTCGATCATGCTGCTGCCGGCCGACAGGCTCAGCGGCCGCGACTTCGCCTTGGCCAGCGCGACGAACTCCTGCACGGTCTTGGCCGGCACAGACGGGTGCACCACCATCACGAAGCCGATATTGCTGATCTGCGAGATCGGCGCGAAGCTTTTCAGCGGCTCATAGCCGGCCTTGTACAGCACCGGGCTGAGGGTCTGCGCGCCGGCGGTATTGAGCAGCAGCGTATAGCCATCGGGCGCCGCGCGTGCCGCCACGTCAGTGCCGATGATGCCGTTGGCGCCTGGACGGTTTTCGACCACCACCGACTGCTTCAGCGCCTCGCCCAGCTTCTGCGAAATCAGCCGCGCCACCACGTCGGTGGCGCCGCCGGGGGCGAACGGCACCACCATGCGGATCGGCTTGCTGGGATAGGTGTCGGCCCAGGCCAGCGCGGGCATTGCGCTTAGCATGGCGGCGCACAGCATCAGGCGGCGGCGCGGGTTCGGTTGCATCGGGGTGTCTCCAGGAATGACGGTGGTCGGAAGCGGTGCCGGCATCGAGGCGAGGCACCCGCATTATTCATAGTTATGAATTTATTTTTACGCACATAAACTCCACCGTCAATTCAGGGTATGTGCGGACAGCGCAGGCGATAAAGTGCTGCGCAGGCCGGCCAGACCGCGGGATTTTTGCGGAGGTGGGAGAAGTAGCGCTGCCCTCGGCCCGTCGCCGCGGTGGCCGCGCATGTCAGGGCTTGCGCGTGATGTCAGCGCCGATCGTGGTACAGCGGATCCAGGTCGTGCCGGAACAATTTCCGCAGTGGAACGGGATACTGGAACGCCAGCACGGGCTCGAGCGCGCCCTGCTGGTTCCGGAACACCTCGAACAGGCGGCGCCTGCCGTCGCTGTCCCAGCCAAAGACATAAATGTAGGCGCTGCCCCGCCATGCCAGCGTTTCGGCGCCGAACGGCGGGCCCACGTCGGCGAGCGGGCAATAGCGGGCACAAAGCGCCAGGGCGGTCTTTTCCGGCCCACTGGGTTCCTGGTTGGCGGCTGATTCAAAGGTCGCGCCCAGGCCAGGGGTGAGCGACAGAGGCGAGCCGTTGGGGTGTGCCGGCGCTAGGCGGTGAACTGGCGACTGGTGGGCAGGCACTGTCTCACTCCTTTTTATATCGAGGGTTCCATATCGCGCGCCGACGGCACCCGCCGATCAAACGCGAATGATTCGCGCCTCCATATCGCTCTACCCCTCCGTGAAAAGAAAGCGCCCGCGGGGGACTGGCGGGCGGGCTTTCCTGGATGCGGATGGGCGCATTCGGACCGTGCCGATCTTGCCCTGCTATGTCAGTCGCAGCATATCCCCCTAAAGCACTACGGCGGGGAACGTCGCCGCCGGGCGGCCGGACCGCCTGCTGCGCCGTGGGACGGCTCAGGCCGCGGCTTGCGCCAGCGTCGGGTAATCGGTCAGCCCCTGCGCGCCGCCGCCGAACAGCGTATCGCGCTGGTGCAGCGCCAGCGGCGCGCCGATGCGCAGGCGCTCGGGCAGGTCCGGATTGGCGACGAACGGACGGCCGAACGCGATCAGGTCGGCCCAGCCGGCCGCGACGGCCTCGCGTGCACGCTCGGCGGTGTACTTGCCGGCATAGATCAGCACCCCCGGGAACGCGTCGCGCAGCCGTTGCTTGAATGCGACCGGCATCAGCGGCGCGTCGTCCCAGTCCGCTTCCGCGATATGGAGGTAGCCGACGCCCAGTTCGCCCAGCAGCTTCGCAGCGCCAAGATACGTCGTCTCGGGATCGTCATCGACGCAGCCGTTGAGCGTGGTCAGCGGCGCCAGCCGGATGCCGACGCGCGACGCATCGCCGGTACCTTCGATCAGGGCCCGCGCCACTTCGCCGAGGAAGCGCAACCGGTTCTCCAGCGCGCCGCCGTACTGGTCCGTGCGCGTGTTGGCGCGCGAGTCGATGAACTGGTTCACCAGGTAGCCGTTGGCGCCGTGCAGCTCGACCCCGTCGAAGCCCGCCGCGATCGCGTTGCGGGCCGCGGCGCGGTACTGGTCGACGACCTCGCCGATTTCATCCACCGTCAGGGCGCGCGGCACGGAGGCCTGGACGAAGCCCGGCGTGCTGCCGTCCTCGCCCGCGATGAAGACGTTGACGCCCTGCGCCTGCAGCGGCGACGACGATACCGGTTGCTGGCCGCCCAGCAGGCTGGTGTGGCTGAGCCGGCCGACGTGCCAGAGCTGCGCGAAGATGCGGCCGCCGGCGGCGTGGACCGCGCAGGTCACCTTGCGCCATCCGGCCACCTGCGCCGGCGTATGGATGCCCGGCGTCCAGGCGTAGCCCTTGCCGAGCGGGGCGATATAGGTGCCCTCGCTGACGATCAGGCCGGCGCCGGCGCGCTGCGCGTAGTAGGCGGCCATCAGGTCATTGGCCTCGTCGCCGGGCTGGCTGGCGCGCGAGCGTGTCATCGGCGGCATGACGATGCGGTTCGGCAGCGTCAGGCCACCCAGTTGCAGCGGTTGGAACAGTGGATCATTGCTCATGGTGCTTGTCCTGTCAGGTTCGCGGCGATGGGAGGCGCGCGAACGGGTCATCGGATATGTAGGTGCCTCGGGTCGCTCAGTCCCATTGCGGCGCCAGGCCGTCCGGGCTGACCTCGCGGCCGTTGCGCTCCAGCGCGGCGATCTGCGCCATGTCGTCTGCGCTGAGGCGCAGGGTCTGCGCGAGCAGGTTGCTGGCCAGGTTCTCGCGTTTGGTCGACGAGGGAATCACCGAGTAGCCCAGCTGCAGCGCCCACGCCAGCACCACCTGCGCCGGCGTGGCCTGGTGCCGCTGCGCGATCGCGCCGATCACCGGGTCGCCCAGCACCTTGCCGTAGGCGAGCGTCATGTACGACGTCACGTGGATGCCTTCGCGCTGCAGGAACGCCACCAGCTCGCGGTTCTGCAGGTAAGGACTCAGCTCGATCTGGTTGGTCGCGATCGCGTCCTTGCCGACCGCGGCGATGGCCTGGCGCGTCAGCGCGATATTGAAATTGGAGACACCGATCTGCCGCGTCAGGCCTTTTTCCTGCGCCTGCGCCAGCGCGGTCATGAAGGTCTCCAGCGGCACGCCATTGCCCGGCGCCGGCCAGTGGATCAGGGTCAGGTCGACGTAGTCGGTGCGCAGCTTGCGCAGGCTCTCTTCGAGGCTCGGCACGAGCTTGTCCGGGGCGTAGTTGTCGACCCAGATCTTGGTGGTCAGGAACAGCTCGTCGCGGGGCACGCCGGAAGCCGCGATGGCCTCGCCGATCTCGGCTTCGTTGCCGTAGATCTGCGCGGTATCGATGGCGCGGTAGCCCAGCTCGAGGCCGTTGCAGACCGAGTCGATGACGACCTGGCCTTGCAGGCGGAAGGTGCCGAGGCCGAAGGCGGGAATCTTGCTCATGGTGCTAGCTCCTGGAGAGAAGTCAGGGAAGGCTGTTCGATGTCGCCATTCTGCGCGCCGGAACTGATGAGATAAACGCCTTTACTGGACAAAAATATTTGAAATTAAATCAAGGATTGCCACGCGCCGGTGCATCGTCTATAAACCAGTCTGTCCTGATTCCGGCGCACCCATGAAAATCACGCTCGACGAACTGCTGGCCTTTGCGACCGTGGTCGACAGCGGCTCGATCACGGCCGCCGCGCAGCAGCTCGACCTTACCGTCTCGGCCACCAGCCGCACCCTCGCCCGCCTCGAGGAAAAGCTCAAGACCACGCTGCTGCGCCGGACCACGCGCCGTCTCGAGCTGACCGAGGAAGGCCAGGCCTTCCTGCACGACGCGCGCGCCATCATCGACTCGGTCGAAAGCGCGGAAGAACAGATGCTGGCGCGGCGCGAGAAGCCATCCGGGCGCCTGCGCGTCGACGCCGCGTCGCCGTTCATGCTGCATGTGATCGTGCCGCTGGTGCGCGGCTACCGCGAGCGCTTTCCGCAGGTGGAACTGGAGTTGAACAGCAACGAGGGCATCATCGACCTGCTCGAGCGGCGCACCGACGTGGCCATCCGCATCGGCCGCCTGAAGGATTCGACGCTGCATAGCCGGCTGATCGGCAACAGCCGGGTGCGCATGCTGGCCAGCCCGGCCTATCTCGACGCGCACGGCCACCCGCGCAAGGCGCAGGATCTCGGCAAGCACGCGCTGCTGGGCTTCAACCAGCCTGAATCGCTGAACGTGTGGCCGATCCTGGGTGCGGACGGAGAGCCCTATCGGATCGAGCCGGCGGTGTGGTCGTCGAGCGGCGAGACGCTCAGGCAGCTGGCACTGGAAGGCGCAGGCATCGTTTGCCTGTCGGACTTCATGACCGCGCACGACCGTGAAGCGGGCCGGCTGGTGCCGGTGCTGGCGCGACAGACCCAGGACGTGCGCCAGCCGATCCATGCGGTCTACTACCGCAATACCGCGATCTCGGCGCGGATCGCGTCGTTCGTCGACTACCTGGTCGAGGCGATCGGCGGCAAGGGCGGCGCGCGCCAGGCGGCGGCGTGGGCGCAGCCGTGACGGTGGGCCGGGCCACCACGAAATCCGGGGCCCGAACCTGCGGAAACACGCGGCGAAGTAGCGTTCAAGGCGTAATGCGCGCCGCGCCACACTTCGCACGCGGGCCATCCGCTGGCAGAGGGCAGGCTGCCTTGCCACGTGCCGCTATCCCGCCTCTAATAACCTTAGGTACCGTCAAGCTGGCACTGACGGCCGGGAGGCGAAATGCGCTGCAGCCAATGCGGCTTCGGCAATCTTGCTGGCGCCAACTTCTGTGAGGCGTGCGGAGCGCGGCTTGCCCGCGTGTGCCCGCAATGCGGCGCCGAGGCCACCGCGGCGGCGCGGTTCTGCCGCGTCTGCGGCGTCGGCCTGCCCGACGCGCCCGCCACCACTGCGGCCGCGCCCGCCGCGCCGCGCCAGCACAGTCCGGCGCCGGTCCACTACACCCCGCCACACCTGGCCGGGCGCATCCTGGCCGAGCAGGCGGCGATGGAAGCCCGCGGCGAGACCGCCGGCGAGCGCAAGACCATTACCGCGCTGTTTGCCGACATGGCCGGCTCCACTGCGCTGACCCAGGACCTGGACCCGGAGGACGCGCGCCGGCTGATCGATCCGGTGGTGACGCTGATGATGGAGGCGGTCCACCATTACGAGGGCTACGTCGCCAAGTTCCTCGGCGACGGCATCCTGGCGCTGTTCGGCGCGCCCATCGCCCACGAGGACCACGCGCTGCGCGCGCTGTACGCGGCGCTGCGCATGCAGGATGCGATGCACCGGCACAGCGACCGCGTGCGCCTGGAGCAGGGCATTCCGCTGCAGGTCCGCATCGGCATCCATACCGGCGAGGTGGTGGTGCGCTCGATCCGCAAGGACGACCTGCACACCGACTACGATCCCGTCGGGCACACCATCCATATCGCCTCGCGCATGGAAGGCATCGCCACGCCCGCGTCGATCCTGGTGAGCGAGTCGACCCACAAGCTGACCGAAGGCTATTTCGAATTCAAGGCACTGGGCACAACCAGCGTCAAGGGCGTGCGCGAACCGCTGGCGGTGTATGAGGTGATCGGGCCGGGCCCGCTGCGCACGCGGCTGCAGGTGGCCGCGCACCGCGGCCTGGCGCGCTTTGTCGGGCGCCAGGACGAGCTGGCGCACCTGAACGCGGCGCTGGAGCAGGCCAAGGCCGGCCACGGCCGCATCGTCGCGGTGGTCGGCGAGGCCGGGGTCGGCAAGTCGCGGCTGTTCCATGAATTCAAGGTCAGGTCGCAGCAAGGCTGCCTGGCGCTGGAGACGTTCTCGGTCTCGCACGGCAAGGCCTTTGCCTACCTGCCGCTGATCGAGATGCTGAGGAACTACTTCCAGATCACGGCGCACGACGGCGACCGTGCCTGCCGCGAAAAGCTGACCGGCAGGCTGCTGACGCTGGACCGCTCGCTGGAGGAACACCTGCCCTACCTGCTCTACCTGCTCGGCGTGGTCGAGCCCGACTCGCAACTGCCGACCATGGACCCGGCCCTGCGGCGCCAGCGCACCTTCGACGCGATTGCGCGGCTGCTGGTCCGCGAAAGCCAGAACCAGCCGCTGGAAGTCATCTTCGAAGACCTGCAATGGCTGGATGGCGAGACCGAGGCCTTCCTCAACATGCTGGTCGGCCACGTGCCCGGCGCGCCCATCGTGCTGCTGGTGAACTACCGGCCCGAGTACAGCCACCGCTGGGACGCGGGCGCGCATTACTCGCAGCTGCGGCTGCAGCCGCTGGGACAGGCCGAGGCGCAGGAACTGCTGACCGCGCTGCTGGGCGACGACCCCAGCCTGGCGCCGCTGAAGCGGCTGATCCTCGACAAGACCGAAGGCAATCCCTTCTTCATGGAGGAAGTGGTCCAGACCCTGGCCGAGGAAGGCGCGCTGCTGGGCCAGCCGGGCAGCTACCGCATCGAGAAGGCGCCGGCGCTGCTGCACATCCCGACCACCGTGCAGGGCGTGCTGGCCGCGCGTATCGACCGGCTGCCGCTGGCGCAGAAGGAGCTGCTGCAGACCCTGGCGGTAATCGGCAAGGAGTTTCCGCTGGGCCTGGTGCTGCGCGTCACCGGCCTGCCCGAAGAGCGCCTGCATCCGCTGCTGCGCGACCTGCAGGGCGCCGACTTTATCTACGAACGCCCCGCCTTCCCCGAGGTGGAGTACGCCTTCAAGCACGCGCTGACGCAGGAAGTGGCCGGCAGCTCCTTGCTCACCGAGCGCCGCAGCGCCCTGCATGAAAGCTCCGCACAGGCGATCGAGGCGATGTTCCACGGCCGGCTCAAGGACTACTGCAGCGAACTGGCCCACCACTACAGCCACAGCGGCAATGTGCCGAAGGCGGTCGAGTACCTGCACTGCGCCGGACAGCAAGCTTTGCAGCGCTCCGCGCAGGAAGAAGCGATCCGGCACCTGAGCGAAGCCATTGCCCTGCTCAAGCGCCAGCCCGACAGCGACGAGCGCGCGCGCTTGGAGCTGACCCTGCTGCTGACGCTGGGGCCCGCGCTGATCGCCGCGCGGGGCCAGGCCTCGCCCGAAGTCGAAGCCAATTACCGGCGCGCGATGTCGCTGTGCGAGCAAGGGCGGCAGACACCCTATGTGTTCTCGGCGCAGCTGGGCATGTGGGCGTTCTACCAGCTGCGTGCGCAATACCAGGTGTCGCTGCCGCTGGCGCGGCGCCTGCTGGCGCTGGCTACCGAGTCGCAGAAGCCCAAGCAGCTGGCCGAAGGCCACCGCGCGCTGGGCGCGACGCTGTTCCGCCTGGGCCTGCTCGACGAGGCGCGCGCGCATATGGAAGCCGTGCTGGCCGTGCCGCATCCCGAGCACGCTGCCTATGACTTCCTGACCGGCTACGGCCGCGACCCGATGGTCCACGCCACCAGCACGCTGTCCTGGATCCTGTGGTACCAGGGCTTTGCCGACCAGGCCCTGGCGCGCAGCCGCGAGGCGCTGGCGCTGGCGCGCGCGCGCCCGGATGCCTACAACCTGGCGCTGTGCCTGGTGTTCGCGGCGGAACAGTACCGCTGGCGCCGCAATCCCGCCCAGACCAGGGAGTATGCCGAAGCCGCCATCGCCATTTCCTGCGAACAGGGCTTCCCGATCTACCTGGCCTGGGGCACCGTGCTGCAGGGCTGGGCGATGTCCGAGCAGGGCAGCCACGACGAAGGCATTGCGCTGATGCGGCGCGGCCTGACGGCCTACGAGGCCACCGGCGGCGAACTCGGCATGCCGAACCTGCTGGCGATGCTGGCCGAGGCCTGCGGCAAGGCCGGCCAACCCGCCGCCGCGCTGGACGTGCTGACGCGCGCGCAGGCCATGATCGAAGACACCGGCGAGCGACTCGATGAAGCCGCGGTCTATCGGCTGCGCGGCGACTTGCTGCTGCAGCTGGCCGCGCCCGACGCCGGCGCCGCCGCCAGCCATGAAGCCGAGGCCTGCTTCCAGCGCGCGCTCGCGGTCGCGCACGGCCAGGGCGCCCGGCCGCTGGAACTGCAGGCCGCGCTCAGCCTGGCGCGGCTGTGGCAGCGCCAGCGCAAGGGCGACGCCGCACGTGAAGCGCTGGCGCGCGTCCACGGCAGCTTCAGCGAGGGCACCGATGGCGCCGACTGGCAAGAGGCGCGGGCCCTGCTTGCCGAGCTTGCCGACGACGTGGCCCGCGACCCGGGCCCGGCGCGCGCATGACCACCGCCGCCAACCCGCTGCAAGAGCGCTTTGTCGCGCTCTGGACCCTGGCGGGCGGCACCCGCGCCATGGACGCGTATGCCGACCTGGCGCGCTGCTACGGCGAGCCGACCCGGCACTACCACACCCTGGACCATGTGCGCCGCTGCCTGCGCGACCTCGACTGGGCGCGCAGCGCGATACCGGATGCCGCCGACGTCGAACTGGCGCTGTGGTGCCATGACGTCATCTACGTGCCCGGCGCCGCCGACAACGAAGCGCGCAGTGCCGCGTGGCTGCAGCACTGGTCGGCCGGCACGGTTGGCACTGCCGCACGCGTGGCCGCCTTGATCCTGGAAACCACGCACGCCGACGTGCCCGCCAGCCTGGCCGGGCGCTTCACCGCCGACATCGACCTGGCCGCGCTCGGATACAGCCGCGCGCGCTTCGAGGACAACGGCGCGCGCCTGCGCGCCGAGCGCACCGACCTGGACGATGCCGCCTATGACGCCGCCGAGCGCGCCTTCCTGCAGCGCCTGCTGGCCAGTCCCCGCATCTATGCCACCGACCTGTTCCGGTCCCGCTACGAGGCGCAGGCCCGTGCCAATCTGGCCTGGCGTCTGGCCCAGCCGGCGCCTACAGGAATTCGCCGGTGATATCGACGCTGGAGCGCTGGCCTACGCAGTCATAGTTGCGCTCCAGCCAGAGCGTGGCGGCCTGCCGGCCCTGGTCGCGCAGCGCGCACAGGAAGTTCCAGTCGGCGTTGTACTTGGTCGAGACTCCGAGCGACGCCATGGTCTCGTCCGAGCGGATCGAATGGATCCACATTTCCTTCATCTCGTTGCGGTCGATCTTGCCCTGCTGGATCAGCGTGGTGACGAAGCCAATCGCGCGCATCTCGCGCATCAATGACGAGTTGAAGCTGACCTCGTTGACCCGGTTCAGGATCTCCGCCGCCGTGGTCGGCACGCCCCGGCGCACGATCGGGTTGATGTGGACGATCACGACATCGTGGGTCTCGCAGTGATAGATCAGCGGAAAGATCGCCGGGTTGCCGACATAGCCGCCGTCCCAGTAATGCTGGCCGTCGATGCTGACCGCCTGGAACAGCGTCGGCACGCAGGCCGAGGCCAGCACCGCGTCGACGCTCAGCTCTTCCTGCGCGAAGATGCGAATGCGGCTGGTCTCGATATTGGTCGCGCACAGGTACAGCCGGATCGGGCAATGCGCGCGCAGCGCCGCGAAATCCACCTGGCCGAGCAGCACGTCGCGCAGCGGATTGGCATTGCCGGGGTTGAACTGGTACGGCGACAGCAGCCGCAGCGTGATGTCGGCCATGGCGTACAGCGGGGAATGGTTCAACCCCAGCGTATGGCTGCCCTTGAACCACGGCAGCCAGCGCAACGGGTTGAAGCGCTGCGCCGAATGCGCGATGGCCTGCCAGAAGTCGTGCAGCGCCTGGCGCGCGCCGTCGCTGCCGCCCTGCATCAGGCCATAGGCCAGCACCGTGCCGTTCATCGCGCCGGCGCTGGTGGCGCTGACGCCCTCGACCGCCAGCCGGCCATCTTCCAGCAGGCGGTCCAGCACGCCCCAGGTAAACGCGCCGTGCATGCCGCCGCCTTGCAAGGCCAGCGCCACGGGCTTGGCTTGGACAGGCTCGGGCGGCATAGGTGTGTTCCCCTGGGCGGCGACAAGGCGCCATGCTCCAGTGTAGGGAAGAACCGCGCCAGGGGCGTAGGGCGCCGTGCGTGGTATGACACACAGCGCGGCGCCCGCCGCGGCATGACCGCCCCCGCGATCGTGGCAGCGACGTCACTTGCGGACGTGCCCGCGCCCCGCTACGCCAGCTCGAACCCGTGCCGCGCCAGCGGCAGCGAGCGCAGGCGCTGGCCGGTCGCCGCAAACAGCGCATTGGCCAGTGCCGGCGCCAGCGTCGGCACCGCCGACTCGCCCACGCCGCCGATGCGCTCGCCACTGGGCGCAAGCACCGCCTCGAAGCGCGGTGTCTGCGCCAGATTCAACAGCGGATAGTCGTGGAAGTTGGATTGCTGCACGCGGCCATCGGCAATGGTGATGGCGCCGGTCATGGCCGCGCTCAGGCCCCAGATGCTGGCGCCCTCCAGCTGGCGCTCGACCGTCGCCGGGTTGATCACGGTGCCGCAGTCGATCGCATTGACAATACGGTGCAGCGTGATGCGCTGGCCCTGCACCGACAGTTCCACCACCGTCGCGCACAGCGAGCCCCACGCCTGCGACAGCGCCACGCCGTGGAAGCGCCCTGCCGGCGCGCCGCCCCAGCCGACGTGCTGCGCCAGCCGCTGCAGCAAGCGCGCCGGACGCGGTCTGTCGGCCAGCAGGTTCAGCCGGAACTGCAGCGGATCGGCTTTGGCGTGATGGGCCAGTTCGTCGATAAAGCTTTCGGCGAAGAAGGTGTTCTGCGTATAGCCCACGCCGCGCCAGAACCCGACAGGCACGGCGGTATTGACCATCGCATGGCGCACGGCGACGTGGGGCAGCGCGTAAGGCAGGTCCACCACCCCTTCGACCGATTTCGGGTCGACCCCGCCCTTGACCCGGTCCGGGAAATTGCGGACATAGATCGACGAGCAGGCCACGCGCGCGTCGAGTGCGCGGATGCCGGCCGTGTCCGGGGCCAGCACCGCGCTGAAGCGCGCCGCCGCCGCGGGCCGGTAGAAATCGTGCTGGATATCCTCCTCGCGCGACCAGATCAGCTTGACTGGCTGCCCGGCCGCCTTCGACGCCAGCGCGGCCTGGACAAAGACATCGAACTCCTCGCGCCGGCCGAAGCCGCCGCCAACGAAGGTTCCGTGCACGACGATGCGGTCGGCGGGCAGCCCGAGCACGCCCGACAGCCGCTGCGCGATCTCGCCGCAGACCTGGGTCGGGCCCCAGATCTCGGCGCGGTCGGCGCGCACGTCGGCGGTGGCGTTCATCGGCTCCATGGTGGCGTGGGCGAGGTACGGCACCTCGTATTCGGCGGTGTAGGCCTGCGCTGCATGCATCTGCGCGTCCGGGTCGCCGTGCCGCAGTGCCACCGCCGAGGCGCTGCGCGCGGCATCGCGGTAGCCGGCCATCAGTGCGGCGTCGCCGGCCGGCTTGCCTTGCGGCAGCTGCCAGTCGGGCTGCAGCGCGGCCAGGCCCTTGCGGGCGGTCCAGTAGCTGTCGGCCAGCACCACCACGGCGTCGTCCAGCGGCACCACGCGCCGCACGCCGCGCACTGCCAGCGCCGGCCGGGCATCGACCCGGCGCAGCGTGCCGCCGAAGGCCGGGCACGCTATCACGGAACCGACCAGCATGCGCGGCACCTTGACGTCGACGCCGAACACCGCGGCGCCGCGCGTCTTCAGCGGAATGTCGAGCCGGTCGGTCGGGCGGCCCAGCAGCTTCCAGTCGCGCGGCTCCTTCAGCGCCACATTGGCGGGGCGCGGCAGCGTGGCCGCGCGCGCGGCGAGTGCACCGTAGCCCAGCGTGCGCCCGCTGGGCTCGTGCCGCACCACGCCCTGCGCGGCACGGCACTGCCCCACCGGCACGTTCCAGCTTTGCGCGGCGGCCTCGCGCAGCATCTCGCGCGCGGTCGCGCCGATGCGGCGCAGCGGCTCGAATGACCAGCGCGCCGAGGTGCTGCTGGCAGTCGCCTGCACCTTGAACATGCGGTTGTTGTAGACCGGGTCGGTCGGCGCCAGCTCGGCACGCACCTGGCGCCAGTCGCACTCGAGCTCTTCGGCGATCAGCATGGGGGCGGAGGTCATCACGCCCTGCCCCAGCTCGGCCGACGGCACCATGATGGTCACGCTGCCGTCGGCATCGATGCGCAGCCAGGCGTTGACGTCGTCCGGATCGCGCGCGGGCGTGCCGGCATCGGCGGCGTCGGCGGCCTTCGCCAGCGGCAGGTGGAAGCCCAGCACCAGCGCCGCCGGCATGGCGCCGGCGGCTTGCAGGAAACGGCGGCGGCTTGTGTGGAGATGGCTCACGATGACGCCCTCCCCTTGGGGTCGCCAGCGCTCTGCGCGGTGGCGGCGCGCAGGATGGCGCGTTCGATGCGCGGATAGGTGCCGCAGCGGCACAGGTTGGTGATGCCGGCGCGGATCTCCTCCGGCCGCGGCGAGGGATTGTCCTTCAGCCACGCGCAGGCAGCCATGATCATGCCCGACTGGCAATAGCCGCACTGCGGCACCTGCTCGACGATCCATGCACGCTGAACCGGGTGCGAATTGTCGGCCGACAATCCTTCGATGGTAGTAATGTCGGCGCGCGCGACGCTGCCGACAGGCGTGATACAGGCGCGCACGGCCTTGCCGTCGACATGCACGGTGCAGGCGCCGCACAGGCCGGCACCGCAGCCGAATTTGGTGCCGGTATAGCCCAGGTAATCGCGCAGCACCCACAGCAGGGGCATGTCGCGTTCGGCCTCGACGGCGTGGCGCTTGCCGTTGATCTTCAACTGCAGTTTCATGGGGGTCTCCTCGTTGCGCACCGGCTTCGGGGCGGCCGGTTCGGCTGCGAGCCAGTATCGGCCGGGCGGCATGGCGGGACAATCGACTTGTTTTGCCAGCACCTGTGAGGCAAGATCACAGCCATGATCCGCAGGCTCCCCTCGATGCAAGTGCTCCAGGCCTTTGCCGCCACCGCGCGCACAGGCAGCATGACGCGCGCCGCCGATGCGCTGTGCGTAACGCATGGCGCGATCAGCCGGCATATCCGTGCGCTGGAGTCACAGCTGGGGTGCACCCTGTTCCTGCGCGCCGGCCGGCAACTGGAACTGACCGCCACCGGCCGCGAACTCGCCGACGACCTCGATCGCGCGCTGCGCGCGGTGGAGCTGTCACTGGCCGGCGCCGCCGAGCGGCGCGCGCGCGAACGCCAGTCGCTGCATGTCAACGTCAGCCCCGAACTGGCCGGCGCCTGGCTGGTGCCCAAGCTGCCGCAACTGCGCGAGGCGCTGCCCGGCCTGGACCTGTCCATCGCCGCCAGCACCGAAGACCCCGACTTTGCCCGCTGGGATCTCGACGTCAGCCTGCGCTACGGCCCCGCGCCCTTCACCGGCTACCAATGCCTGAAGCTGCTCGACGACGACATCATCGTGGTCTGCAGCCCCGGTTTCGCCCGGTTGCATGCCGGCATGACCCCGGCCGACGCCGCGCACCTGCCGCGGCTGCGGCACGCGCGCTTCCGCTGGTCGCAGTGGGGAGCGGCTGCTGGCGTGGTACTGGATGAGCCCGAAGACGGCATCGTGTTCGACTGCCGCGCATTGCTGATCGAGGCTGCGGCCAATGGCATGGGGCTGGCGTTGACGCGGGGCTTGCTGGCACGTGAGGCCATCGCCGCGGGACGGCTGGTGCGGCCGTTGGCGGATAGCTTTCCGGCCAGTCATAACTGCTACATCGTGTGGCGTGGGGATAATCCCAAGCAGGGGTTGATTCGGGGATTTGCGGAGTGGTTGCGGGAGGCGGCGGTGCGGGGATAAGAACGCTTGCCTATCACCTATTGCAACCGCTGAAACGATCACGGTGCATGCATCGGTCCAAGTGCCGGCAAGGGCCGTCCGACGGCGTCATCGAGCGCGAGCCGCTTGGATGCCGCTGCGCAGACCGATCTGACCGCGCAGATCACCCCCCGCGTCGCCTTGCCGTCGCATGAATGACCTTACGGATATTTCACGCCAAGGCGCAACCGTCGGAATGCCCGCGGAGCTGCCAATGATCCCGGCGAGCCAGTTCTCAACGGCGTATCCAGATGGGGCCAAAGTTCGGGCAACTGGCGCACCTCCACCTCACTAAGGCGAACTGGCGGCCCTTCAGGGACAACAGGTTTGCCATTTCGACAGCTTCGGCCCAGGAGTATCAATCTAGTTTACGGAGCAGGTGGATGCCCAATCATAACGCCGCACGATCGTTCTCTGCCCGGGGTAGCCGTCGGTGTAGTACTGGAAATAACCGCGGCAACCGATCGTGAACCCAGGGTCGATGTTGTAAGGCCCACCCCACACGGATGTCGACATCAATGTCGGAGGTGACCACGATATTCCTTGATTTTCGGACGAGATCTTGTAAACACCGAATTTTCCAGAACTGTCTGGCATAGCGAATAGAATTGCCCAGCCACAACCGGCGCACGGTGTTTGTCTATATCCGGTCTCAGCAGCAATGTATGGATGCAATGCAGAGCCGTTCGGCGTGTGAAACAGAGTCGATTCACCCGTCCACGTTATTCCATCATCGCTTGACCAAATCTGATGCAGATCCGTATAGGGATATCCGTTTGGCTGAACTCCGTCGGCGCACGTCGCATTTCTGCTTGGCGCAGAATCGTAGCGGGAGAAGACCAGCATGATCGCGCCGTAACTATTCTGAACCGCCCGGGGATACTCGGCGTCGCATGTGTTGGTGATGTGCATCGGCGAACTCCAAGTTCCGCCACCATCGAATGATCTTGCCAGCTTAATACGACCGCTACCAACGCCACCCACACCCTCCGGGCCGTTCATCGTGAAGAACGCCAGCATGGTGCCGTTGTGCAAAGTAAGCAGGCTAGGAATCCAGTAGTCATTGAAACCGTCTCCCGTGACCAAAGTAGGTCCCGACCAAGATCCATTTGCAGCGACTTTGGTCCGAAGCATAATGTTGTTCTTTTGCGTTCCGGACGGGTCACGCCATTTTGCATAAACCAGGTTCAGACGATCGCGCAAAGAGTCGTACTCCAGGTATGGATCGTACTCGTCGCCAACATCATTCGTTATCATCAGTGGCGTTGACCAAGTGATCCCTCCATCAGTCGAAGTTCTCTCGTAGACGTTCTGGCGAGTTGACGCTCCGCTCCAGTCAAGGTAGACACACGAAATGACTTTCGCAGTCGCGAAGTTCGCGCAACTCGCCTTTGGGGATGTCAATGCCGTGTTGTAGAGATTGCTCGTGGCGATAACACCCTCTTCGCTCCATTGTGCGATGGCTGGGGCCACGCAGATGGAGAGACCGGCCGCACACAGAACGATTGAAATCGCTGCTCTTACCCTATTTATCATTTCTTCTCCATGAAAAAAAAGAAGACTCGGCACATTCACTCAATCAAATTAAAGGCAAGGCTCTATTCGGCAAGAACTGATCACTAAACCTTGCTTCGGCTCTGAAGGCCCCTCCATTCCGGACCAAGCACGTAACGGGGCAGACGTCGCGAGATTGGCTCGTTCAGCTAAAAAATAGACTAGATTGGCGCCGTCCATCCCACGTTGCTAACGGATTGTGACGCCCGTCACGAAACTCGGTTCCACGCGCCATTAACCTAGCTCCCTCAATGCAGGAGACATGCGGCCGGGCCGGTACGCTTTCCATCCGGAATGCATGCGCTACGCCCCACGTCCTGTCAGAAACGATAGCGAGATGGCATGACTGACTCCGGATACGGGTCCGTGGCCGTGGTGGTCCCGGTCTACAACGAAGAAGCCGTTGTTCGGGAGTTTCACGCGCGGTTGTCAGCAACGCTCGATGGCATCGAGCATTTGCGCACAACCGTCATTTACGTGAACGACGGAAGCAACGATCACACGCTCGGCATACTGCTGGCACTGCGGGAGCAGGATCCCCGCATTGCCATCGTCAACCTGAGCCGCAATTTCGGCAAGGAAATTGCTCTGTCCGCGGGGCTGGACTATGCGGACGCCGATGCCGTCATTGTCATCGACGCCGACCTGCAGGATCCGCCGGAGCTTATCCCGGAATTCCTCCGGCTATGGGAAGCCGGGAACGATGTCGTGTACGGTCAACGCGTCAGCCGACGGGGCGAGACCCGACTGAAGAAGGCAACGGCATACCTTTTCTATCGGGTCATCCAATCCCTTAGCCGCGTTCACATTCCGGAGGACACCGGGGATTTCCGGCTGTTGAGCCGGCGCGCGGTGGCAGCGCTGCGGTCGCTTCGCGAGCAACATCGCTACATGAAGGGCTTGTTCTCATGGATCGGATATTCGCAGGTTGCACTGCGCTATGAGCGCGCTCCGCGATCTGCGGGCACCTCGAAGTTCAATTACCTGAGGCTTTGGGCTTTTGCCCTGGAAGGGATCACGTCGTTTTCGATTGCGCCGCTGAAGATCGCCACCTATGTGGGACTTGGGATTGCCGGATTGTCGTTCATCGGCGCGGCGTTGGTGTTCTACAAGGCCATGGTCTATGGTGATCCGGTGCGGGGCTATCCGTCGCTCATGGTCACGAATCTCTTCCTGTCAGGGGTACAGCTGATCGGGATCGGCGTGCTGGGCGAGTATCTCGGCAGGATGTTCAATGAGAGCAAGAATCGGCCACTGTACTTTGTCGAAGAGCATATCCCGGCCGGCATGGCTGATGACTCCAGAACGCTGGCGAGGCTCGTTTCGGGCACGGGCAGTGCAATTGGGATTGACCGGGAGGCTCAGCAGCAGGCGGTCAGGATCGCGGGTGGAATCTAGTTGGTGGTGATGTACCAGATCCTGGCCGCGATATTTCGACCGCTGCGCTCCCCTGGTCGCATGCTCGGTGGCAAGCTCGCAGCCCGGCATGCGGATACCGTGCCAAGCAAAACGGCCAGGCCGCATATCGCCACGGCAGTCGCCCTCGTTACGCTCGTCGTCTTCTGGTTCCTCGGACGCGGTCTCGTTGTCGGGACGCTTGCCAACGTAGAGCAGCTGACCGGCCACTATGCAGCCACGGCATTCGCCTGGGCAAGCCCGGCGGCTCATCTGAAGCCCGAGCTCCTGGCTGGGGCCGGCGCCTTGCAACTGACAGGTCGTGCGCCGCATGACCAGCGCTGGACCCTGCGTTGCGGGAACGCTCTGGAGCTAGTCATAGAGCGGCCCGCCGGCCTGTTTCGCCAGTGGGTTCCGCTGGTGCCAGCGTGCGAAAGTTCCGGCCTATCGATTCACTCCGACTGGTCGATGGTTCCCGCTGACGGCGCGGGGGCCCGCGATCCGCGCCAGCTGTCCTTTCAGGTCTTCGAAGTCCGCGACAACGCCGGGCCGAGACCGCTGGCACAGCTCGTTTCGGGATCGACCGGCTTCTTCGAGGTAGAGAAGCACGATTTCGCCACCTCGGCAGAGCATGTTCTCACCTCGCGCTGGGATGCCGACTGGTATCGCCGCATTGCGAGCCATGGCTACCACTACGACGGTGACAGCGGCAGGCAGCAAAGCGTCGCCTGGCCGTTCCTGTACCCCATGGCCGTGCAGGCATTGGCAGCCGTGCTCGGCAAACCGGTAACGTCGATGATGCTGGCATTCAATGCCGTGTGTCTTCTGCTTGCGCTGGCGCTGCTTTTCGCCATCGGACGTGCTGCCGGCCTCGACGCCGGTCCGGCGCTCATTGCACCCGCATGGCTAGTGTTCAATCCGTTCGCCTTCTTTCTGGTAGGAGGCTTCTCCGAGTCGCTGTTCCTGCTGCTCGAGTGCGCGGTCGTGTTGTCGCTGCTCCATCGGCGTTACTGGCTAGGCGCGTGGGCCGTTGCACTGCTGACCGCAACGCGCTTTATCGGATTGCTGTCGGTGGTCTGGCTGATCTATGGCATCTGGTCCGACAGTACCTCGAGCCAGCGCAAGCGGATCCTCCAATCCCTTGCCGTCGCTGGAATCGCCATGCTGGGAGTGGTTGGCGACATGGCGATCAAGTGGATGCAGACCGGTTTTCCCTTTGCCGCCTTTACGGTGCGCCGAGCGTGGCAGGTCACCCCGCCAGGCCAGTGGCTGGGCATGCTCGATATCGGGAAACTGTTCGAGGGCGAATACCTGGGGCTCGTCTTCCTGGGGCTGTTGCTCTTCCTTTCGTGCATCGCCGCACTCTGCAAAGCCATCCGGCAGTCGTGCCATCCGACAGCCATGCTGATTGGCATTGGCGTCACGCTGGTAGGCGGAACGCTTGTGCTCAACCCCGAATTGCACTCGGTGGGACGCTACCTGCTGCCATTGGCGCCGTCCATCGTGGGCGTGCTCGCGTTGGGCCGGGGCCACGGCAGGCTGGTTGCTTGTGCTGCTGTTATCACGGCGGCTGGGGCGGCAGCCATGCCGTTCATCGTGCAGCGTATTGCCATCGGGTGGCCGCCTTATTGAATTGCTGGCGAACGCCTACGGCAAGCGCGCTCCTATCCCACCCAGACCGCCGCATCATCCAGCGGATAAACCGGCCTCTCAACCCGCCGGAACGGAAACCGCTCATAGCGCGAACTGGTAACCCCCTCCCCGTCGCACTCGACCACCGCTTTCGCAATCGGCACAAACACCGGCCTGCAGTACATGCGCGACTTCAGCAGCAGGAACCTGGCCCGATGCGGATCGATGCCGATATGGGTGAAGATCCCCAGGTCCCAGTGCTCTTGCGGGGTCTCGGTCACGATCACCTGCGCCGCTCCGATGTCGAGCAAGGCGGTACGTCCCATGCGGATGCGCTGCCCGGTGTAGGTCGGTCCGGTGATGGTGTACTCGCCGTCGCTGATCGCGGCGACCGTGCCGGTCAGCGGCCTGCTTTGCGGATAGACCTCCAGCTGGGGCAACGCGACCTTGTCGCCGACCGGCAGCGTGATGCGGGCGCCGACGCCGGCGTCGACCAGCGCTGCCACTGCCTGCGGGTCGCAGACGGGTCCGACCGCGATGCCGGTCAGGCCCTGCACCAGCGCTTCGTGCAGCACCGCCATGTTGTCGCAGGTGCCGCCGGACATGCAGTTGTCGCCATGGTCGAGCAGCAGCACCGGTCCTTCCTGCGCACCGTTGGCGCTGTCGGCAAGCCGGGCGGCGCGCGCGATGGAGCTGGCGAGCGGCTCGGCCTGGTAGCCGAAGGCGTCGCGCTCGGCCCAGGCCTGCGCCGCGATCCGGCTGGCGACCTCGTCGGCCCTGGCCGGGTCGCCATCGCCGACGACGATCACGCTCAGGCAGGGCGCGGCGATGTCGGCCAGGCCGAAGCCGGCCAGCACCGACACCGCCAGCATGCCGTCGCGCTCGGCCTCGCGCGCCAGCGCGACGGCGCGCTGCATCGCGCCTTCGTCGGTGCGGCTGCGCAGCGTGTGGGTGATCAGCGGCGGGCGCCGCCATGCCATCACCGGGCGCACACGTCCGGCGATCATGTCGAGCAGCAGCCGGCCGGCGTGTGCGCCGGTTTCGTACATGTCCACGTGCGGATACGTCTTGAAGCTGACCGCGATGTCGGCATGATCGACCAGTGCCTGCGTGATATTGCCGTGCAGGTCCAGGGCGACCGCGACCGGCGCGTGCGGCAGCACGGCGCGCAGGCGGCGCAGCAGGTCGCCTTCGCCGTCGTCGCTGTTCTCGGCCACCATCGCGCCGTGCAGGTCGAGCATCACCGCATCGCAGCCGTCGGCGGCGGCGATGATGGTGTCGCACAGGTGGGTGTAGGCGTCGGCGGCGACGCGTCCGCTCGGGTTGGCGCCGGCGATCACCGGCACCACGATCTCGGCGCCGGCAGCTTCGGCCAGGTCGATGAAGGCGGCGGCGGCGGTGCGGGTGCCCTTCGCGGCGCGATAGGCGGCGTCGCCATAGGCCGGCGTAAACGAGGCCAGCGGCGTCGGCACCGGTGAAAAGGTGTTGGTCTCGTGGTTGAGTCTGGCAATCAGGATCTTCATCGGGCAGTCCGTTCCGGTGTCATGGCCGCGTGGCGGCATCGAGCATGGCGTGCAGCAGCACGTTGCAGCCGGCCTCGAGGTGCTCGGGCCGGGCGTCTTCGATTTCGTTGTGGCTGATGCCGTCCTTGCACGGCACGAAGATCATCGCCGCGGGGGCGACACGGGCCAGGTAGACCGCGTCATGGCCGGCGCCGCTGATCACGTCCATGGCGGAATGGCCGAGCCGTTGCGCGCCACCGCGCACCGCCTCGACCAGCCGCGCATCGAATGGCTGGGGCGGGAAGTACACCACCTGCCGCAGATCGATGGCGATGCCGCTGCGCGCCGCCAGCGCGGCAACCTGGCTACGCAATGCCGCGTCCATCGCCGACAGCACCGTGTCGTCGCCGGCGCGCAGGTCTACCGTCATCGTCACCTTGCCCGGGATGACGTTGCGCGAATCGGGATGCACACCGAGGCAACCCACCGTGCCGCGGCCATGCGGCGGATGATCGAGCGCGATGCGGTTGACCATGCCGACCAGCTCGGACGCCGCCAGCAGTGCATCCTTGCGCAGCGCCATCGGCGTGGGGCCCGCATGCGCCTCCATGCCGGTCAGCACCACGTCGTACCAGCGCTGGCCGAGCGCGCCGGTGACCACGCCGATGGTGGTGTCGTTGGCCTCCAGCACCGGTCCCTGCTCGATATGCGCTTCAAAATAGGCGCCCACCGGGCGCGCACCGACCGGCTCGGGCCCGGCGTAGCCGATGGCCTGCAGCGCCTGCCCGACGCTGATGCCGTCGCGGTCGCGCTGCTGCAGCACGTCTTGCAGTGCAAACTCACCGACGAACGCGCCCGAGCCCATCATTACCGGCACGAAGCGCGAGCCTTCCTCGTTGGTCCACACCGCGACCTCGAGCGGGGCATCGGTGACGATGCCGGCGTCGGCCAGCGTGCGCAGCACTTCGATGCCGGCGAACACGCCGTAGTTGCCGTCGAACTTGCCGCCGGTCGGCTGGGTGTCGATATGGCTGCCGGTCATCACCGGCGGCAGGGAGTCGTCGCGCCCGGCGCGCCGCGCGAAGATATTGCCGATGGCATCGACGCGGACCGTGCATCCGGCGGCTTTGGCCTCGGCAACGAAAAAGTCGCGGCCCTGGCGGTCGAGCTCGGTCAGCGCCAGCCGGCATACGCCGCCCTTGGGCGTAGCGCCGATGGTGGCCAGGCGCATCAGGGTGTCCCACAGGCGCTGGCCGTCGAGGCGCAGGTCGGCGCGCGCGCCGGCTGCGACCGACGCCGCTCGCGCAGCTTGCAATGTCGTCATGTCATTCCTCGTCCCGGTCGGCCGGCATCGCGGCCGCCGTCATCCATGGTTCAGGCTGCCAGGCCGACGCCGAGATAGCGGTCCTTGACCGCCTCGTCGGCGCGGAAGGCATCGTTGCTGCCGGTGTAGACCACCCTGCCCTGCTCGATGATCACGTGGCGGTCGGCCAGCTGCGTGCAGACCTCGAGGTTCTGCTCGACCAGCAGGATCGGCACGCCCGCGGCCTTGATGACCTTGAGCTGCGCCACGATCTCTTCCACGATCACCGGCGCGAGCCCTTCGACCGGCTCGTCGAGCATCAGCAGGCGCGGATGGTTCATCATGGCGCGCCCGATCGCGAGCATCTGCTGTTCGCCGCCGGACAGCTGCGCGCCGCCGTTGCCGCGCCGCTCGCGCAGGCGCGGGAAGATGCGGTAGATGTCCTGCAGCTGCCACGGCGAATCGCGGCGCGCCGCCAGCTTGAGGTTCTCTTCCACCGTCAGCAGCTTGAAGATGCCGCGATGCTCGGGCACCAGGCACAGGCCCTCGGCGGCAATCCGGTGCGGCGGCATGCCGGCAACGTCCTTGCCGCGAAAGATCACGCGCCCGCCCCTGGGCTGGACCACGCCGGCGATGGCCTTGAGCGTGGTCGACTTGCCGGCGCCGTTGCGCCCCAGCAGCGTGACCAGCTCGCCTTCGCCGACCGCCAGCGATACGCCCTGCAGCACATGGCTCTTGCCGTAGTAGCCATGGATCTCCTGTACGTCGAGCATCATCCCTTGCCTCCGGTGATCATGTTGCCGAGATACGCGGCGCGGACGCGCGGGTCCCCGCGCACCGCCGCGGGCGGCCCTTCCATCAGCACCTTGCCTTGCTGCATCACGGTGACGGTGTCCGAGATATCCATGACGATGTCCATGTTGTGTTCGATCAGCACGACGGTGTGGTCCGCGGCCAGCCCGCGGATCAGCCGCTTCATCGCGCCGAGGTCGTCGACGCCCATGCCCGAAGTGGGCTCGTCCAGGAAGATCGCGCGCGGCCGCGCCGCCAGCGCCATGCCGACTTCCAGCCGGCGCTGCTGGCCGTGCGACAGCGCGCCCGCCGCGCTGTCGGCGACGCGCGCCAGTTCCAGCCGTTCCAGCACCTGGTCGACCACTTCGCCGCAGGCGAGCTCGCCCACCGGCAGGCGCCAGCCGCTCATGGCCTTGCGCGGCGACGTGCCCAGCGCGGCGAGGCGCAGGTTCTCGCGCACCGGCAGGCTCGGGAACAGGCTGGTGACCTGGAACGAGCGCGCGATGCCGCGCTGCACGCGCTGGTAATCGGCTTCGGCCGTGACGTCCTTGCCGTCGAAGACGATGCGGCCGGCGCTGACTTCCTTGGTGCCGGTCAGCATGTGGAACAGCGTGGTCTTGCCGGCGCCGTTGGGGCCGATCACCGAATGGATCGTGCCCGGCATCACGCGCAGGTCGACCCCGCCCAGTGCCATGAACTTGCCGTACTGCTTGACGATGCCGGTGGCTTCAAGGATGGGGGTGGTGGCGGTGCTCATGCGCGTTCCTCCTGCGTAACGGGCGCGCGGCGCACGCCGCGCAGTCGGTCCCATAGCGTGGCGCCCAGGCCCCACAGCCCGCGCTGCATGAACAGGCTGACCGCGATCAGCAGCAAGCCGAGCAGCATCAGCCAGCGCGGCCACAGCGTCGACAGCCAGTCCGCCAGCAGCACATAGAAGGCGGCGCCAAGCACCGAGGCAAAGATATTGCCGGTGCCGCCGATCACGGTCATCACCAGGATCATCTCGCTGGCGTGGTAGTCGATATTGGTCAGCGGCGCGATGCCGGTCAGCATCGCATGCAGCGCGCCGGCCAGCCCGGTCACCGCGCCGGAGACCATGAACGCCAGCAGCTTGAACGCCTTGACGTTGTAGCCGACCGCCAGCGCGCGCTCTTCGTTGTCGCGGATCGCCAGCAGCGTGCGGCCCAGCACCGACTCGGTCACGCGCAGCACCGCCAGGAAGACCGCCAGGAACAGCACCGCGACGAAGCCATAGAACTGCCACGGCGACGCCAGCGGCACCAGCGCATGGCCGGCCACCGACAACGGCGGACGCGGGATATCCAGCAGGCCGTTGTCGCCGCCGGTGATGCCGGGCGCGGTATAGGCCAGGAAGTAGAACATCTGCGCGAACGCCAGCGTCAGCATCACGAAGTAGGTGCCGCGCTGCCGGATCGCAAACCAGCCCACCAGCGCCGCCGCGGCCGCGCCGATCGCGATTGCCAGCAGCAGCGCCAGCGGCATCGGCAGGCTGGCGCGGGTCAGCGCCAGCCCCACCGCATAGCTGCCCAGCCCGAAGAAGATGCCCTGGCCGAACGACAGCAGGCCGGTGTAGCCGAGCAGCAGGTTGCACGCCATCGCGGCCATCGCGTAGATCAGCACTTCGGTGGCGAGCGTGCCGGAGCGCATCGTCAGCGGCAGCAGCAGCGTGACGCCAAGTGCCAGCCACCAGAAGCGGTAGCGCAGGAGCCATTGTCTTTGCATCGCCATCATCCCCTCCCCAGCAAGCCATGCGGGCGCAGCAGCAGCACCGCGGCCATGGCGACATAGATCATCAGCCGCGCGCCTTCGGGCCACAGCGTGCTCATCAGGCTCTGCACCACGCCGACCAGCAGGCCGCCCACCAGCGCCCCGGTGAAGCTGCCCATGCCGCCGACCACCACCACGATAAAGGCCACGCCCAGCGCCTCGACCCCCATGAACGGCTCGGCGCCGCGGATCGGCGCGGCCAGCACGCCGGCGATCGCCGCGGTGGCGGCGCCGAGCGCAAACATCAGGCTGAACAGCCGGAACACATTGATGCCTAGCAGCGACACCATCTCGGTGGATTCGCTGCCAGCGCGCACCGCGCTGCCCAGGCGCGTGCCTTCCAGCAGCCACCACAGCCCGATCGCCAGCAGGCCGGTAAAGCCGATCACGAACAGCCGGTACTTGGGATAGATGAAGTCGCCCCACATCACCACCCCCTGCAGCGCATCCGGCGGCGGCACGTCGACGCCGAGCGGCCCCCAGCCGACGATGATGAGTTCCTGGATGGCGAGCGCCAGGCCCACCGTGACCAGGATGTGGAACTCGTGCGGCTGCGCATAGACATGGCGCAGCATGACCTTCTCGGTCAACCACGCCAGCGCGCCGATGATGATCGGCGCGAATACCAGCGCCACCCAGAAGTTCATGCCGACCTGCAGCGCCTGGAAGCAGAGGTAGGCACCCAGCGCATAGAAGGCGCCATGCGCGAAATTGACGAAGCGCAACAGGCCGAACACGATCGACAGCCCTACCGCCAGCAGGAAGTAGAGCATGCCGATGCCGACGCCGTTGATCACCTGCAACAGATAGACGTTCATGAGTCGTACGGATGTAGGAAGCCGCCATGCGCGCGCAGCCGCGCGGCATGGTGCTCAGGGGTGCTTCAGTGTGTGCTTCGCGGGGCGATGGCGCCGCGGCGTCAGGGCATCAGGCCATCTTGCACTGGGTCTGCTCGACCGGCAGGAAGGCCTTGCCGACGCTGACGATTTCGGCGTAGTCGTCCTTGTCCTTCATGCGCGATTTGGCTTTGCCCTTGAGCAGGTAGTAGTTCTTCAGCACCTGGTGGTCGGCGGCGCGGATTTCCTCCGGCCCGGTCAGGCCCTCGTACTTCATGCCTTCGAGCGCGGCCACCACGGCCTTCGGATCGGCGCTGCCGGCCTTGATCATGCCGTCGACCATGATCTTGGTGCAGATGTACGAGCCCGCCAGGCTGTAGTTGGGATTGGCCTTGAACTTGGCCTGTGTGCGCTTGACCAGGTCGCGGTTCAGTGGCGTATCGACGCCGTGCCAGTACTGCGCGCCGAAGTAGACGCCCTCGCACAGGTCGGCGCCGAGCGACTCGAACTGCTCCAGCCCCGAGGCCCAGGCCAGCAGGATGGTGGTGTTCTTCTTCATGCCGAAGCTGACCGCCTGGCGCAGCGTGTCGGCGGACTGTGAGCCGAAGTTCAGGATCAGCAGCACGTCCGGCTTGGCGGCCAGCGCATTGGTCAGGTAGCCGCTGAATTCCTTCTCGGTCAGCGCGTGGTAGCTGTTGCCGACGTGCTCGATGCCCTTTTCCTTGAAGATCGCCTTCGCCGCCGACAGCAGCCCGTCGCCGAACACGTATTGCGGCGTGATGGTGTACCAGCGCCTGGCCTTGGGCATCGATTCGATCAGCGGCCGCACGGTGCGCTCGATCGCGCCGAAGGTCGGCACCGACCAGCGGAAGGTGGCGCGGTTGCAGTCCTTGCCGGTGATCTCGTCGGCCCCCGCGGTGGTCACGAACACGCCGCCGAATTTTTCCGCTTCCTTGCCCATGGCCAGCGATTCGGACGACAGGATGCCGCCGGCGAAATAGCGCGCCGCCTTCTGCTGCGCCAGTTCCTGCACCTTGCGCACCGCGGTGGCGGGCTTGCCTTCGGTGTCGAGCACGCTGTAGCGCAGCGGCCGGCCTAGCACCTGTCCGTACTGGTCGATGGCGAGCCGCATGCCCAGGTCGGCGAACTTGCCGTTGGCGGCGAAGGCGCCCGACATCGGCACCGGGCAGCCGAATTCCAGCGCCTCGCCCGCGGCAAGGGCGCTGCGGCCATGGATCAGGGAGGTGGGGACGGCGGACAGCGCCGCCAGTTTCAGCAGGTCACGACGATTCAAGGCTCACTCCTCGTTATGTGGGGATTGGGCTGCACGGGGCGAAAGTCTGGCCAACGCCAAGGCCTGGCGCTGCACCGTCTCCCCGACATGCTGGTGACTTTCGCCCGGCGCCGACACTGCCCGAGCAAGAATCGAACCTGTTTATTCTATTTATACGTATAAATAGAATAGAATCATCTTAGGAGTCGGCCGGAATCGTTGTCAACAAAGGAAAGGTCAGGGTTTACGCAACCTCGGCGCATCGCGTCATGTGCCCGGCGAATGGGGCGACGGCGGACAGATTGGTGCGGACACAGAGCCTGGCCATGCCAGCCAAGCGGGCAGCATGCACGCGGCTGGGGCAAGCCGCGGCGCTGCGCCGGCGCGCTTGGCTAGAATGCAAGCGCCCCGGCCTTCATGGCTTGCGGCGCATGACAAGGAAAGAGCAATGGCGATGTTTCGGGAGGGCAAGACCGGGGCCATCGAGATCCGCAAGCAGAAGCGCGCGGACCTGGTGGCGGAAGAGCTCAAGCGGCTGATTACCCAGCGCAACCTGCGCCCGGGCGACAAGCTGCCGCACGAGGTCAAGCTGCAGCAGATGTTCTCCGTCAGCAAGAGCACCATCCGCGAGGC
The DNA here is from genome assembly GCF_001598055.1 of Cupriavidus nantongensis. Lineage (NCBI taxonomy): Bacteria > Pseudomonadati > Pseudomonadota > Betaproteobacteria > Burkholderiales > Burkholderiaceae > Cupriavidus > Cupriavidus nantongensis. The sequence continues at coordinate 1,008,599 of NZ_CP014845.1, read as the reverse complement.
ACTGAAGTCGCTGGAGGTGCAGGGGCTGATCCGGGTCAGCACCGGGCCGGCGGGCGGCGGCACGATCGTCGAAGTGCCGCTGGACCGCACCTTCCAGCTGATGCAGAACTACCTGTTCTTCAAGGACGTCGGCATTGCCGACATCTACACCGTGCGCCGGCTGCTGGAGCCGGAGCTGGCCGCCGGCGCGGTGCCGCATCTGACCGATGACGATTTCCGCGCGCTGGAACGCACCATCGACCTGTGCGACCCGGCCTCGGCCGCGGCGGCGACGCCGCTGCTGGACCAGCGCCAGGAAGACCTGACCTTCCACGACATCCTGGCCGCCGCCAACCCCAACCCGATGCTGCGATTCTCATGCGAGCTGATCAACGAGATGATCCGCCAGCTGGTGGTGTTCGGCAACGACACCCCGGCCTGCGAGCACGAGAAATTCGGCGCGGCCAACGTCAAGTTCCACAAGCGCATCGTCGAGGCGGCACGCCGGCGCGACGCCGATACCGTGCGCGCGCTAATGTCGGCGCATATGGAAGAGTGCACGCATTACGTCACGCGCATGAACGGGCGCGTCCATGGCCGCCTGGTGCTGGACTCCGAAATGCCGCGGCGCGGCCGCATGCTGCCGGCGGACGACGAATGAACCGCGCGCAGGCGCACCCGCTATCGCGTCAGCCAGCCGCATCCAGGCGCATCGCCGCCCGCTTCAGCCGCGCCACGCCTTCGGCGATCTGCTCGGGCGCCGCACCCGCGAACGACAGCCGGAACGCGGGCCGTGCGCGCCGCTGCGCGTAGAAGCCCGTCCCGGGGACGAACAACACCTTTTCCGCGATCGCATGCGGCAGCAGCGCGGCCGCGTCGTCGATGCCTTCCAGCGCTGCCCACAGGAACATGCCGCCGGCGGGCAAGGCAAAGCGGATGCGCTCGCCGAAGGCTTGCCACAGCGCCTGGGCCAGCCGGTCGCGCTTGTCGCGATAGAACGCGATCTCGCGCTCCACCTGCGCGGGCAGGCGGCCGTCCGCCAGGTATTGCGCGACCGCCAGCTGGATCCACGGCGGCGTGCAGAGGTCCGACACCTGCTTGGCAATCACCGCGCGGCGGATGATTTCCGGCTCGGCCACCATCCAGCCGATACGCAGGCCGGGCGCCAGCGTCTTCGACAGGCTGGCCAGGTGCACCAGCCACGGACGGGCACCTGACACCTGGTCGCTGAGCGCCAGCAATGACGGCGGCGCGGCGCCGTCGAAGCTCAGCGCGCCATAGGGATCGTCTTCGACCAGCACCACCTGTTGCCGCGCCGCCAGTTCCAGCAGCCGCAGCCTGCGCTCGGGCGACAGCGTGGTGCCGGTGGGGTTGGCGAAGGTCGGCACGGTGTAGATCAGCCGCGGACGCACCGCGCCGTCTGCCAGCATGGCCGCGAGCGCGTCGACGTCCATGCCGTGCTGGTCGGACGGTACGCCGCGCACGTCGGCGCCCGCCAGCCGCAGCGCCTGCAGCGTCGCCGAATAGGTCGGCTCCTCGACCAGCACCACGCTGCCCGGCTCGACCAGTGCGCGCACCAGGAAATCGAAGCCCTGCTGCGAGCCGCTGGTGACCAGCAGCTGGTCCCGCGTCACGGCGGCACCGCGCTCCGCCATCAGCGCCACCAGGGCGTCGCGCAGCCCTGGCGCGCCTTCAGTGGCGCCGTACTGCAGGCATTCGGCAGGCCGCTCGCGCAGCACCTGCGCGGACGCCGCGCCGATGCCGTCGGCATCGAACAGCGCGGCCGACGGGTAGCCGCCGGCGAAGGAGATCATCTCCGGATCCGACAGGTACTTGAACAGCTCGCGGATCGGCGAACCTTCCGGCTCGCGCAGCGCGGGGACGAACGGGTAGGCGGCAGTCATGGTCAGGCCGCCCTCAGCATGCCGCGGCGGTCATCTTGAAGATGCCCTGGGCATTGCCCGCATCGAAGCCCAGGTCGGTGCGCGTGACCGCCTGCGTGTCATCGACGTAGCGGTCGCGGGTGATGAACTCGTAGAACGAGCCCGGCACCTCGCGCACCACCTCGGCGCCGTCCGCGCCGACGAAGGTACGGCGCACCGGGTCGGCGCGGAACGCGGTCTGCCGCACGCGGCCGCTGCGCGACACTTCCACCTTGTCCTTGATCGGCCGGCCCAGGCGCTTCTGCGCCTCGGCCAGTGCGAACACGTCCTCGACGCGGTCGGTGGCGTGGTTGAAGGCATTGCCCTCGGTGGCGATCCACGCCATCTCGGCCGATTCGGCCAGCAGCGCCTCGTAGTCGGCCAGCCGCGGCGCTGCGTGATGGCGCTCGAAGCAGCGCGCCAGCGCACCGATCAGCTCGCCGGCCTCCGCCAGCGGCAGCGACCCTTCGCGCTCGAGTTCCCACAGCAGCGCCTGCGCGCGCGGCGTCAGCGGATCGACCGAGGTTTCGAGCACGCGGCTGACCGCCTGCTGGAACCCTGCGCTGAAACGCTCGGGATGCAGCTCGCTGACGAAGAACTGCGCGATCTCTTCCGGCGCGTCTTCATGCGCGTACGAGCGCCCGGTCATGCCGATGCGGTCGAGCGGATAGGTGCCGTTGAGGCGGTAGCCCAGCGGGCGCAGGATGCGCGTAAACGCGGCCTCGCCGGCGGGCAGCGCGCCATGGTCGGGCCAGCGCACGGTGCGCAGCGCGCCATGGTCGAAGTGGACCTTGCCGCCGGCGGCGGCCACGTCTTCGGTGTAGGCCTTGCCGGTCGGCACGCGCTCGAGGATGCCGGCGAACAGCACCAGGTTCAGCGCGTGGGCAATCTCGGCGCGCGACGGGTGCCCGGCTGCGCCGGCCGGCAGCTGCGCGGGCGCGCTCACCAGCGCGGACAGGCGTTCGGCGCCGGTTGCGCCAAGGTGCAGGGAAACGAGTTGGTTGATGTTGTTGCTCATGATGCAGGGAAGGCCCATCGGCCTGATAACGAGATGAAAATCAATGACGGCTTTGAGTCCAGACTCAGTCCACCGAAGCGCCGGACAGGCGCACGATCTCGCCCCACTTCTGGCGGTCCTTCTTCAGCACCTCGGCGAAGGCTTCGGGCGTGCTCGGCGCCGGCTCCGCGCCGAGGTCGCGCATGCGGGACTGCACGGCGGGATCGCCGAGCGCGCGCGCCAGGTCCTGGCTGATTTTCTGCGCCACCGCGCTCGATACGCCGCGCGGCGCCAGCAGGCCGAACCACGGGCTGGCGTCGAAGCCCGGCACCGGGCCGGCGGCGGCCACGGTCGGCACATTGGGCAGCGCCGACGAGCGCGCCGGCGTGGTCACCGCCAGCGCCTTGAGCTTGCCGGAGCGCACGAACGGCAGCGACGCCGGCAGGTTGTCGAACATCACGTCGACGCTGCCGCCCATCAGGTCGGCAATCGCCGGACTGCTGCCCTTGTAGGCGACGTGGCTCATCTCGGTGCCGGTCATGCGCTGGAACAGCTCGCCGGCCAGGTGGGTCGAGGTGCCGTTGCCCGCCGACGCCATGTTGACGCGCCTGGGGTTGGCCTTCAGGTAGGTAATGAACTCCGCCAGCGTCTGCACTTGCGCGCGCTCGGCAAATGCCGGCGACAGCACCACCACGTTGGGCACGCGCGCCACCATCGTCACCGGCGCGAAATCGGCCGCGGCGTCATAGGGCAGCTTCTTGTACAGGGTGGGGTTGATGCCGAACTCGCCCACCGAGCCCATCAGCAGCGTATAGCCGTCGGCGCTGGACTTGGCGGCGACGCCGGTGCCGACGATGCCGCCCGCGCCGGGGCGGTTCTCCACCAGCACCGGTTGCTTCCATTGCAGCGCGAGCCGCTCGCCGACCAGCCGCGCCACCATGTCGGTGGTGCCGCCCGGCGGATACGGCACGATGATGCGGACGGGCTTGCCGGGGAAATCGTCGGCGGCGACGATGCCGGAAAGGGTCATGCCAAAGGCGAAAGTGCCGGCGGCCAGCGCGCTGAACAAGCGTTTCATTGTTGTTTTCCTGTCTACCTGATGGTTGTCGTTATGGCGGTGCCGCGATGGTGGGGGCCGCGGGACCAGGGCTGAATCATTTCTCATCAAGTCCGCCGGTTCAAGCGAGATTTCGGTATAGGATGATGACTTTATGTCATCAACTACCCTTCCCTTCCCGCGATGCGGCAACGCCTTCCCAGCCTTTCCAGCCTGCGCGCCTTCGAAGCCGCCGCGCTGCACCTGAACCTGCGCCGCGCCGCCGCCGACCTGTTCATCACGGAAAGCGCGGTCTCGCGCCAGATTGCCGCGCTGGAAAGCCTGCTCGGCGTGCAACTCTTTCACCGCGCCAACCAGCGCATCACGCTGACCGCGGCCGGTGCGCTGTACAGCGTCCAGGTGCGCGAAATGCTGCGCAAGCTGCAGCGCGACACGCTCGAGGTGATGGCGCACGAAGGCGCGGGCGGTACCGTCGAGCTGGCGTGCGTGCCGACCCTGGCGGTCGAATGGCTGATCCCGCGGCTGCCCGATTTCTACGCGCGCCATCCCCGGGTGGTGGTCAATATCAGCGCCCAGTCCGACGTGTTCCTGTTCGACGGCACGCCCTACGACGCGGCGATCCATTTCGGCGAAGCGGTCTATCCCGGCGCGCGGGCGGACCTGTTGTTCGGCGAGGAATCCGTGGCGGTGTGCCACCCGCAGCTGTTCGGCCGCAAGAAGCGCCTCGACGCGCACGACATCGCGCATGCGCCGCTGCTGCACCTGGCCACGCGCAGTTTCGGCTGGAAGCAATGGATGGAGGCGGCCGGCATCGACGACGTCAACGCCATGCGCGGCGCCCGCTTCGACCACCACAGCATGGTCATCGCCGCGGCGCGGGCCGGCCTGGGCATCGGCCTGGTGCCGCGTTTCCTGGTGGAGGAGTACCTGGCGAGCGGGCAGCTGGTGAGCCCCGTGGCCCGCTCGTTGCGCTCCACCAGCGCGTATTACCTGGTCCAGCCCGATACGCGCCCGATGAGCCATGCCATGCAGCATCTGCGTAGCTGGCTGCTGGAGGCGGCCTCGGCCTTTGCCGAGGGCCAGGACATGGGTTCTGCAGGACCGAAGTCAGCCGCGCGGGGTTGAAGGCTGCAGGCGGGCGTGGCCTATCCCTTCTCCCCGCGCCACACCCGCTGCAGCTCCCACGCCGGCGCCTCGCCCGCAGGCTGCGGCAAGGCCTGGGCCTCGGCGAGCATGGCGCCGGCCTGCGCCTGCAGCTTGTCGAGGCAGCGCGACAGCACCCGCGCCTCTTCGGCCGTCAGGCAGGCGGCCAGCTGCGTATTGAAGGCACGCGCCTGCGCAAAGGCGGTGCGGTAGACCGCCTCGCCCTCCTCCGTCAGCGTGAAAGCGGCCGCGCGCCGGTCGTGCGAACGTATTTCCCGGCGCACCAGGCCGCGCACCACCAAGGCGTGCACGGCGCGGCTGGCCAGGACCTTGTCGAGGCCGGCGCTCTGCGCCAGTTCGGTCAGCCGCGTACCGGGCTGCTCGCCCAGGAACGAAATCATGCGCCATTCGCGCCGCGTCACGCCCGCCCGCGCGCGCAGGTGCAGCGCCGCCGCGCCCAGCGCGACCCGGTTCAAATGGTAGACCCGGTAGTTGATGAAATCGGCCAGCCGGCGGGGCCGCTGCAGGCGGTTGCTGTCGTTCCCGATGTTCTCGCGCGCCATGCCACACCCCCGATTTAGTTGACTTTGTCAATTATATCGACGGGTGTTAGCTTCCTCTCCATGCCGGCCGCCGGCGCATAACAGACAGGAGACACCGTGAGCCCCAGCAACTTCGTTCACCGCCTTGCCGCATGCCTGCTGGCAGCCGCCGCGGCCTGGTCCGCGCCGGCCAGCGCGCAGTCCGACCGGCCGCTGCGCATCCTGGTGGGCTACCCCGCCGGCGGCACCGCCGACCTGGCCGCGCGCCTGGTCGGCGACAAGCTGCGCGAGACCCTGAACCAGACCGTGGTGATCGAGAACAAGCCCGGCGCCGGCGGGCGGCTGGTGATGGACTACGCGCGCACGCAGCCGGCCGATGGCAATACGCTGGTGGTCGCCAACTCGGCAGTGATGACCATCGCGCCGCTGGTCTACCGCAAGCTCAACTACGACATCCAGCGCGACTTCACGCCGGTGGCGCAGGCCGCCAACTTCCAGCTGGCGCTGGCCACCGGTCCGGGCAGCCCGGCGCGCACGCTGAAGGATTACGTCGCGTGGATCAAGGCCGGTGCGCAGAACAATTCCTACGCGTCGCCCGCGCTCGGCAGCATTCCGCATTTCTTCGGGCTGATGATCGGCAAGCAGGTCGGCGTCGACATGCTGCACGTGCCGTTCAACGGCTCGGCGCCGCTGATGAGCGCACTGGTCGGCGGGCAGGTGCCGGCCTCGGTCGACACCCTGGCCGACCTGACCGAGATGCATCGCGCCGGCAAGATCCGCGTGCTGGCGACCTCGGGCACGCACCGCTCGGTGGCGCTGCCGGACGTGCCGACCTTTACCGAACTCGGCTACAAGGGCATCGAGGGCGAAGGCCGCTATGGCGTGCTGGCGCCGGCCGGCACCCCGCGCGCGGCGCTGGAGCGGCTCAACGCCGCCATCGTCAAGGCGGTGCAGTCGCCCGACGTGCGCGACAAATTCCTGAAGCTGGGGCTCGAACCGGCCACCGGGTCCGCCGAGGCCTTCGCCGGCGTGCTGAAGGCAGACGCCGCCAAATGGGCGCCGGTGGTCAGGGCATCGGGCTATACCGGCGACTGATGCCGCCAGCCGGCTTCCCGCAACCTTATCGACCATGACGATCCGCCCATGACGATCCGCAATACCCTTTTCATCATGTGCGACCAGCTGCGGCGCGACCATCTCGGTTGCTACGGGCACCCGACGCTGCGCACGCGCAATATCGATGCCCTGGCCGCGCGCGGCGTGCGCTTCGACCGCGCCTATGTCACCTCCGGCGTCTGCGGCCCCAGCCGCATGAGCTTCTACACCGGCCGCTACGTCAGCAGCCACGGTGCCACCTGGAACCGCGTGCCGCTGTCGGTCGGCGAAGTCACGCTGGGCGAATACCTGAAGGACAGCGGCCGCGCGCTGGCGCTGGCGGGCAAGACCCATGTGATGCCCGACAACGCCAACCTGAAGCGGCTGCACCTGGACGGCGGCACCGAGCTGGAGACGCTGCTGCGCAGCGGCCACTTCACCGAAGTCGACCGCCACGACGGCCATCACGCCGAGCCGCGCAGCGCCTACGCCGACTGGCTGCGCCGGCAAGGCTACGACAGCGCCGATCCGTGGACCGACTACGTGATCAGCGCCGAGAACGCGCAAGGCGAGATCGTCTCCGGCTGGCACATGCGCAACGCCGGACTGCCGGCGCGCGTGGCCGAGCCGCATTCCGAGACCGCCTACACCGTCGGCCAGGCCATGCAGTACATCGCCGCGCGCGGCGACGATCCGTGGGTGCTGCACCTGTCGCTGGTCAAGCCGCACTGGCCCTACCTCGCGCCCGCGCCGTACCACGCCGCCTATGCGCTGGACGACTGCCTGCCGCTGCAGCGCCACGAGGCCGAACTGGAAGACCCGCATCCGGTGCTGTCGGCGTATCGCACGCAGGAGGAATGCGCCAACTTCATGCGCGCCGAGGTCTCGGACACGGTGCGCCCTGCCTACCAGGGCCTGATCCAGCAGATCGACGACCGGCTCGGTTTGCTGTGGGAGCAGCTGGAACGGCTGGGGCGCTGGGACGACACGCTGATCGTCTTCACCGCCGACCATGGCGACTTCCTCGGCGACCACTGGCTGGGCGAGAAGGAGCAGTTCTACGACACCGTGCAGAACATCCCGCTGATCGTCTACGACCCCTCGCCGCAGGCCGACGCGACCCGCGGCACCGCGCAGGAGAACCTCGTCAGCGCGGTCGACGTGGTGCCGACGGTGCTCGATGCGCTGGGGCTGCCGCCCGCCGACCACCGCGTCGAAGGCCGCTCGCTGCTGGACCTGACACGCGCCGCCGCGCGAGAGGGTGCGGGTGCGTGGCGCGATGCCGTGGTCTCCGAGCTGGACTATGCCTACCGCGGCGCGCGTGTCGCGCTGGGCCGCCATCCCGGCGAATGCCGCGCCTGGATGGTGCGCGACGCGCGCTGGAAATACGTGCACTGGCAGGGGTTCCGGCCGCAGCTGTTCGACCTGCACAACGATCCGCAGGAGTACTTCGACCTGGGCGCCGATCCCGGGCATGAAGCCGTGCGCAGCGCCATGCGGCTGCGCCTGCTGGACTGGTTCTGCACGCTCAAGCCGCGCGTGACGGTGACCAACGAAGAGGTCGCGGCCAAGACCAATGTGTACAAGCAGGCCGGCGTGTTCTTCGGCGTCTGGTAGCCGGATCGCCGCCGGCCGAGCCCGGCGCGGCCAGCGCCGCTTGCCTGAAAAAGTTGCACGGTTTGCCTGTCGATACTGCAACCGTGTGCCGCGGCCGGCATCCCGGGCCGCGCGCGCGGCCTGCTACCGCCAACGCCCGGGCGCGCACCGGATGGCGTATCCCTTGCAACAGGTGCCGGAGGGCCCTGTGTTCGGGGCCGGCAACCGGAGCGATCATGAAGAACATCTGGATCCTGGTGGCGGACGAATCCGTCGCCCGCATCTTTGCCTCGCATGGCGACAGCGCCCCGCTCGAAGTCGTCAAGGAAATCACCGACGTGGCCGCGCACGCCGACCGTGCCGACCTGCGCCGCGACGCCTACGGCCGCCGCGGCCAGGCTGCCGTCCAGGGCGACGCGGGACACCCCGGCGCCCACCAGGTAGGACCGTCGACCGTCACGTCTTCGGCGGGCGAGGACGAGCTGCACCAGGAAGCGCAGCTGTTTGCCCGGCGCGTGGCCGACTACCTCGACGACGCGCGCAACAAGCAGCGCTTCGATGAACTGGCGCTGATCGCGGCGCCGCGCTTCCTGGGGCTGTTGCGCAAAGCCCTGCCGCCCGGCGTGACCGATGTGGTCACCCGGGAAATCGACAAGGACTTCAAGTACGTCGCCAACAACGACCTGCAGCAGCGGCTGGCCGATGAAGGCATCGTGCCGGCGCGGCGCGACGAACGCGTCAATACCGGCCGCGACCGTTAGCGGGATGACATCACAACGCAGCCGCCCGTGCTGGCGCAGGCGGCTGCGCCGCGGTCAGCGGGCGGTGCCGGAACCGCTGGCGGCGCCACTGCCGCCGCTCGAAGTACCGCTTGGGCTGGTGGTGCTGGTCGCACCCGAGGTGCCGGTGGACGTGCTCGCGCCAGGCGTGCTGCGGCTGCGGTTTTGTTCCGTCACCGAGCCCGATCCGGACAGCGAGCCGGAGCCGCTGGTGCTGCCGGTGGCGGTGCAGCCCGCCAGGATGCCAAGTGCGAGCAAGGCTGTGCCGATGCGCAAGGGTGTTCTCATGTTGTCCTCCATCTGGCAGATTGGCGGCAAGCCTTGCTGCATGGCACAGCCTGCCGGCGGGGCGCCGACGGCGCCGCTGCACTGGAGAAGACGCAACTGACGTACCAGATTGGGACGGGCGCAGTGCAGCACTGCGCCGACGCGCGCACCGCGCAGTGCGTGCCTGCGCCACAGTAAGAAGTACGCGCGGCCGGTAAAAGTTACCGCGCGGGTACCTGATGATCACCGGAGCGTCGCGCCCTGGCGGCGCATGCTGCAACCAGCCGGCGCTGGGCTCAGCACATCAGCGCGTCAGCGTCCACTTGTAGGCATAGCGGTCCGGCCGGAACAGCAAGTCCGCGCAGAACAGCGGCGTGCCTTCGATATCGTGCGGCGTGCAGCGCAGGCGCAACAGCGGCAGCCCCTGGTCGACGCCGAGCTTGCGGGCCACGTCGGCCGGCGCCGCGATCGCGCTGGCTTCCATCGCCACGTCGCGCAAGCGATACCCCAGCCGGCTTTCGAACAGTGCCATGGCGTCGTTGGTCTCGACATCTTCCTGCACCAGGCGGCGCATCAGCGGCTCGGGCCCCATCAGGTTGAAGTACGCGACCGCGACGTCGTCCCAGTAGCGCACCGTGGCCACGCTCAGCACCTTCTCGCCCGGCTCCAGTCCCAGTGCCGCCGCCACATGGGGCGGCGCCCGCAACAGCCGCACCGACGCCAGCTTGCCGTAGGCCAGCCGGCCCCGCGCCCGGCCGGTCTCGTAGAAGCCGGTCAGCGCGCCCAGGCTGGGGGTATCGGCCGGGCGCGTGACGAAACTGCCCTTGCCATTCACTTTCTCGATCAGCCCGGCGTTGTGCAGGCCGGACAGGGCCTGCCGCACGGTGATGCGGCTGACGCCGAACTCGGCCATCAGCTCGGCCTCGGACGGCAGCTTCGCCCCTGGGCCGAAGGTGTTGCTGGCGATGCGCTGGCGAATCTCGCTTTCGATCTCTTTGAACCTGGGCAGTGCCACGTGTATCCCGCCCGAGGGCGGCTCCGAACTGGGTGATGCGAATGATTGCGGCGGATTATACCTATCATGACAGGTAAGGTCCCAACCTATTGACCTGTTATGACAGGTGATGGCAGTATCCATCGTCACCAGCGCTCCGCGTCCCCACCCCTCACCTGCATTGGCACAACACTACCAAGGAGACCACCATGCAAGACACCGCACCGGCCACCATCAGCCCGCAAGACTACCGGGCGCTCGAGCACGAGCCCTTTCCGTTCACCGTGCGCCGCTGCACGCCGACCATCGGCGCCGAGGTCGAGGGCATCGATTTCCGCGAGACGCTGGACCACGACACCTATCTCTCGCTGCGCCGCGCACTGCTGAAGTACAAGGTGCTGTTCTTCCGCAAGCAGGCCATCACGCCGGCCCAGCACGTTGCGGTGGCGCGGCGCTTCGGCGAACTCGAGGTCCACCCGATGTTCACCAACCATCCGGAGCATCCGGAACTGGTGGTGTTCGGCCGCAACGACAAGACCCGCGGCCGCGAGAACCTGTACCACTCCGATGTGTCGTGGCGCGAGATCCCGTCGATGGGTTCGATGCTGCGCTGCCTGGAGTGCCCCGAGGTCGGCGGCGACACCATCTGGATCAACATGGCCGCGGCCTACGACAACCTGCCGCAGGAGATGAAGGACCGCATCGCCAGGCTGAAGGCGGTGCACGACGCCATGCCGGCATTCGGCACCGCGCTGAGTGAGGAAAAATACGCCGAGATGCGCGCCAAGTATCCGCCCATGGTGCACCCGGTGGTACGCACCCATCCGGAAACCGGCGAGAAGATCCTGTTCGTCAACGAGGCCTTCACCACGCACTTCGCCAACTTCGCCAAGGAACAGCCGTACCGCTTCGGTTCGGATTTCCGCCCCGCGGAACTGGACCTGATGCAGTACCTGTACCGCCAGGCCGCCGCGCCCGAATACCAGGTGCGGCTGCGCTGGCAGCCGGACACGATCGCGCTGTGGGACAACCGCTCCACCCAGCACTACGCCGTGCAGGACTACTTCCCCGCGGTGCGCCACATGAACCGCGCCACCATCATCGGCGACCGTCCGGTCTGACCGAAAACCAATCCATCGAGGCAACCGGACATGCATAACGTCGACAAGTTCTATATCCAGGGCCAATGGGTGCAGCCCGCTGCAGGCGCCACCCAGGCCGACATCATCGACCCGGCCACCGAAGCGGTGGCGGGCAGGCTTGCCATGGGCACCGCCGCGGACGTGGACCGCGCCGTCGCCGCCGCGCGCGCGGCCTTCCCGGCGTGGTCGGTCTCCACCCGCGAAACCCGCATCGCGCTGCTCGAGCGCATCATCGCCGCCTACCAGGCGCGCATGGCCGACCTGGCGCAGGCGGTGCGCCAGGAAATCGGCGCGCCGATCACGCTGGCCACCAACCTGCAGGCGGCGATCGGGCTGGGTCAATTGCAGGCGACGCTGCAGGCGCTGCGCGACTTCGCCTTCGAAAGCCCGCGCGGCAAGAGCGTGGTGCTGCGCGAGGCGATCGGCGTGGCCGCGCTGATCACGCCGTGGAACTGGCCGCTGAACCAGATCGCGGCCAAGGTGGCGCCGGCGCTGGCGGCCGGCTGCACCGTGGTGCTCAAGCCCTCGGAGATCGCGCCGCTGGACGCGCAGATCTTTGCCGAGATCATGGATGCCGCCGGCACGCCGCCGGGCGTATTCAACATGCTCTATGGCGAAGGCCGCGTGGTCGGCGCCGCGCTGTCGTCGCATCCCGGGGTCGACATGGTGTCGATCACCGGCTCGACACGCGCGGGCGTCGAAGTGGCGATCAACGCCGCGCCCACGGTCAAGCGCGTGGCGCAGGAGCTGGGCGGCAAGTCGCCGCTGATCGTGCTGGACGACGCCGACCTGCAGGCCGCGGTGACCAGCGGCGTGGCCCAGTGCATGGTCAATTCGGGCCAGACCTGCGTGGCGCCCACGCGCGTGCTGGTGCCGCGCGCACGCTACGAGGAAGCGGTGCAGATCGCGGCGGCGGTTGCCAATGCGGTGAAGGTGGGCGATCCGACGGACCCCGAGACCAAGATGGGCCCGATCTCCAATCGCGGGCAGTACGACAAGGTGCAGCGCCTGATCGGCGTCGGCCTCGAGGAAGGCGCACGGCTGGCCGCCGGCGGCCCGGGCCGTCCCGAAGGCCTGGCGCGCGGCTTCTATGCCCGCCCGACCATCTTTGCCGACGTGCGCAACGACATGGCCATCGCCCGCGAGGAAATCTTCGGACCGGTGCTGTGCCTGTTGCCGTACGACAGCGAAGACGAAGCCGTGGCCATCGCCAACGACACCGACTTCGGCCTGGCCGCCTATGTCGCCTCGTCCGACCCGGCGCGCGCGCGCAGGCTGGCCGCGCGGCTGCGCGCCGGCAATGTGCGCATCAACGGCGCGATGATGGATATCACCGCGCCCTTCGGCGGCTACAAGACTTCCGGCAACGGCCGCGAGTACGGCCCCGAAGGCATCGCCGAGTTCCTCGAGACCAAGACCGTGACCGGCTGAAGTCGCCCGGTCCTGCCACGCGCCGCCCGGCCGCCAGCGCCATGCTGGCCGCCGGGCGGTGTCGTTTGCGCGGCGCCTGCACGCGCGCTGCCGCGCTTGTCTGACAGCGGCAGGCGGCGGCGTCCGACAGTCCAACGCCTGCCCGCAAGCTATCTTCGAGGGTAGCGCCAGGCCTTTTGCCGAAGCGCCCGGCTATGTCGACCGTTCCCGATCCCACCGCCCCGGGGCTGCCCGCGCAGCCCGTCCCGCTACGCAGCGACGATGGCCGCCCCGCCGGGGCGGCCACGGACCCGTCCGCGCCAGCGCCCGCGCTGCTGACCGATGCCGCCGTCGCCGCCGCGCTGCATCGCGCCAGCACCGCGCTGATGGTGCTGGCGGTGCTGTTCTCGCTGTACGCCGTGCACGTGGCGCGCGATTTCCTGGTGCCGGTGGTGATTGCGGTGGTGATGGCCTACCTGCTCGATCCGCTGGTGTGCGCGCTGCAGCGGCTGGGGCTGGCACGCTCGCTGGCCAGCACCCTGGTGCTGCTGGCGCTGCTGGCAGCGCTGCTCAGCGGCGCCTACCTGCTGCAGGGCCAGGTCGAGTCGATGGTCAACAGCCTGCCGGAGATGGCCAGCAAGCTGTCGCGCTCGGTCGGCGCGCTGCTCAGCGGCGACGACTCGATGTGGCAGAAGATACGCCGCGCCGCCACCGTGCTCAGCGGCACCGGCCAGCCGCCGCCGGCGCGCGGCACGCAGGTAGTGGTGGAGCAGTCGGCGGGCCAGATCAACAACATGCTGCTGGCCGGCTCGGTCAGCATCTTCACCATGGCGGCGCAGGCGGTGGTGGTGGTGTTCCTGCTGTATTTCCTGATGCTTGCCGGCGATACCTTCAAGCGCAAGTTCATCAAGATGGTCGGCACCACTATCTCGCAGAAGAAGATCAGCGTGCACATGCTGGACGAGGTCAACCGCTCGATCCGCCGCTATATGGGGATGCTGCTGGTGACCAACGTCGGCCTCGGCGTGTGTACCTGGCTGCTGCTGAAATGGCTCGGGGTCGACAACGCCGGCAGCTGGTCGATTGCGGCGGCGGCGCTGCACCTGGTGCCCTACTTCGGCGCGCTGGCGATCGCGCTGTGCCTGGGCATGGCGACGTTCATGCAGTTCGGCACGCTGGGCATGGCCGCCGCCGCGGCCGGCGGCTCGCTGCTGATCGCCACGCTGATCGGTTCGGTCATCACCACGTGGATGACCGGGCGCATGGCGCGCATGAACGCCGTGGCGGTGTTCGTGGCACTGCTTCTGTTCACATGGCTGTGGGGCGTGTGGGGGATGCTGCTCGCGATCCCGCTGATTACCATCGCCAAGGTGGTAGCGGATCACATCGAAGGCATGGAAGTGGTAGCAGAGTTCCTTGGCGAATAAGGTGCGTTCGCGCACCTGTCGCTTCGAATCTGCACCGCTATACTGAAACAGCGAATGCTGCACCACAGCATTATCGGGCACAGCGGTTCGCGCGGAGGAAAAACACCATGTCTCTATGCGACCTGTGCGAGTCGCAACTCGACCGCCCCGGCCATGTGCCGCCGCATCCGCGGCTGGCGATATCGGCGACGCTGCGCATGGCGAGCGGACAGAATGCGTTTGTGTACCGCTGCGGCCACTGCGGCGAGACACTATTGCTTGCATCCGACGACGGTGAAGTACCGGACCGCTGGACGCGCCTCGACGCCGACGGCTGGCGTTGATCTCGACGATTTCCCGGGGTCACAGCACTGTTGGTGCCGCCTTGATCCCGCACAAGTCCGGGGTCCGGAAGCGTCGACATAATGGGCCATCATGGCCAAGAAATTTCCCATCCATCCCAGCCATCCCGAGCGCATCTGCTGGGGTTGCGACCAATACTGCCCGGTCGATTCGATGCGCTGCGGCAACGGCTCCAGCCGCACCCAGCACCCCATCGAACTGCTAGGCGACGACTGGCTCGAATACGGCGACTGGGGCATCGAGGCCCCGCCCGCCCCGGCACCGTCCGGGACCACCCCCGGGTAGCGGGATTACAATCGTTGTCTCCGCCCAACGACAAAGAACCGGCGCTACTGCCGGCATACACCGAGACAACCATGCTGAACCTCACGGATTCTTCACTGCTGCGGCAGCAATGCCTGATCGACGGCCGCTGGATCGATGGCGAGCGCCGCATCGACGTCACCAATCCCGCCACCGGCGAGCGCGTCGGCCAGGTGCCGCAACTGGGTGCCGAAGAGACCCGCCAGGCCATCGAGGCCGCCAACCGCGCGCTGCCGGCATGGCGCGCCCGCACCGCCAAGGAACGCTCGGCGCTGCTGCGCAAGTGGTTCGAGCTGATCATGGCGAACCAGGAAGACCTGGCCCGCATCATGACCGCCGAGCAGGGCAAGCCGATCGCCGAGGCACGCGGCGAGATCGCCTACGCGGCCTCGTTTATCGAGTGGTTTGCCGAGGAAGGCAAGCGCGTCTATGGCGATACCATTCCCGCCCCGGTCAGCAACCAGCGCATCGTCGTGACCAAGGAACCGGTCGGGGTCTGCGCCGCGATCACGCCGTGGAACTTCCCCGCCGCCATGATCACCCGCAAGGCCGGCCCGGCGCTGGCGGTCGGCTGCACCATGGTGGTCAAACCCGCCTCGCAGACACCGCTGACGGCGCTGGCGCTGGCGGCCCTGGCCGAGCGCGCCGGCATCCCCGCCGGCGTGCTGTCGGTGGTGACCGGCTCGGCCAGCGCGATCGGCGGCGAGATGAGCAGCAATGCGCTGGTGCGCAAGCTGACCTTCACCGGCTCGACCGAAGTCGGCCGCGTGCTGATGGCGCAGACCGCCGCCACCATCAAGAAGGTGTCGATGGAACTGGGCGGCAACGCGCCCTTTATCGTGTTCGACGACGCCGACCTCGACGCTGCCGTCGAAGGCGCGATCGTTTCCAAGTACCGCAATGCCGGCCAGACCTGCGTCTGCGCCAACCGCATCTACGTGCAGTCCGGCGTGTACGAGGCGTTTGCGCAGAAGCTGGTGGCCGCGGTGGCGGCGCTGAAGGTGGGCAACGGCATGGACGACGGCGTGCGCATCGGCCCGCTGATCGACGACAAGGCCGTGGCCAAGGTGGAAGAGCATATCGCCGACGCGCTCGGCAAGGGCGCGCGCCTGCTGCAGGGCGGCCAGCGCCATGCGCTGGGGCACTCCTTCTTCCAGCCGACGGTGCTGGCCGACGTCGCGCCCGGCATGCTGGTGGCGCGCGAGGAAACCTTCGGCCCGCTCGCGCCGCTGTTCCGCTTCGACACCGAGGACGACGTGGTCGCCATGGCCAACGACACCGAGTTCGGCCTGGCCAGCTACTTCTATGCACGCGACCTCGGCCGGGTCTGGCGCGTCTCGGAACGGCTGGAATACGGCATGGTCGGCGTCAACACGGGCCTGATCTCGAACGAGGTGGCGCCGTTCGGCGGCGTCAAGCAATCGGGCGTGGGCCGCGAGGGCTCGCATTACGGCATCGACGATTACCTGGTGATCAAGTACACCTGCATGGCCGGCATCTGACCCCGCACGCCCTCTGCACGCCCTCTGCACGCCCTCAGCCCGCCGTCCGCACGGCGTGCCGGGGGCCGGGCTGCGCAGGCGCGAGCCGGCAGCTGTCCCGAAAGCGCGCGATCTGGTCGTGCACGTGCTGCATCTGTTCAATCTGGTAGCTGGCGCGCTCCCGGCTGTAGCGGGTGCCGAACTCGTACAGCGCCCCGTCCGCGGCCCGGGCCAGCCCCTCCAGTGCCTGCGCCAGCGTGCGTCCTTCCACGCTGCGGTGCCGGCGCAGGCGCCACGACAGCGCCTCCTGGCCCTGGTCGAGCAGGTTCTGCTGCAGGAAGCCAAGCCGCTCGGCAAGGCCCTGCGCGTCCTGCAGCACCGACAGGTAGGCGCACACGACCGCGAGCCGCTGCTGCATCTCGCCACCGGACAGCAGCTCGCGCGCGCACGCGCCCCAGGCGTGCGCCTCGGGCCCCGGCTCGTGCCCGCCGCCTTCGCGCGGATAGACCGCCAGCGGCAGCACCTGCACCGCCAGCCCGGGCGGCAGTACGCTGGTGAAGCGGCTGGCAATGCATTGCTGCAGCGTGCGGTCGAGCGTGCAGCACGTCTTGATGTCCGCGTCGACATAGAAATCCAGCGCCGGCTGCCGGCCCTGGCCCACCAAAACCACCGCGCGGACCGGCGGATGTCCCGCCATGGCCAGCGTTTCCAGCCCGGCTTCGATGCAGCGCTGTTCGGCGGCCTCGGCGCCAAGGGCCTGGACGATGTCCTGCATCTGCAGCGTGCCCGCGATTTCGGTGCGGCCGACCGCGTGCAGCCACCCGCCGCGGCGGTCGGCGGCCGTGGTAATCCGCTTCAGATCGACATGCGCTATCGCATTGCCCGCATTGCCTGTCATATTCCCTCCGATTACAGAAGTCGTGTGTCAATCCCGCGATGCCATGACGATCGCGGCATGCATGCCTTGCAAGGTGTGCAGCGGCCTGGGCCCGGTCAGCGCGGCCACCAGCTGGCTGTCCTCCAGCCGGAACCGGTACAGCAGCCGGCCGGAGCGCGCCAGCGCGACGGTCTGCGCCGGCGTCAGCGCGGCCAGCTGGCGCCCCGCCTCGCGCCCCAGGCCAAGCCGGAACAGCGCCTCGGCCTCGTTCTCGCGCATCAGCCGCTGTACCAGCAGCAGGTAGGACAGGTTCAGCGCCTCGATCTGCCGCAGGCAGCCGGCGTCCGTTTCCGGTTGCGTGTCCGGCACGCTTGCGCAAGAGGACCTGTCCTGTTCCATGTCACCCATGCACCGGTGCGGATGCTCCGCCCGCCATGCGCAATCTCGGCGCGGGCGCATGGGCAAGGATCATCGGGCGCGCGGCAATGGCCCGCAGCGCGGGCTTGTCGAGCAGCGTGATGGTGCGGTGCCGTACCGTGATCAGTCCGCCTTCGGCCAGCCGCGAGAACTGCCGGCTGACCGTTTCCAGCGTCAGGCCGATATAGCTGCCGATTTCCTCGCGGCTCATGCGCAACACGAAGGCCGACGAAGAAAAACCGCGCAGCGCGAAACCGTCCGCCAGCCACAGCAGGAACGTCACCAGCCGCTCCTCGGCGGTCATCAGTGCCAGCATGGTCTGCACCGCGCGCGCGCGCTGCAGCTGGCCGTCCAGCGCCAGCAGCAACTGGCTGCCGAGCGGCGCCAGCGTGGCCGCGGCCACGCGCAGCGCGTCCGCGGCGAACAGGCACAGCTTGGTGTCTTCCAGCGCGGTGGCGTACGACGCATAGTGCGGGCGGACCAGGCTGTCCAGCCCAACCATGTCGCCGGGAAAGTGGAAGGCGACCACCTGGGTGCGCCCGTCTTCGGTGGTGACATGGGTCTTGATGGTGCCGGCGCGTATCGCATAGACCGATGTCACCGGGTCTCCCATCAGATACAGGAACTCGCCCTTGCGCAGGCGCACCATGCGTTGCGCCGCTTCGATGCCGCTTGCTCCGGTCACGCTGGTCAGGCCGGGCACGCCGCGTACCTGGCCGGGCGGCGCGCAATCAGGGCAGACGCCGGCCATCAGGCAACACGTGCTGCACGGCATGGCTGCGCGCTGCGGCTGGCGATCGTCGGACTGTGTCATCGGCGCTGTGGGCTGTGAGACCTTGAGAACCTCGTGCGTCCATTCTATGGAGCCGCCCTGGCCAGACAATCCGTACATTCTGATTCCCGGCACGGAAGCGTCCGACCTTGCCGTGCGCCGGCCTGCCGGGGCGTCCGTGCTGCACTTGGCCGACCGGGAAGGTGCCGGCGAAGCGCAAGCAGGCGTATCCTTACCGCACCATCAGGACCCGATGCGCCGGCAGCGCCGGCACGTCGCCAACCCATCCCATGACAAAACGCCCCCACGATTCGCAGCCGCTAGCCGGCAACGCCAGCACCCCCGACGCCGGCGGCCCGGACCTTCCGCTCGCCGCGGATACCCTCTACCGGACGCTGGTGGAAGCTGTGCAGGACTACGCCATCTTCACGCTCGACGAGGGTGGCCATGTGTCCAGCTGGAACAAGGGCGCGGCGCGCATCAAGGGCTACCGGCGCGAGGAGATCCTGGGCAAGCACTTTTCGCACTTCTATACGCCCGATGCCGTGGCCCGGCGCTGGCCCGACGCCGAACTGAAAGCCGCCGCCGAACTGGGCCGCTTCGAGGACGAGGGCTGGCGCGTGCGCAAGGACGGCAGCCGTTTCTGGGCCAACGTCATCATCACCGCCCTGCGCGACGCCGACGGCCGGCTGATCGGCTTCGGCAAGGTCACGCGCGACCTGACCGAGCAGCGCCGCGCCGCCGAGGCGCTGCGCCAGAGCGAGGAATCGCTGCGCCTGCTGGTCGAGGGGGTCAAGGACTACGCACTCTTCATGCTCGATCCCGGCGGCCATATCGTCAGCTGGAACTCAGGCGCGTCCTATATCAAGGGCTACCGCCGCGACGAGATCATCGGCCGTCATTTCTCGCTGTTCTATCCGCAGGAAGACATTGCCGCCGGCAAGCCGGCGCGGCACCTGGACCTGGCCCGGCGTGCCGGGCGCATCGAGGACGAGGGCTGGCGCGTGCGCAAGGACGGCTCGCTGTTCTGGGCCAATGTCACGCTGACCGCCGTCTACGACGATTCGCGCGCGCTGCGCGGCTTTGCCAAGGTCACGCGAGACATGAGCGAACGGCGCCGCCGCGAAGAGCTGGAACGTTCCAGCCAGCGCCTGAACGAGTTCCTGGCCACGCTTTCGCATGAGCTGCGCAATCCGCTGGCGCCGGTGCGCAGCGCGCTGACCGCGATGCGGCTGGCCCCGGGCGACGGCGCGCTGGCCAACCAGAGCCTGGCCCTGATCGAGCGCCAGGTGACGCACCTGAGCCGGCTGGTCGACGACCTGCTCGATATCGGCCGCATCACCTCCGGCCGCATCGAGCTGCGTACCGCGCCGGTGGAACTCGACGAGATCCTTGCGCTGGCGATCGAGGGCGCGCGCCCGGCGCTCGATGCCAAGTCGCAGCGCGTCGATGTGCAGGGCGCGCCCGGCACCATCCGCATGGATGCAGACAAGACCCGGCTGGTGCAGGTGCTGCAGAACCTGGTGCTCAATGCGTCGAAGTTTTCACCGCCGGGCACGGTGGTGACGATCGCCACGGCGGTGCAGAACCGTACCCTGGAAATCCGGGTGACAGACCAGGGCCGCGGCATCTCGCCGCATGCGCTCGACGACATCTTCCAGCTGTTCGTGCAGGAGAGCCGGCCAGGCACCGATGTGCAAGGCGGTCTGGGCATCGGGCTGTCGCTGTGCCGCTCGCTGGTGGAACTGCACGGTGGCACCATCGCGGCCAGCAGCGCCGGGCCGGGGCTGGGCAGCACCTTCACGGTACGGCTGCCGCTGCCGGCCGCGCGCCGGTCCGACGATGCGCACCACGCCGCCCTGCCCGCCGCCGGCCAGGACAAGGCCGACCTGCAGGTGCAGCGCATCCTGCTGGTCGACGACAACCGCGACGCCGCCGACAGCCTGGCGATGCTGCTCGAGATGTGCGGCCACGAGGTGACCATCGCCTACGACGGCTCCGAGGCCCTGCACGTGGCGCCGCGCTGCCGTCCGCATATCGCGCTGATCGACCTGGCCATGCCGGGCATGGACGGTTTCGAGGTGGTGCGCGCGATGCGCGGCGTGGCGGGCACCGAAGCGACCCGCTTCGTCGCGCTGACCGGCTTCGGCCAGCCCACGGACCGGCAGCAAACCGAGGCCGCCGGCTTCGATGCGCACCTGGTCAAGCCGGTGGAGCTGGAAACCCTGTTCAGCACCATCGCGCGGCTGCGCCAGCCTGGCTGAGCGGCGCGCATCCGGCCGAACCCGACCTTCGCCAATCCCGAACCCGCGCGCGCCGCCGCTGCGACACACTGACGCCCGTTCCATCGCAACAGATCAAGGAAAGGAGACAGCGATGCAGGGTTGGATCAGGCGTGCGGCCATGGGGCTGCTGTTTGCATGCGCGGCCACCGCCGCGGGGACCGCGCTGGCGGACTACCCCGACAAGCCGGTGCGGCTGGTGGTGCCGTTCCCGCCGGGCGGCGCCACCGACCTGCTGGCGCGCGAGATCGGCAACGCGCTGTCGGCACGGCTGCAGCAGCCGGTGGTGATCGAAAACCGCCCCGGCGCCGGCGGCAACCTGGCGGCGATCGCGGTGGCGCGGGCCCCGGCCGACGGCTATACGCTGCTGTTCGGCACCTTCGGCTCGCTCGCGGTGAACAAGAGCCTCTATGACAAGCCGGGCTACGACCCGCTCAAGGACTTCGCGCCGGTGGCGTCGGTCGCCTACCTGCCCAATGTGCTGGTGGTGCATCCCAGCGTGCCGGCGCGCACCGTGCCGGAACTGCTGGCGCTGGCGCGCAAGGAGCCGGCCAAGCTGACCTACGGCTCGTTCGGCAACGGCTCGTCGTCGCACCTGGCGGGCGAGCTGTTCACGCACCTGGCCGGCGTCGATATCACGCATATTCCGTACAAGGGCAGCGCCGCGTCCATGACCGACCTGATCGGCGGGCGCATCACCATGATGTTCGACAGCGTCTCCACCGCACTGCCGTATATCCGCGACAAGCGCGTGCGCGCGCTGGCGGTGACCACGCAGAAGCCGTCCGAGCAGTTGCCCGGCGTACCGACGCTGGCCGCCGCCGGCGTGCCCGGCTACGAGCTGACCGCATGGTTCGGCGTGGCGGCGCCGGCGGGCACGCCCAGGGCCGTGATCGACCGCCTCAACGGCGAGATCGTCGCCGCGCTGAAGCAGCCGGACCTGGCCTCCAGGCTGGCCAGCCAGGGCACGGTGCCCTTCCCCGCTACGCCGGCACAGTTTGGCAGCTATATCCGCGCGCAGTACGAGAAATGGGACGGCCTGATCAAGTCCGCCAACATCAAGCTCGACAACTGACAAGGCACTCTCAGCCCGCCTCCGGCGCGCCGAAGCGCCACGACAGCCGTGCCGCCGCCTGCCGCAGCAGCGCGGCGGTGGCGCCTTCGGTGCCGCTGTCGAAGCTGCCGCTGGAACCCATCACCGCGATCACCAGCGCCAGGCTGCCGGTGTGGTCGAACACCGGCGCCGCCAGCGTGTCGATGCCCGGCACCGGATGGCTCAGCGCATTGTCGATGCGCGCCGCGCGCACCTGCGCCAGCCGCGCGGCATAGGCCGGCGCCAGCTTGCCACCGGGCCCGAGCACCTGCTCGGCAGCGGCGCCCGCCATGCGCAGCGCATCGTTGCGCAGCAGGCCCGCCAGCACGTTGGCCGGCAGGTGCGCCGCCACGGTGCGGCCAATCGCGGTATGGACCAGCGACAGCACCGTGCCCACGCGCAGGCTGACATGCTGCGGCCGCGCCGATTCTTCCAGCCGCACCACGGTGGGCCCCAGCGGCCCCAGCACCGCCATCGCCACGCTCAGGCCGGTGGACCCGGCCAGCTCGATCACTTCCGGCTCGGCCTCGCGCGTCGGCGACAGCCGCTGCAGCGCGATCAGCCCCAGTTCCAGCGCCAGCGGCCCGCACCGGTAGTTGCCGGCGGCATCGCGCGCCAGCAGCCCGGTCTTCTGCAGGCTGACCAGGTGCGGAAAGGCCTTGGCCGCCGGCATGCCCGCGGCCAGCGCCAGGTCGCGCAGCGGCAGCGGCCGGCCCGCGGCCACCAGCGCGCCGAGCAACTGGCCGGTGCTGTCGAGCGACTGGATGCCGCGCTGCGGCTTGCCGCCGTCGGGGTCCTGCGGGGTTTCGCTCACGTCGCTCATGCCGCTCATGCCTGTTCACCGTTCGGTTCGCGCGCAGCCGCGCCAGGCTCCGTGCCGATCTCCGCGCCGATCTCCGCACCCGCGGCCAGCAACGCCCGCGCCGCCGCGCCGTGCCAGTCGACGTCGATGGCACCGGTCGATCCCACCAGCGTCAGCACCAGCCGCAGCGCGCCGGCGCCGTCGAGCACCGGCACGCTGAGGCTGCTGACGGCCGGGCTGGGCGCATCGATGCTGCGCTCGATGCCGCGCGCGCGGATTTCCGCCAGCCTGGCGCTGAACGCCGCCAGGTCCGCCGCGGTGGCATCCGGCTGCTGCGCCTGCCATAACGGCTGCCACTGCGCCGGCGGCTGGAACGCGCAGAACACGCGGCCGGTGGCGGTGGCCGCCAGCGCCATCACCGTGCCTACGTGCAGGTTGACGTGCAGCGGCACGGTGGCCGGCACATAGCGCACGATGGTCGGCCCCTGCGGCCCGGCCAGGCAGATCGCCACGCTGCAGCCCAGCGCCTGCGCCAGCGCGTCCGCGCGCGGCAGCGCGGCGCGCCAGGCGGCGTCCTGCTCCAGGTGCAGCAGGCCCAGGCGCAGCGACAGCGGTCCGGGCTCGTAGCGGCCGGACAAGTGATCGCGCTTGATCAGGCCCAGCCGCGCCAGGCTGACCAGATAGGCATGCGCCTGCGCCGGCGCCAGTTGCGCCACGTCGGCCAGCGCCGCCAGCGGCATCGGCACGCGCGCCGCGGCCAGCGCCGCGAGCAGGCGCGCGCCCACCTCCACGCTCTGGATGCCGCGCTGCGCCTTGTCGGCACGCGCAGCCGTTGCGCCCGCCGGCGTTACCGCTGTCCCCGCCCTGGGTCTGGCCATCAGCGTCCTGTGTGTTCGGAAAAACCGGATATTAATCGAACGCCTCCCCGAACCCGCCGCGCGCGGGTTTACCCCAAGCTCAAATCCACCGCCGGTTCGCCTCTTTAATTATTTGTCATAGGCTAATCATTTAGCTATTGATTAATTTGCCGACCTTTCCTAAGATGGCATTACCCCGTCGCGACACGGCCCACCCGGCCGTGCGACATCCGGAAATCCATACGAACGGGGGCGAGACAGCCAGTGCCACGCCGCATGCGTTTGCGGCCATTCCCGCGCCGTCTTGCCCTGCCCACAAAAGGAAAAGACGCCATGTCCAAGGCATTCGCATCGCAGGCCGACCTGGAAGCCAAGCAGATCACCTTCACCCAGCTGTCCGAGAACGCGTGGGCCTATACCGCCGAGGGCGATCCCAACTCCGGCGTGGTGATCGGCGATGACGGCGTGCTGATCGTCGACACCACGGCCACGCCGGCGATGGCGCAGGACCTGATCGCGCGTATCCGCACCATCACCGACAAGCCGATCAAGTACGTGGTGCTGTCGCACTACCACGCGGTGCGCGTGCTGGGCGCGTCGGCGTACTTTGCCGAGGGCGCGCAGCAGATCATCGCCAGCCGCGGCACCTACGAGATGATCGTCGAGCGCGGCGAGGCCGACATGAAGTCCGAGATTGAACGCTTCCCGCGCCTGTTCGCCGGCGTCGAGACGGTGCCCGGCCTGACCTGGCCGACGCTGGTGTTCGACAAGGAGATCACGCTGTTCCTCGGCAAGCTGGAAGTGCGCATCGCCCACCTGGGCTCTGGCCATACCAAGGGCGACACCGTGGTCTGGCTGCCGCAGCAGAAGGTGCTGTTCTCCGGCGACCTGGTCGAATACGACGCCGCCTGCTACTGCGGCGACGCGCAACTGGCCGAATGGCCGGCCACGCTCGACGCGCTGCAGGCGCTAAACCCCGAGAAGCTGGTGCCCGGCCGCGGCCCCGCGCTGACCACGCCCGATGAAGTGAAGAAGGGCATCGCCTACACCAAGGACTTCGTCACCACGCTGTTCACCGCGGGCCAGGAAGCGGTGGCGGAAAAGCTCGACCTGAAGGCCGCGATGGCGCACACGCGCCGCGCCATGGACCCGAAGTTCGGCCACGTCTTTATCTACGAGCACTGCCTGCCGTTCGATGTCTCGCGCGCCTACGACGAGGCCAGCGGCATGCGCCACCCGCGCATCTGGACCGCCCAGCGCGACCAGGAAATGTGGGCCGCGCTGCAGGACTGACGACGGCACCCCGGCAAGCCATCGCACAACAAAGCATTTCAGGTGGAGGAGACACAAGCATGAGCAGCATCGACTACCAGCGGCTGACGTTCGCATACCAGCCCTGCGCGGAACAGCAGCGCGCCGGCCAATCCGCCGAGGCCGCGCCCGCGGCGGTGCATCCGGTGGTCGTGGTCGGCGCCGGCCCGGTGGGGCTGGCCACCGCCATCGACCTGGCGCAACGCGGCGTGCGCGTGGTGCTGGTGGACGACGACTGCACGCTGTCCACCGGCTCGCGCGCGATCTGCTTTTCCAAGCGCACGCTCGACATCTTCGACCGCCTCGGCTGCGGCGAGCGCATGGTCGACAAGGGCGTGCGCTGGCATGTCGGCAGGGTGTTCCTGCGCGACCAGCAGGTCTACAGCTTCGACCTGCTGCCCGAGAGCGGCCACCGCCGCCCGGCCTTCATCAACCTGCAGCAGTACTACCTCGAAGGCTACCTGCTGGAGCGCGCGCAGGCGCTGCCCAATATCGAGATCCGCTGGCGCAACAAGGTGGTCGGCGTGGAAAGCCGCCGCGCACCTGACGCCGGCGTGGTGCTGACCATCGAGACCCCCGACGGCTGCTACCCGCTGGCCGCACGCTATGTGGTGGCCGCCGACGGCTCGCGCAGCCCGATGCGCAAGCTGCTGGGCCTGGACAGCAAGGGCCGCACCTTCCGCGACCGCTTCCTGATTGCCGACGTGAAGATGGAGGCCGATTTCCCGGCCGAGCGCTGGTTCTGGTTCGACCCGCCCTTCCACCCGCACCAGTCGGTGCTGCTGCACCGCCAGCCGGACAATGTCTGGCGCATCGACTTCCAGCTGGGCTGGGATGCCGACCCGGTGCTGGAGAAATCGCCCGAGCGCGTGATCCCGCGGGTGCAGGCGCTGCTGGGCAAGGACGTGAAGTTCGAGCTGGAGTGGGTCAGCGTCTACACCTTCTCCTGCCAGCGCATGGACAGCTTCCGCCACGGCAATATCCTGTTCGCCGGCGATGCCGCGCACGGGGTCTCGCCGTTCGGCGCACGCGGCGCCAACAGCGGCGTCCAGGACGCCGAGAACCTGGCGTGGAAGCTGGCCTACGTGCTGCAGGGCCATGCCTGCGACCGGCTGCTCGACACCTACGCCAGCGAGCGCGAATTCGCCGCCGACGAGAACATCCGCAATTCCACCCGCTCGACCGACTTCATCACGCCCAAGAGCGCCGCCAGCCGCGTGTTCCGCGACGCGGTGCTGGCGCTGTCGAGGCGCCATGCGTTCGCGCGCGGCCTGGTCAACAGCGGCAGGCTGTCGGTGCCAGCGGTGCTGCACGACTCGCCGCTGAACACCCGGGACGCCGCCCCGGATGCAGGCGGCAAGCTGGTGCCGGGTGCGGTCTGCTGCGATGCGCCGGTGTCCGGCGTGGACGGCGCCGGCTGGCTGCTGTCGTATCTCGGCGGCGATTTCACCTTGCTGGTGTTCGGCAGTCCGGAGGCCATCGATGCCGGCACGCTGGCGGACCTGGCCGCGCTGAAGCAGGCCGGCACGCCGCTGCAGCTGGTCTATGTCACCGACGCCGCGCAGCCGCCCATGACCTGTACCCACGCCACCGTGCTGCGCGACGACGAAGGCCTGGCGGCGGCGCGCTACGGCGCCGCGCCCGGCACCTGCTACCTGGTCCGTCCGGACCAGCATGTGTGCGCGCGCTGGCACCGTCCCGACCCGGCCGCGATCCGCGCCGCGCTGGCGCGCGCCACCGGCGCCGACCTGCGCGCACCGCAGCCGGGCCGCATGGCCGCCTGACCAACGTGCGCCAGCCCTGCCCCACGGAGATAGCCATGCCCAATTCGCTCAACACCCAGCCCAACCTGGCGCGGCCCGACGACTTCTACGAAGCGCTGATCGAGATGCACCGCGACCTCGACGAGGCCCAGAGCCAGGCTGCCAACGCGCAGCTGATCCTGCTGCTGGCCAACCATATCGGCGACCACGACGTGCTGCTGGCGGCGATGGCCGAGGCGCGCGCCGGCGTCGTCGCCAGCGCCGACACCTGCGCCGACACCAGCGCCGACACCACGCCGGCCTGACCGGACAGCCGGGCGCAGGCGCGGCCCGGTCCGCGCCTGCGCCACGCGCTTTCTTTCAACCCATCCCGGGCCAACGCGCACCAGACGCGGCCCACTGGCGGCAAACGCCCGGCTGCCCACCGCCGCAGCCACCACCGCACGGAGACAACATCGATGAGCCATCCGGTCTCAGGGGAGCTTTCGTCCCTATCCAGCCTGGCGCCTTCCGCCCCGGCCGCCCCAACCACCGCAGCACTCGCCGCGCGCGACGAGGACGCGCTTTACCGCAAGGTCTGGCTGCGCATCATTCCCTTCCTGTTCGTCTGCTACGTGGTGTCGTTCCTGGACCGCATCAACATCGGCTTCGCCCAGTTGCAGATGAAGCAGGACCTGGGTTTCAGCGACGCCATGTACGGCCTTGGCGCCGCGGTGTTCTACGTCGGCTACGTGCTGTGCGAGGTGCCGAGCAACATGCTGCTGGCGCGCTTCGGCGCGCGCCGGACCTTCACCCGCATCATGGTGCTGTGGGGCACCGTGTCGGTGGCGATGATGGCGGTGTCGACGCCGGCGCAGTTCTACGCGCTGCGCTTCCTGCTGGGCGTGTTCGAGGCCGGCTTCTTCCCCGGCATCGTGCTGTACCTGACCTACTGGTTCCCCGCGCGCCGGCGTGCCGCGGTGATGGCGATCTTCTTTGCCGGCGTGGCGGTGGCGGGCGTGCTGGGCGGGCTGGTATCCG
This sequence comes from Cupriavidus nantongensis, assembly GCF_001598055.1. Lineage (NCBI taxonomy): Bacteria > Pseudomonadati > Pseudomonadota > Betaproteobacteria > Burkholderiales > Burkholderiaceae > Cupriavidus > Cupriavidus nantongensis. Next base: position 980,929 of record NZ_CP014845.1, on the reverse strand, counting down.
GCTGGATCATGCGCGACATGGCCGGCGTGCTGGGGCTGCAGGGCTGGAAATGGATGTTCGCGATCGAAGGCGCGCCGGCGGTGCTGCTGGGACTGGCGGCCGCGCGCCTGCTGGTCGACGGGCCGCAGCAAGCCAGCTGGCTGAGCGAGCGCGAACGCGCCCACCTGCTGCGCGACACCGCCGCGCATACGCAGGGCGGCGGCCATTCGCTGCACGCGCTGCGCCAGGTGCTGCGCAACCCGCGCGTGTACCTGTTCGCCTTTATCTATTTTTCGCTGACCTGCGGCTCGCTCGCGCTCAGCTTCTGGATGCCGCTGATGATCCGCGATTTCGGCGTGACCGACGTGATGTCGGTAAGCCTGTATTCGGTAGTGCCCAATGCGGTGGGCGCGGTCGGCCTGATCCTGATTGCGCGGCATTCGGACCGCACCGGCGAGCGCCATCGCCATTTCCTGCTGTGCACCGCGGGCGGCGCGCTGGCGCTGGCGGCGCTGACCTTGCCGCTGCCGGGGCTGGCCGCGATGCTGGCGATCCTGTCGGTGGCGGCGGTGCTGATCTTTGCCGCGCTGCCGGTGTTCTGGGCGCTGCCGCCGGGCTACCTGCCGGGCGCAGGTACCGCCGCCGGGATCGCCTTCATCAGCAGCATCGGCATCACCAGCGGCATCGTCAGCCCGTGGGTGATCGGCCAGATCAAGACCCGCACCGGCAGCCTGGACCATGCGCTCTACCTGCTGGCGGCGCTGCTGCTGGCAAGCGGCCTGGCGATGTGGCTGGGCGTGCCGAAACAGCCCGCGCGGCCGGCGTGAGCCTGGCCTCGGGAAACCTCAATTCCGGATGGTCCGCACCCGCACGGGTGCGGCGTTCAGTGGGATCGGCCGCAGGGAATCACGGAGGCGATTTCCTCCCGCATCACCTCGACCACGTCGTCGATCTCCAGCCCCTCGGCCGTGACCAGCACGTCCTGGCCGCGGCCGATGGCGTAGACCACGCCGCGCCAGCGGCCGGGCTCGACCGCCTCGCACAGGCGGATATTGAATTCGGTGTCCTGGTCCTGGCTATACACCGTCACCAGGTCGCCCACCTGGGGAGTGCGCACCGCTTCTCCGTCGAACGCCCGGGCCACCACGGTCACCGGCGACTGCGTCAGCCCCCTGGCAAATCTTGCACGCATGGTCCGCTCCTCTGATTGCGATCCAAGTCCAGCTTACAAGAGGCCGGACAAATAACCAGGGATTTCCATCGGAAAGTGGAACCGGAAGCGCTTCGCGCCTGTCAGACGCCGCCGGATAGACAGCGCGCGCAGATCGACCACAATAAAAGGACCGATATCCGAGGAGACCCGACATGGGCAGCAACATACACGTCGTTCCGCACGACGAAGGCTGGGACGTGATCCACGAAGGCGCACGCTACGCCGAATCGCACCACGCCACGCAGGAAGAGGCGGTCGCCGCCGGCACCTCGCAGGCCCAGCGCGAGCATGTCGAACTGCTGATCCATGGCCGCGACGGCCAGATCCGCTCGCGCAACAGCTTCGGCCACGATCCCCGCACCATTCACGGCTGAGCCGCGCTGCTTGCCGCAACGCTGGGGGTTGCCGGCAAGCTGCCGGCGCCCGCGCAAACATGCCACAGCATCGGGCCGACCCGCACGCCGTGGCCGCCATAGCGGCTGCGACCGTGCCGTGGCCGGCGATCGACCACGCGGCCGAAAGCCCCTTCGACAGCCCCTTTGCCAACAGTGCCGCGGCGCTCGCCGATCGGCTCGGCAAGCATCGCGTGGTGCTGCTGGGCGAGAGCACGCATGGCACCGCCGAGTTCTATCACGCGCGCGCCGCGCTGACCGCGCAGCTGGTGGCGCGCCACGGCTTCCGCATCATTGCTGTTGAGGCGGACTGGCCTGACGCCGCCGCGGTCGACCGCCACGTGCGCGGGCGCGCGCCGCGCCCCGCCGAATCCCCCGGCACCGCGTTCACGCGCTTCCCGGTCTGGATGTGGCGCAACCTCGAGGTGGCGCGCTTTATCCGCTGGCTGCACGCGCACAATGCCGCGCTGGCGCCGGCCCGGCGCGCCGGCTTCTTCGGCCTCGATATCTACAGCCTTGGCGCCTCGATGGCGGCAGTGCTGGCTTACCTGGAAGGCGTCGATCCCCGTGCCGCGCAGGCCGCGCGCGAACGCTACGGCTGCCTGGAACCGTGGCGGCGCGACCCGGCGCGCTACGGCCGCGCCGTGCTGCACGGCACCCATGCCGACTGCGAGGACGCGGTGGTCGAACAGCTGCAGGCCTTGCTCGACAAGCGCCTGGCCTACGCGCGCGACGGCCACGAGGAGTTCCTCGACGCGGCGCAGAACGCGCGCCTGGTGGCGTCGGCCGAGCGCTACTACCGTGTCATGTACCACGGCAGCGACGACAGCTGGAACCTGCGCGACACGCATATGTTCGAGACCCTGGAGCAGCTGCTGCACGCGCATGGGCCCGAAGCGCGCGCGGTGGTGTGGGCGCACAACTCGCACATCGGTGATGCGTCGCAGACCGAGATGGGCACCGAGCAGGGGCAGCTGAATATCGGCCAGCTATGCCGCGAGGCCTTCGGCGACGCGGCCGCGCTGGTTGGGTTCAGCACCTACGATGGCACCGTCGCGGCGGCGACTTCGTGGGACGGAGCGATGGAAATCAAGCAGGTGCGTCCGGCGCGGACCGACAGCTACGAGCACCTGTTCCACGCCGCCGGCCATGCACAGGGCTGGATCGACTTGCGCGGGGACAGTGTCGACGACGGCAATGGCAGCGTTGTGCACGCCGAACTGCGCGAGCTGCTGATGCCGGCGCGGCAGGAGCGCTTTATCGGCGTGATCTACCGCCCGGAAACGGAACTGCAGAGCCACTACGCACGCGCCATCCTGCCGCGGCAGTTCGACGTGCTGGCGTGGTTCGACCGCAGCAGCGCGGTGCCGGCGCTGCCGGAGGCGCCGGCACCGGGCGCGCCCGAGACCTGGCCTTCAGGACTCTGAGACGCTGGCGCGGCCCGGCCGCTCTTTTCCTCAGTTATTTGCGGCTCTTCGGCGCCTTCGGTTCCGAAGCCGGATAGTCGTACCGTTGCGGCGATTGCGGCCCTTCGTTGACGGCGGGGCTGGCCGGCGTCGCGGGCGTTGCCGGTGTGGCGCGGGTGCCGGGGCCGCCCGGCGTGGCGGGTGTGGCCGGCGTTGCAGGGGTGGCGCGGCGCGTGTCGCCCTGGCCCGGCATGACATCCGAGGCCGACGTGCCCGGCGCGCGCGTGTCGGCGCCAGGACGCGTGGTAGTGGTCTGGGCCCACGCGGGTGCGCTCAGCAGCGCGGCCAGCGCAAGGATCGCGGTGTATCTCATGACAGTCTCCTTCCTCGTGAACGGCCGGCGGCGTCTGGCAGCGGCCGGAACTGGCTCCGGTGCGAAAGCCATGCCAGCGCGCGTGGCTCAGCCGCCGGTGCGGTCGGGCGCGACCTCGATGTGATTGACGATGTCGCGCCCGCCGGCATGCGCGCGCACGCAGGCCTCGATCGCGTCGCGGTCGGCAGCGCTGCCGATCGCGCCACGCAGCGTGATGCGGCCCTGCGCCACGTCGAGCGCAATCTCGCTGGCATCGAGGCCGCTCTCCCACAAGCGCTCGCACAGCGCGGCCTGCAGCGCCGTGTCGGCCGCGCCGACGGCGTTGCCGCGCGGGTTGGTGTCGGTCTTGGTCGAACCGGACATGGGCATGGCCTCCGCGCCGCAGCCTCAGTACATGCGCATGCCGTGGCCGGGATGGCCCTCGGCCGCGGCCGCCCTGGCCACGCGCAAGTGGTTGACCAGGTCCCTGACGCCGAAGACCTCGTCGGCGATATCCTCGATGCGGTACTTCTGGTGGCGGTCCGGCACGCTGCCCTCCAGCGTCACCACGCCCTGCTCGACCCGCACCTCGACCTCGTTCAGGTCCAGCCGGCCACTGCGCGTGAGCTGCTCGCACAGGTCTTCCAGGATGCGCTCGTCGCTGCGCCGGTAGTTGCGCGGCCCGACCGGCCGCCAGGGCTCCGGTCCGCCGCGGTAGAGGTCCATGCGCTCGTTGTAGCCGGTGAACTGGCGGTAGGGATCGGCCCGGCCGCGGGCTTGCGCGGCCGGGGCATCCTGCGGCCGCCATTCCCCGGTAGCACGGCCAGCAGCGCGGCCGCCCCCGAATTCGCGCGGGTCGACCGGCTGGTCATAGTCGTACACGCCATAGGCGCCCACGTAGTGGCTGCGCATATCGGCCTCGGGCACGGCGCTTTCGTGCCACGGCGGGCCGCGCCAGTTGTCTCTGCGATCCATCGTTGCCTCCGTTGTTGCCTCTTGCTTGCCTTGACACGTTGCGCTACTTCAGCCGCGGCGGCACCAGGCCGTGGTCCGCGGTGCGCAGCTGGCCATGGCGCAGCTGCGCGACCGCGCAAGCGAGCGCGCGCGCCACGTTGTCGACTTCGCCCTGCACGCTGGTGTCGTGGTCCAGCGCGACATGGCTGGTGGCATAGGGCTCGTAGTAGCCGATATACCGGTCCAGCCGCGCCTGCGCGCCGGCATCGATCAGTCCCATCCAGTCCAGCCAGTCCGACAGCGCGCGGCGCACGCCTTCGATGCCGGCGACATCGCCATGCACGACCAGCCCGTAGGCGCGCCCGGCCAGGTGCTTGGGATAGTCCCAGCCCGTCAGCTCGATCGCCTTGGCCCGCGTTACGTCCTTGCCGTGCGTGGTGGTGGGATCCGGGTTGCCGCCATCGGCGCAGACCAGCCGGTCCATCATCAGCTTGAGCGGGCTGCTGGCCTGGTACCAGTACACCGGCGTGACGATCAGCACGCCGTGGCACGCGGCCCAGCGCGGGTAGATCTCGTTCATCCAGTCATTGACCTGCCCCAGCGCATGGTTGGGATAGCAGCTGCACGGCCAGTGGCACAGCGGCATCGCGGTCGATACGCAGCCCTTGCATGGGTGGATATGCAGCTGCGCGTCGGAAGTCAGGTGGCTCAGGTCGAGCAGGTCGACCTCGATGCCCTGCGCTTCCAGCTGGTCGCGCGCGCGCCCGGCCAGGCGCCAGGACTTCGACATTTCGCCCGGGCAGGTGTAGTCGTTGCGCGAGGCCGCGCACACCAGCAGCACGCGCGAACGCGTGGAGGGATCGGCCTGGCGCTGCTGCGCCACGCGCACCGCCTCGCTGGCCGCGCGCCATTCGTCGGAGAGGTCGTAGTCCGGGTCGGCATAGCCCGCGCCGGCCTTGTGCGTGAGCGGCGCCTTGCGGCTTTGCGCATAGGCATCCCAGGCAATGCGCTCGAGGCGTTCCAGCGCTTCGTCCTCCTGCCGGTAGGCCGGGTCCATGAAGCGCGCCAGGAAGCGCTGGCGAAAGACTTCGCGCGGCAGCGGACTGGTGACCTGGCCCTTGCGCACATCCTCGGGGTTGCCGGCGTGGCGCGGCGTGCGCGGCGCATCGTGCGCGGGACGTTCGGGCGGCTTGGGGTGCATGGGCGGCTGCTCGGGCATGGCGTTCTCCGTGATGGTCTCCGTGATGGTCTCCGCAGTGGTCTCCGTAGTGCTCTCCGTACGGGTCGTTGCGCACCGGACATGCAAGATGGGCGCCACCGCCGCGCAAGGTGTGCGCCGCGCGCGTCGCGCAGCTTTTACAGGCGCGGTCCGCCGCTGCATGTACATTTTTCCCCGCATTTGCAGCCGCCGCTGCCGCCAGCGGGCGCGCGCTATCCCTGCTGCGCCGCGCGTGCGCCATGCACTGGCTGGCACGGAACCTGCCGCCCTGCGGGGAAATCGACTGCGCGACTGCGGATACGCAATGGAAAGCAAGCGAGTGATTGCGATGAGCCACAGCGGCGCCGGCGGCAGCAACAACGTCGGCATCGCGCGCTATCTGCTGCGCCACGGGCTGCACGTGGTCACGGCGGAATCCTGCACCGCCGGCCTGATCGCCTCGCGCATCGCCGAGGTGCCGGGCTGCGGCGACGTGTTGCGCTGCGCGATCGTGGCCTACTCGCCGGCCGCCAAGGAACAGCTGCTGCACGTCCAGGCCGAGACCATCCGGCGCCATGGCCTGACCAGCGAGGCAGTGTCGCTGGCGATGGCGCGCGGCGCCATGCAGCTGACCGGCGCGGACCTGGCGATCGCCAACACCGGCGTGGCCGATGGCGGCGGCGACGGCGATATCCCCGCCGGCACGCAGTGCTTTGCCTGGGTATTCCGCCGCCACGGCCATGCCGCGCACGACGTGGTGTCGCACGCGGAGGGCATCGCAGCCTTTACCGAGACACGCCGCTTTGCCGGTGCGCGCAACGCCGTGCGCGAAGCCGCCGCCGACTGGGCGCTGGCACGCATCTGCCATTACCACGAACTGGCGCGCAGCGGAGAAGGCCGCGAGCCGCGCACGTGAATCGCCGGCGTGCCGAAACGGCATGCCGGCAATCCCGAGGGCCCTGGGCCCGACCGACGTAGTCTTGCAATGGAGACCATCATGAAACGCACTCTCGCTACCACGGCACTGGTCGTCGGCACCGCGCTCTGCCTGCCGGCGGCCTTTGCTCAACAGGCACCGGCGTCGCCGAACGTGCCGAACCCCAGCGTGCCACCGATCGAAGGTTCGCCTCCGGCCTCGCGCAACCAGCCGGCCGCTACCGACATGGGCTCCGCTTCCGCCCCCGGCGCCAGGGACACCATGAAGAAATCCAAATCCAAGTCGGACAAGGCCACCAACACCGCGCGCAGCAAGAAGCCGCGCGAGCAAGGCGCGCCCGCCGCACCGACCGCCGACGCGCCAAGCGGCCCCAAGGGCGATTCGCCGGATCCGGCGTCGAAGCAGTAAGCGCCTGGCTGATCCCGGTCACGCGGCGCGCCGTGCGCCGGCTGCCCGGCTGCAGCGCCCGCCACCGGATGGTTGCTGGCGTCCGCGGGCGCGGCGGCAGCCTAGCCGCCGCCGCGCATGGCCCGCGTCGCCTGCGCCAGCAGGGCCTCGCGTTCACGCCGGCGCCAGCGCACGCAGCGCCATAGCTCCTCCAGATACGGGAGCCCCGCCAGCAGCACCACCGCCACCAGCAGGCCGGCCAGATACGCCGGCGGCAGCGGCTCGGCCTTCAGCGCCAGTGCCATCCGCGCCGGCTCGGTGCCGCGCCCGAACAGGGCCAGGAACTGGTCCCAGTGCAGCACCACCACATACGACGCCGCGGCCAGCGGCAGTACTTCCAGCAGGCTGTGCATATGCTGCTCGACCGGTGCGATATGGCGGCGCCTGCTGGCGTAGTGCACATCCCACCAGGCGGTGATCTCGTGGACCACCAGCGCCGCCAGCACCACCGCGATCAGCAGCGCGTTGACCTCGAGGAACAGCACCAGCAGCAGCGGCAGGCCCACTTCGGCCAGCATCAGCATGTGAAGCAAGGATTCGTGGACGCCGGCGTTGCGTTCGATCTGCGTGGCCCGGTGGCACAGCCAGTCGCCCACGCCCGCCAGCAGCCACAGCGGCACCAGCCCGTACATCAACACCAGCCGGGCGGCATGTTCGAAGGCAGGGAGGTCGGTCGGCATGATGATGTGGCGCGACGCACGCGTGCTACGGCCGCTCTTGCGGCGCGCGGTACTGCTGCCGCAGCACCCGGAACAGCTCGTGGTTCAACCGCACGCCGCGATACTGGCGGCGCACCACGGCGCGCAGGCGCGAGCCCAGCACATGCGCGCGCAGCGCCCGCGCATAGCGCCGCTGCACCGCATGCTCGCGCTTGCTGATGGCCTGCACGATGGATCGGTCGGAACTGTGCTTGCCGATGCCCTGGGCCGCGGGGGCCGGCAACGCCTGCGGCACCTCGCCCAGGTCGAGCAGGCACGCCTGCAGTTCATGCGCGGCCCGCGCGAACGCGTTGGCGCGGCTGGTCAGCACGGACTTGAGATGGGGGTTGGCGGCCGCGGTGGCAGCGCGGCGGCAACCCAGCTCGCCCTCGCGCGAGGCCGCGATCAGCGCGTTGAGCAACAGGATTTTTTTCTTCGCCATGGCACACCTGCCCTGGTCCGCGGGCGGACCGTGAAGTCACCGTTCGGAGCCGGCGCCTGCCGGCGGTTGCGCGTTGGCGCCGGGCATGCGGCGCATGCCGGACTGGTCCAAGGATAGCGGCTGGCCCCGCGCAGCGCCAGCTGCGGCAAAAGCGTGCTGCGACGCCGCCCGCCACGCCTTGCGCGCTTCGCGCATGCCGCGCAGGTTCATCGCGATCAGCGCCAGCTGCAGCACGATCAGCGCATGGGCGTCGCCGTGCCAGCCCCACGCAATCCACAGCACGTTGCTGGCCAGGAACACCCAGAAGCCGGCGCGCCGCCGCGTGATCGAACGCGAGCCGACCAGCCAGGTCGCCAGCACCGTCACCACCATTGCCGGCCATTGCGCCGCCTCCAGCCACTGATCCATGGGTCCCCTTTGATGGCTTGCTGCCGTGCCGGCGATGGCACGCATGGGCTCACAGGGGCAAGAACCATACCGGCGAATGCACCGGCCGGCAGTGCGCGCGCGGCCTTGCGCGATATTTCCATCAGCACGGCGGCCACCAGTACTTTTTACAAGCCGTTGCCGGATCGGCACATGCGCCGCCGCGCCGCACGCCTTGCGGTGCCTGCGAGAACCGGCGCGTCGCCGCACGGGGGCGCGCTGGCACGCACTTCGCATGGCTGAGCCATCCCGGCGGCTGGCCGCAAGGCGCCGCTCCGGGATTTTTGTTGCTCCGCCGGAGCGATTCACCGGGAGGACATGTGCGGATCTGCCAGATCGACCTGACCGGAACGCCCGAAGCCGATCAGCATGCGCTGCAGCGCGTGGCGGCACTGGGGTTCGACCACGTATTGATCGGCGGCTGGCCGCACCTGCCCGAGGACGACACGCTCGCCGCGTGCGCCCGGCATGGACTGGCCCCTCTGCTCGATATTTCACTCGACCGCTATATGGCGGACGGCGCGGCCGGCACCGACGACCTGCCCGATGCCGCCTGGATCGACACCGCGGCGCCGGCCTTCGCGCCGCATGAAACCGACAACCACATCCCCGGCACGCGCCTGCGCTGGCATGACCGGCAGATCGCCGAGGCGCTGGTGCAATGGTGGGCGGCGCGGCTGCGCATGGCCTGGGCCGCGGGCGCGGCCGGCTTCTGCTGCCGCGCGCCGGCACGCGTGCCCGGTGAGTCCTGGGCCGAGCTGCTGGCAACCCTGCGCGGCGATGCGGTGCCGGAAACGGCGCGCGGCACGCCGCGCTTTCTCGCCTGGACCCCGGGGCTGACGCCGGCACAGCTGGACGAGCTGGCGCCCGCCGGCTTCGACGGCGCCTTCTGCTCGCTGCCGTGGTGGGACTACCGCAGCGCCTGGCTGACCGAGGAAATGGCACGGCTGCGCCGCCTCGGCCGGGTGCTGGCGGCGCCGGCGCTGGCGCCGGCGCGCCATGACGCGCTCAGCGCGCGGCGCGCGCTGTGGACCGCCGCGGCGATCGGCGACGGCATCCTGGTGCCGGCCGGCTTCGAGACCGGCGGCACGCAGGCGCGCGATCCGCTGGCGCCGGACGGCCACGCGCACGACGGCGTGCCCTACGACATCACCCACGAAGTGCTCGAGGCCAACACCTGGCTGGCCGCGCGCGACCCCGCGCCGGCGCTGGCGGTGCGCCTGCTGAGCGGCCCTGACGCGCCGCTGACCGTGCTGGCGCGCCTGCCCGCCCCCGACGGCCATGGCAACGGCCACGATGCCGCGCCGCAGCGCGAGGATCCCGCCGTGCCCGACGCCGGCATCGCGCTGGCGGTGGTGCTCAACCCCGATCCGATGGAGCCGGCCAGCCTCGGCGCCGACCGCGTGCTCAGTGCCATGCCGCATGCCAGCGCCCGCCTCGAACCCGCAGCGGGCGGCCCGGGCGGCACCCTCGACGGCACCAGCCGACTCGACGCGCTGTCCAGCATCACGCTGGCGCCTGCCGATATCCGCCTCTATGAAGTGCCGCCGGTGCCGCTGAGCCGGCCCGGCATGCCGCGGCCCGATGCGAGCGCGCCGCACGGCCACGAAACCCTGGCGGTCACCGGCCTGGGCAGCGTGGTGGCCGCCATGGAGGCGCCGCGCATCGCCATCGAACGGGTCGAGCCCGCCTGCGATGCCGGCCGCTTCGCCGTGCGGCGCGTGGTGGGCGAGCGCGTCGCCGTCAGCGCCGATATCTGGATGGATGGCCACGACAAGCTGGCCGCGGCGGTGCTGTGGCGCGCGCCGGGCGAAAGCGAATGGCGCGAAACGCCGATGCAGCCCGGCATCAACGACCGCTGGGAAGGCAGCTTCCCGCTGGTGGCGCTGGGCCGGCATGAATTCACGGTCGAGGCCTGGCGCGACCCCTACGCCAGCTGGCTCGACGAGATTGGCAAGAAGCGCGCGGCGGGACTCAACGTCGCGCTCGAGATCGAGGAAGGCGCGCGGCTGGTGGCCGATGCGCTGCTGCGGCCCGGCGGTAATGAAAAAACGGCCAACGGCAAAGCGCGCAACGGCAGGAAGTCCGGCAAGAAGGATAGCCAGCAGACCGCAACCGACAGCGAACTGTCCGCCATCGTCGACGAGCTGACCGCCGCCGCCGGCGATGACGAACGGCGCCTGCAGCTGCTGCTGTCCGAGCGCACCGCCGCGGCCATGCAGGCCATGATGCAGACCCCGGCCGGACGCCCGTTCGCGTCGCGCCATCCGGTGGCGATGCCGGTCGAGGCCGACCGGCTGGCCGCGCGCTTCGCCAGCTGGTATGAGCTGTTTCCGCGCTCGCAGAGCAACGACGCGCAGCGCCATGGCACCTTCGACGACGTCATCGCGCGCCTGCCCGCGATCCGCGCGATGGGCTTCGACGTGCTGTACTTCCCGCCGATCCACCCGATCGGCCGCACCCATCGCAAGGGCCGCAACAACAGCCTGCGCAGCGAGCCGGGCGACCCCGGCAGCCCCTACGCCATCGGCAGCGCCGAAGGCGGCCACGATGCGCTGCATCCCGAGCTGGGCACCTTCGAGGACTTCAGCCGGCTGATCGACGCCGCCGCGGCCAACGGCCTGGAGCTGGCGCTGGACTTCGCGATCCAGTGCTCGCCCGACCATCCGTGGCTGCGGGACCATCCGGAATGGTTCGCGCACCGGCCCGACGGCTCGCTGCGCTACGCCGAGAACCCGCCGAAGAAGTACGAGGACATCGTCAATGTCGACTTCTACGCCGCGGCGCCTGCCGGTGCCGCGCTGTGGCAGGCGCTGCGCGACGTGGTGATGTTCTGGGCCGACCACGGCATCCGCATCTTCCGCGTCGACAACCCGCACACCAAGCCGCTGCCGTTCTGGGAATGGATGATCGCCGACGTGCGCGCGCGCCACCCCGACACCATCTTCCTGGCCGAGGCGTTTACCCGGCCCAAGATGATGGCGCGGCTGGCCAAGCTGGGTTTCAGCCAGTCGTACACGTACTTCACCTGGCGCAACACCAAGTGGGAGCTGACCGAGTACCTGACCGAACTGACCCAGAGCCCGCTGCGCGAATTCTTCCGGCCGCACTTCTTCGTCAACACGCCCGACATCAACCCCTACTTCCTGCATCACGGCGGGCGCCCCGCGTTCCTGATCCGCGCGGCGCTGGCGACGCTGCTGTCCGGGCTGTGGGGCATGTACAGCGGCTTCGAGCTGTGCGAGAGCGCGCCCTTCGTGCTCGACGGCAAGGTGCGCGAGGAATACCTGGACTCCGAGAAATACCAGCTGCGCGTGCGCGACTGGCAGCAGCCCGGCAATATCGTCGCCGAGATCTCGCGCCTCAACGAGATCCGTGCCGGCCACCCGGCGCTGCAGAACCACCTCGGGCTGCGCTTCTACCATGCCGGCAGCGACGCGGTGCTGTGGTTCGCGCGCTTCGTGCCGGGCACCGACTACCTGTTCGGTGACGACGTGCTGCTGGTGGCGATCAACCTCGACCCGCGCACCGCGCACGATGCCGATATCGAAATCCCGCTGTGGGAATGGGGCCTGCCCGACCAGGCCGGCCTGGCGGTGCAGGAGCTGATGCGCGGCCAGCGCTTCGAGCTGCGCGGCAAGCACCAGCGCATCCGGCTCGACCCGGCGCAGCTGCCGTTCGCGGTCTGGCACGTGCAGCCGCTGGAGCGTCCCGCGCCCCGCCCACCTGCTGCGCCGGTCTCCAGCGACCCGCACGGCGCCTGACAGGCATACGTGGAGACACGGATGAAACGCCTTACCGAAACCGCCAGCGCCGCGCTGCTCAACGCCGATCCGCTCTGGTACAAGGACGCGGTCATCTACCAGCTGCACATCAAGTCCTTTTTCGACGCCAATGGCGATGGCGTGGGCGACTTCGCCGGGCTGCTCGGCAAGCTCGACTATCTGGTCAACCTGGGCGTCGACACGGTATGGCTGCTGCCGTTCTATCCGTCGCCGCGCCGCGATGACGGCTACGACATCGCCGACTACCGCAACGTCCACCCCGACTACGGCACGCTCGCCGACGCGCGGCGCTTTATCGCCGCCGCGCACGCGCGCGGTCTGCGCGTGATCACCGAGCTGGTGATCAACCATACCTCCGACCAGCACCCGTGGTTCCAGCGCGCGCGCAAGGCCAAGCCCGGCTCGGCGGCGCGCCGCTACTACGTGTGGTCGGACCATGACCAGGCCTACGCCGGCACGCGCATCATCTTCTGCGATACCGAAAAGTCCAACTGGAGCTGGGATCCGGTGGCGGGCGCGTATTTCTGGCACCGCTTCTACTCGCACCAGCCGGACCTGAACTTCGACAATCCGCAGGTGCTCAACGAAGTGCTGTCGGTGATGCGCTTCTGGCTCGACATGGGCGTCGACGGCCTGCGCCTGGATGCGGTCCCCTACCTGGTCGAGCGAGAAGGCACCAGCAACGAGAACCTGCCCGAGACCCACGCCGTGATCCGCAGCATCCGCTCGCACCTGGACCAGCACTTCCCCGGCCGCATGCTGCTGGCCGAAGCCAATATGTGGCCGGAAGACGCGCAGCAGTACTTCGGCCTGACCGGGCCCGAGCCGGAGGGCGACGAATGCCACATGGCGTTCCACTTCCCGCTGATGCCGCGCATGTACATGGCCATCGCGCGCGAGGACCGCTTCCCGATCACCGACATCATGCGCCAGACGCCGGAGGTGCCGCCCAACTGCCAGTGGGCGATCTTCCTGCGCAACCATGACGAGCTGACGCTGGAGATGGTGACCAGCAGCGAACGCGACTACCTGTGGGAGGTCTACGCCACCGACCGGCGCGCGCGCATCAACCTGGGCATCCGCCGCCGCCTGGCGCCGCTGATGGAACGCGACCGCCGCCGCATCGAGCTGATGAACAGCCTGCTGTTCTCGATGCCGGGCACGCCGGTGATCTACTACGGCGACGAGATCGGCATGGGCGACAACATCCATCTGGGCGACCGTGACGGCGTGCGCACGCCGATGCAGTGGTCGCCCGACCGCAACGGCGGCTTCTCGCATGCCGATCCCGAGCGCCTGGTGCTGCCGCCGCTGCAGGGCCCGCTGTACGGCTACGAGGCGGTCAATGTCGAGGCCCAGGCGCGCGACCCGCATTCGCTGCTGAACTGGATGCGGCGCATGCTGGCGCTGCGGCGCAAGCACCGCGCCTTCGGCCGCGGCACGCTGCGCTTCCTGTTTCCCGGCAACCGCAAGATCCTGGCGTACCTGCGCGAGTTCGAAGGCGAGCACATCCTGTGCGTCGCCAACCTGTCGCGCGCGCCGCAGGCGGTGGAGCTCGACCTGTCGGCGTTCAACGGCCGCGTGCCGGTGGAGATGATGGGCGCGACGCCGTTCCCGGCGATCGGCACGCTGACCTACCTGCTGACGCTGCCGCCCTATGGCTTCTACTGGTTCGTACTCAGCGACGAGGCGCAGCCGCCGTCGTGGCACGTGGAGGCGCCCGAACAAATGCCCGACCAGATCACCCTTGTGATGCAGAACACGGGCCGGCCCGAGCTGACCGAAGCCTCGCGCCGGCTGATGGCCAGCGAGGTGCTGCCGCACTACATCGGCCGGCGCCGCTGGTTCGGCGCCAAGCACGAGCGCATCGAGCGCGTCGCGCTGGCCTACCTGTTGCCGTTTGCGCGCGGCAGCGGCGGCGAGGACATCTACCTGGGCGAGGTCGAGGTGGGCCTGCCCGGGCGCACCGAGCGCTACCAGCTGCCGGTGGGCATCCTGTGGGACCGCGAAAGCGCCGACGGCGTCTCGCAGCTGGCGCACGGGCTGTCGATGGCGCGCGTGCGCCAGGGCAGCCGCGTCGGGCTCGCCACCGACGGCTTCGTGGTCGAGCCGTTCGCGCGCGAGGTGGTGCGCGCGCTGCGCAACGGCCTGCAGATGCACGCCGGGCACGACCTGATCCAGTTCCGCGCCGAGCCCGGGCTGGCCGCGCTGGAACTGGAGCGCGACCCGATCGAGTACATGTCGGCCGAGCAGTCCAACAGCTCGCTGTCGTACAACAACACCGCCGTGCTCAAGCTGGTGCGCCGGCTGTCGGGCGGCATCCACCCCGAAGCCGAGATGACGCGCTACCTGACCGCGCAGGGCTATGCCCACGCCGCGGCGTTGCTGGGCGAGGTGGTGCGCACCGGCCCGGACGGCGTGCCGCATACCATGATGCTGCTGCAGGGCTATATCCTGAACCAGGGCAACGGCTGGGACTGGACGCTGGATTACCTGGGCCGCGCCATCGACGATGCGCTGCCGTCGCAGGACAGCGAGGACGAGTTCGCCGAGGCCTTGAACGGCTACGCCGCGCTGGCCGGCACGCTGGGGCGCCGGCTGGCCGAGCTGCACGCGGTGCTGGCGCGCCCCACCGACGACGACGCGTTCACGCCGCTGCCGGCCAGCGACGACGATGCGCGCGCCTGGGCCGAGCAAGCGATGGAGGCGCTGCAGCGCGCGCTGAGCCGCCTGCAGGCGCGGCCCGCGGCAGAGGCCGCAACCCCGGCCTTCGAGGACGATGTGCAAACCCTGATGGCGGCGCGCGATGCGCTGCCCGGGCTGGTCGACAAGCTCGCCGCCGCGGCGCCCGGCAGCCTGCAGACCCGCATCCACGGCGACTTCCACCTGGGCCAGGTGCTGATCGCGCAGAACGACACCTACCTGGTCGACTTCGAAGGCGAGCCCGGCCTGCCGCTGGACTGGCGCCGGCGCAAGACCTCGCCGCTGCGCGACGTGGCGGGGCTGCTGCGCTCGCTCGACTATGCCGCGGCCACGGTCGGCACCGACCGCCGCGAACGCACCCACAGCGAGCTGCCGCCGCAGCTGGCCGAACGCCGCGCGGTGCTGCTGGAGCGCTTCCGCACCACCGCCAACGAGGCCTTCCTGAACTGCTACCGCCAGCACATGGAGGCCGCGCCCGTGCCGTGGGTGGCGCCCGACCAGCTGCAGCCGCTGCTCGACCTGTTCCTGCTGGAGCGCGCGGCGTATGAAGTCGAATACGAAGCCGCCAACCGGGTCGCGTGGATCGACCTGCCGGCCAGCGGGCTGGCGCGCCTGCTGCGCAAGCTGGCGCCGCAGGGAGAGCAGCCATGAGCCCCCCCGCCAGCACCGGCAGCACCGGTGCCACCCCGCGCGCTGGCAAGCAGGCGGCACTGCTGCCCGGCCATGAACTCGACGCCCTGCTGGGCGGCCGCCATCCCGATCCGTTCGGCGTGCTCGGACCGCATCCGGATGGCGACGCCACGCTGGTGCGCGCCTGCCTGCCCGGGGCCGCGTCGGTGCAGCTGGCCGATGCCGGCGGCGCGCCGCTGGCGGAGATGGAGCGGCTGCATGGCGGCGGCGTGTTCGCCGCGCGCTTGCCACGCGGGACCGGCAACGGCGCGGCGGCCTACCGGCTGCGCGTGCAATGGTCCGACGGCACCGAACAGTGCAGCGCCGACCCCTACGCCTTCGGCCTGCTGCTGGGCGAGCTGGACCTGCACCTTATCGCCGAGGGCCGGCACTTCGAGCTGGGCGCGTGCCTGGGCGCGCAATGCCAGCGCGTGGACGGCATCGACGGCGTGCGCTTCGCGGTGTGGGCGCCGAACGCGCGGCGGGTCTCGGTGATCGGCGACTTCAACGGCTGGCACCCGGCGCGGCATCCGATGCGGCTGCGCCATCCCAGCGGGATCTGGGAGCTGTTCGTCCCTGCCGCGCTGGGCGCGCAGCCAGGCAGCCGCTACAAGTACGACCTGCTCGACCCGCACGGCACCGAGCTGCCCGACAAGGCCGACCCGCTGGCGCTGGCCGCGGAGCCGCCGCCCGCCACCGCCTCGGTCGTGACCGGTCCCGGCCAGGGCGCGCCGCCGTTCACCTGGCACGATGACGACTGGATGGCCCGCCGCCAGCAGCGCGACCCGTACCGCACGCCGATGTCGGTGTATGAAGTCCACGTGCTGTCGTGGCTGCGCGCGACCAACGACACGCAGCACGGCTGGAATATTCTGGCCGAGCGGCTGGTGCCCTACGTGCAGGAACTCGGCTTCACCCATATCGAGCTGCTGCCCATCACCGAGCACCCGTTCGGCGGCTCGTGGGGCTACCAGCCGCTGTCGCTGTACGCGCCCACCGCGCGGCTGGGACCGCCGCAGGCCTTTGCCGCCTTTATCGACCGCTGCCACCAGGCCGGTATCGGCGTGATCCTGGACTGGGTGCCGGCGCACTTCCCCACCGATCCGCACGGGCTGGCGCAGTTCGACGGCACCGCGCTGTACGAGCACCAGGACCCGCGCGAAGGCTTCCACCAGGACTGGAACACGCTGATCTACAACCTTGGCCGCAACGAAGTGCGCGGCTTCCTGCTGGCCGGCGCGCTGCACTGGCTCGAACACTTCCACGCCGACGGCCTGCGCGTCGACGCGGTCGCTTCGATGCTCTACCGCGACTACAGCCGCGAGCCCGGCCAGTGGGTGCCGAACCGTTTCGGCGGCCGCGAGAACCTCGAAGCGGTGGACTTCCTGCGCGAACTCAACGCGGTGGTCCATCAACGCTGCCCGGGCGCGCTGACCATCGCCGAAGAGTCGACCGCGTGGCCCGGCGTGACCGCCAGCGTGGCCAGCGGCGGGCTCGGCTTCGACTTCAAGTGGAACATGGGCTGGATGCACGACACCCTGAAGTATCTTGGCCACGAGCCGGTCCACCGCGCCTGGCACCACCAGAACATGACCTTCGGCCTGGTCTACGCGTGGTCGGAGGCCTTCGTGCTGCCGCTGTCGCACGACGAGGTGGTGCACGGCAAGGGCTCGATGATCGGCAAGGTGCCGGGCGACGACTGGCAGCGCTTTGCCGGCCTGCGCGCCTATTACGGCTTTATGTGGGCGCATCCCGGCAAGAAGCTGCTGTTCATGGGCGGTGAGCTGGCGCAGTGGCACGAATGGAACCACGACGCCGAGCTCGACTGGCCGCTGCTGGACCAGCCCATGCACCGCGGCATGCACACGCTGGTGCGCGACCTGAACCGGCTCTACCGCGAGCTGCCCGCGCTGCATGCGCTCGACCACAGTCCCGAAGGCTTCCAGTGGGTAGTCGGCGACGACAACCACAACAGCGTGTTCGCGTGGCTGCGCCGCGCGGGGGCCGACAGCCGCGAGGTGGTGCTGGCGGTGGCCAACATGACGCCGGTGCCGCGCCACGGCTACCGTGTCGGCGTCCCGTTTGCCGGCACGTGGCGGGAATGCCTGAATACCGATGCCGCGGTCTATGGCGGCAGCAATGTCGGCAACGGCGGCGCCGTGACGGCCATCGACGTGCCTTCGCACGGGCAGCCGGCTTCGCTGGCACTGACGCTGCCGCCGCTGGCCACGCTGGTGCTGCGCTTCGACCAGGCTGACGGCAGCGAAGGCGCCGCGACATGACGCGCCAGTTCGCTGACCGGCTGCTGCCCGGCAAGCCGTTTCCGCTAGGCGCCCACTGGGACGGGCTGGGGGTCAATTTCGCGGTGTTCTCGGCGCACGCGTCGCGCATCGACCTGTGCCTGTTCTCCGACAACGGCCGCAAGGAACTGGCGCGGCTGCCGCTGCCGGAATGCACCGACGAGATCTGGCACGGCTACCTGCCCAACGCGGCGCTGGGCACGCTGTACGGCTATCGCGCCCACGGCCCTTACGATCCCGGCCACGGACACCGTTTCAACCCGCACAAGCTGCTGCTGGACCCGTATGCGCGCCAGCTGAGCGGCCCGGTGCGCTGGTCCGACGCGCTGTTCGGCTACCGTCTGCAAAGCGCGCGCGCCGACCTGACGCCGGACCGCCGCGACAGCGCGCCGACCATGCCCAAGGCGGTGGTGGTGGACGAAAGCTTCCACTGGGGCGACGATCGGCCGCCGGCCGTGCCCTGGCCCGCCACCGTGATCTACGAGGCCCACCTGCGCGGCCTGTCGATGTTGCGCGACGACCTGCTGCCCAACCTGCGCGGCAGCTTCGCCGCGCTGTGCGACCCGCGCTTTATCGACCACCTGGTGCAGCTGGGCGTGACCACCATCGAGCTGCTGCCGGTGCATGCCATCCTGCAGGACCGCTTCCTGCTGGAGCGCGGACTGCGCAATTACTGGGGCTACAACACGCTGTCGTACTTCGCCCCCGAGCCGGCCTACCTCGGCACCGGGCAGTTGCAGGAATGCAAGGTGGCCATGCGGCGCCTGCATGCCGCCGGCATCGAAGTGATCCTGGACGTGGTCTACAACCACACCTGCGAAGGCAACGAGCTGGGGCCGACGGTGTCCTGGCGCGGACTCGACAACGCCAGCTACTACCGGCTGATGCCCGGCGACGAGCGCCACTACATCAACGACACCGGCTGCGGCAACACGCTCAACCTGTCGCACCCGCGCGTGCTGCAGATGGTGCTGGATTCGCTGCGCTACTGGGTGCATTGCTACCACGTCGACGGCTTCCGCTTCGACCTGGGCAGCACGCTGGGACGCGAAGGCAACGGCTTCGATGCGGGCTCGGGCTTCTTCGACGCGCTGATGCAGGACCCGGTGCTGAGCCGCGTCAAGCTGATCTCCGAGCCCTGGGACCTGGGCCCGGGCGGCTACCAGCTGGGCAACCATCCGCCCGGCTTTGCCGAGTGGAACGACAAGTTCCGCGACGTCAGCCGCCGCTTCTGGCGCGGCGACGCCGGGCACCGCGGCGAGATGGCGGCACGGCTGGCGGCCTCGGCCGACCTGTTCGACCGCCGCCACCGGCGCCCGTGGGCCAGCATCAACTTCATCACCGCGCACGACGGCTTCACCCTGGCCGACCTGGTCAGCTACAGCGCCAAGCACAACGAGGCCAACGGCGAAGACAACCGCGACGGCACCGACGACAACGCCAGCACCAACTGGAGCCCGGACGGCAGCGTCGAAGGTCCCACCGACGACCCCGACATCCTGCAGCGCCGCGGCCGCGTGGCGCAGGCGCTGATGGCCACGCTGCTGCTGGCGCAAGGCACGCCGATGCTGACCGCCGGCGACGAATGGGGCCGCAGCCAGGCCGGCAACAACAACGCCTACTGCCAGGACAACGAGCTGTCGTGGCTGGACTGGTCGCAGGCCAAGGCGCCCGGCGCGCAGCCGATGCAGCAGATGGTGCGCCGGCTGCTGGCGCTGCGGCGCAGGCTCCATGCGCTCAGCGGCGACCGCTTTGCCCACGGGCGCGAAGAACCCGCGCCGGGCATTGCCGACATCGCCTGGTTCGATACCGATGGCAAGCCCCCGACGCCGGAGGAATGGGCCGATCCGGAGATCCGCACGCTGGCGCTGCGGCGCGCGGCCGCGCCGCCGCAGCCGGAACGCCCGACGCTGGGCTCGCTGGCGCGGGACGCGCCGGGGGATGCGCCGGGGGTTGCGCACGCCGTGCAGGTGACCCTGCTGCTGCTCAACGCCGGCGACAGCGATGCCACCTTCCAGCTGCCCGAGCCGGCGCTGCCGTGGACCCTGCTGTTCGACAGCAGCCGGCCCGAGGCCGGCGACGCCGAGCTGGCCGGGACACAGGTAGGCGAATCCCAGCCGGTTGCCGCCCATTCGCTGGTGCTGCTGGCCGCGCAGGCGCCCACGCCGCAGGAGGACCACGCATGAGCCGCGCGGGCACGCCCTCGCCGCTGCAGGCGCTGGCGCTGCGCGCCGGCCTGCAGCCGCACTGGACCGATGCCTGGGACCAGCCGCGCGAGGTCGGCGACGCGGCCCTGCGGCGCGTGCTGGAAGGACTGGGCCTGCCGTGCGGCAGCCCCGGCCAGTGCGCCGCCTCGCACGCATGGCTGGCCGCCGACGATGCGGCGCATGCGCTGCCGCCGCTGCTGACCGCGGAGCGCGGCCAGCCGGTCGCGGTGCCGTGGCCGCATACCGTGCCGCGGCGGGCCTACCGGGTGACGCTTGAGGACGGCGCGATCATCGCGGGCACCGCGGTGCGCGGCGCAGGTGCCGACGCCGCGCTGATGCAATTGCCCGCGATCGACGTCTGCGGCTACCACCGGCTAGACCTCGGCAATGCCCAGGCCACGCTGGCGGTGGCGCCGCGGCGCTGCTACGGCGTCGCCGACGCGCTGCGCCATGCCGGCCGCGACCAGAATGGCGAAGGCGCGCGCACGCCGCCGTGGGGCCTGGCGGTGCAGCTCTACAGCCTGCGCCGCGGCGCACCCTGCGGCATGGGCGACCTGACCGCGCTGGCCGAAGCCTGCACCAGCGCCGCGCGCGCCGGCGCCGACGCCATCGCCATTAACCCGCTGCACGCGCCCTTCGCCGCGCTGCCCGAGCGCTACAGCCCGTATGCGCCGTCCAGCCGGCTGTTCCTGAACCCGCTCTATGCCGACCCTGCCGCGGTGTTCGGCCAGGCCGCGGTCGACGCCGCCATCGCGGGCCTGGGCGCGGCCGACACGCTGCAGGCGCTCGACGCCCGCGGCGAGATCGACTGGACCGCGCTGGCGCCGCTGCGCTACGCCATCCTGCGCTGGCTGTGGCAGCGCCGCGAGACGCTGCTGCCACGCGCGGCGCTGGACGACTTTGCCGCCTTTCGCGCGCGCGGCGGCACGGCGCTGCATGCACATGCCTGCTATGAGGCAATCCAGGCCCAACGGCTCGGCGACAGCGCCAACGGCAACAACCAGCAGGCCGCGCCGGACTGGCGCTGCTGGCCGGTCACGCTGCGCTCCCCGGCCGATGCCGCGGTGGCCGCCTTCGCGCAGGCTCACGCCGACGACGTGGCCTTCCACGCCTTCCTGCAATGGCTGGCCGACCACGGCCTGGCGCGCGCGCAGCGCGCCGCTCGGGACGCCGGCATGGCCATCGGCATCATCCGCGACCTTGCGGTCGGCGCCGACCCGGGCGGCAGCCAGGCCTGGACGCGCCAGCCCGAAACCCTGGCCGGCTTCCATGCCGGCGCGCCGCCCGACCTGTACAACCCGCTCGGGCAGGACTGGGGGGTGGCGGTGTTCTCGCCGCGGGGGCTGCGCCGGCACGGCTATGCGGCGTTCCTGGAGATGGTGCGCGCCAACCTGTCGCACGCCGGCGGACTGCGCATCGACCACGTGCTGGGCCTGGCGCGCATGTGGCTGGTGCCGGCCGGCGCGCCCGCCAGCGACGGCGCTTACCTGCGCTATCCGCTGCAGGATTTGCTGCGGCTGGTGGCGCTGGAGTCGTGGCGGCATCGCGCCATCATCATCGGCGAGAACCTCGGCACGGTGCCGCCGGAGCTGAATGCGGCGTTGTCGGCGCGCGGCGTGCTGGGCATCGACGTGCTTTGGTTCCAGCGCGCACAGGACAAGGCATCCGAAGATGCCGGCGCCCCGGGCGGCCATCAGGCCGAGGCAGCCGCTTTCCTGCCTCCGCAAGACTGGCCCGCGGATGCCGTCGCCACCACCACCACGCACGACCTGCCCACCGTCGCCGGCTGGTGGGCGGGCCAGGACCTGGCGTGGCGCGACCGGCTGCAGTTGCTGGCGCCCGGCGAAACCCTGGCGCAGGCCCAGGCCGGCCGCGCGCGCGAGCGCGTGGCGCTGTGGCAGGCGCTGTGCGAGGCCGGGCTGTGCAGTGGCGCCGTGCCCGGCCCGCAACATGCGCCGCTGGACGCGGTGCTGGCCTGGCTGGGCACCGCACGCACCGCGCTGCGGCTGCTGCCGGTGGAAGACCTGCTGGGCCTGGCCGAGCAGCCCAACCTGCCGGGTACCACCAGCGGCCATCCTAACTGGCAGCGCCGGCTCGAACCCGAGGTGCGTGCGTGGTTCGGCACCCCGGCGCTGCGCGCGCGCGCCGGCGCCTGGCGTGGCATCCGCCCCGGCGCACGCCATCCGCCGGCGCAGCGATGAGGGCTACAAGCCCCACCGCATCCACCAATGTGCTGTGCCCGAAACCGCCGTCCGCATCGATCGTGCAACCGCCTTTCGATCCGCTAAGCTTGACCCACCCCCATGCGCAGGAGCCCCGCCATGAACGAAGCCATCCGGCCCGAGCATGCCGATGACACCCGCACCGCCCTGTCCGGCGCCAGCCTGCGCCAGGCCTTTCTCGACCACCTGTTCCATACCCAGGGCAAGCTGCCCGGCCACGCCAGCCAGAACGACCTCTACCAGGCCGCCGCGCATACCGTGCGCGACCGCCTGGTGCAGCGCTGGATCAGCACGGCGGAGGCCTACCTGGGCCAGCCGTCGCGCACGGTGGCGTACCTGTCCGCCGAGTTCCTGATGGGCCCTCACCTGGGCAACAACCTGATCAACCTGGGCATCTTCGAGGAGGTCTGCGAGGCCATGGAGGCGGCCGGACTCGACCTCGCACGGATCCTCGACCAGGAAGTCGAGCCGGGCCTCGGCAACGGCGGCCTGGGCCGGCTGGCGGCGTGCTTCATGGATTCGCTGGCGACGCTGGAGATTCCCGCGCTGGGCTATGGCATCCGCTACGAGTACGGCATCTTCCAGCAGACCATCATGGACGGCATGCAGGTCGAGAAGACCGATACCTGGCTGCGCAACGGCAACCCGTGGGAAATCCAGCGTTCCGAATGGGCGGTGCAGGTGCGCCTGGGCGGGCACACCGAGCACTACACCGACGACCGCGGCCACTACCGCGTGCGCTGGGTGCCGGCCAAGACCGTGGTGGGCGTGCCGTTCGATTCGCCGATCCTGGGCTACCGCGTCAACACCGTGAACACGCTGCGGCTGTGGCGCGCCGACGCGACCGAGGCGTTCGACTTCCACACCTTCAACCGCGGCGACTACCTTGGCGCCGTCAGCAAGAAGGTGACCTCCGAGAACCTGACCAAGGTGCTCTACCCCAACGACGAAACCACGCAGGGCAAGGAGTTGCGGCTCGAGCAGCAGTATTTCTTCGTCGCCTGCTCGCTGCAGGACATGCTGCGGCTGCTCGCGGTCGACGGCATCCCGGTGACGCGCTTCCACGAGAAGTTCGCGGTGCAGCTCAATGACACCCACCCCGCCGTCGGCATTGCCGAACTGATGCGGCTGCTGGTCGACGAGCATGACCTGCCCTGGAACGAGGCCTGGCACATCACGCAGAACGCTTTTGCCTATACCAACCACACGCTGCTGCCGGAGGCGCTGGAGCAATGGCCGCTGCCGCTGTTCGGGCGGGTGCTGCCGCGCCACCTCGAGATCATCCTGGAGATCAACGCGCGCTTCCTGGACGAGGTGCGGATCCGCTTCTACGGCGACGAATCGCGGCTGGCGCGGCTGTCGCTGATCGACGAGCATGGCCAGCGCCATGTGCGCATGGCCAACCTGGCATGCGTGGGCAGCCATGCCATCAACGGCGTGGCCGAGCTGCACTCGCGCCTGATGCGCGAGGACGTGCTGAAGGACTTCTACGAGATGTGGCCCGAGAAATTCACCAGCATCACGAACGGCGTGACGCCGCGGCGCTGGCTGGCGCTGTCCAACCCGCGCCTGACCCGGCTGGTATCGGACGCGATCGGCGATGGCTGGATCTCGGACCTCGAGCAGCTGCGCGCGCTGGAGCCGCATGCCGACGACGCCGGCTTTCGCGACGCCTGGCAGCAGGCGCGGCGGGCCAACAAGACCGACCTGGCGCAGCTGGTGCGCGACACCACCGGGGTGGTGGTCGACCCGTCATCCATGTTCGACGTGATGGTCAAGCGCATCCACGAATACAAGCGCCAGCACCTGGCGGTGCTGCATGTGATTGCGCTGTACCACCGCATCAAGTCCGACCCCGGCGCGCAGGTCCAGCCGCGCACCTTCCTGTTTGGCGGCAAGGCCGCGCCCGGGTACGCCTATGCCAAGCTGATGATCCGCTTCATCACCTCGGTGGCCGACGTGGTCAACCGCGACCCGCAGGTGCGCGACCGGCTCAAGGTGGTGTTCCTGCCCAACTTCAACGTCACCTACGGCCAGCGCATCTACCCGGCTGCGGACCTGGCCGAGCAGATCTCGCTGGCGGGCAAGGAAGCCTCGGGCACCGGCAATATGAAGTTCGCGATGAACGGCGCGCTGAATATCGGCACCATGGACGGCGCCAATATCGAACTGCGCGAAGCGGTGGGCCATGACAACTTCTTCCCGTTCGGCCTGACCGCGCCCGAGGTCTATGCGCTGCGCGACAGCGGCTATGACCCGGCCGCGTATTACCACAGCAACCCGCAGCTGCGCGCCGTGATCGACCTGGTGCAGCAGGGCTTCTTCTCGCGCGGCGAGCCAGGCCTGTTCCGCCCGCTGTTCGAGCCGCAGCAGGGGCACGACCCCTACCTGCTGATGGCGGACTTCGCCTCCTATATCGATTGCCAGCAGAAGGTCTCGGCCGCGTATGCCGACCAGGCGCGCTGGCAGCGCATGTCGGTGCTGTCGTGCGCGCGCTCGGGGCGCTTTTCGTCGGACCGGGCCATCCGCGAATACTGCGAGCGCATCTGGCATGTCGCGCCGGTGCCGGTGCGGCTGCTGCACCGCGCCAGCGGCGAGCCGTGGCAGGTGGAGGCCGGCGCCAACGGATCGCGCGCCGCCTGAGGCGCGCAACTGTTGCCTGCGCCGGGGCATGGGCGCAAGGCGCAGGGTAGTTTCTACAATGCCACAGGTAACAAAGCCCGCTCCGCGCGGCGCTGCGGGCTTGCCGGCGGCGCCGCGAATGCGCCGTTCTGCTGGCATGGAGTTCGCATTGCGCAAGGATCCGATTTCCCCCGATTTCCACAGAAGGCAGGAGCCGAATTTGAACGCCGACCCCTTTCTCCTCGCCCCCGGCACCCGCTCCGCCGTGCCACCGCTGGCGCCGTTCGACTGCTTCGCCGCGCCTTCGGCATCCGCCTTCAGCTCCCCCGACGAACCCGCGCAGGACTACCTGTTCGGGCCGGCCTGGCTGCCTGACGGACGGGTCCGCTTCCGGCTGTGGGCACCCGACGCCGCCGAGCAGGGCCAGGCAGTGCGCGTCGAGATCGCCGGGCTGGGCCCGGTGCCGATGGCGTGCGGCCCCAATGGCTGGTTCGAGGCGATCGTGGCGGGCTGCGCGGGCGCGCGCTACTGGTTCCGGCTCGACGACGGCAGCACGGTGCCGGACCCCGCCTCGCGCTGGCAGGCCGACGATGTCCACAGCCCCAGCATCGTGCCGGCGCGGGATGCCGCCAGCGCGTTTGCGTGGACCTGCCCGGACTGGCGCGGCCGCCCCTGGCACGAAGCCATCGTCTATGAAATGCACGTCGGCCTGTGCGGCGGCTACGCGGGCGCCGCGCAGCAACTGCCGCGCCTCGCTGCGCTGGGCTTTACCGCGGTCGAGCTGATGCCGGTCGCCGAGTTCCCCGGCACGCGCAACTGGGGCTATGACGGCGTGCTGCCGTTTGCGCCGGAGTCCGGCTACGGCACGCCCGACGACCTGCGCGCACTGGTCGACCGCGCCCACCAGCTCGGCATGATGGTGCTGCTGGACGTGGTCTACAACCACTTCGGTCCGGAGGGCAACTACCTGCACCGCTATGCCAGCGCGTTCTTCCGTGCGGACCGACAGACTCCATGGGGGCCGGCGATCGATTTCCGCCGGCCGCAGGTGCGGCGCTTCTTTACCGAGAACGCGCGCTACTGGCTCGAGCAGTTCCGCTTCGACGGCCTGCGCCTGGACGCGGTGCATGCGATCGAGGACGAAGGCTGGCTCGCAGCGCTGCCGGGCGAACTGCGCACCGCGCTGGCCGGTGGCGAGGGCCCGCGTCGCCATCTGCACCTGGTGCTGGAGAACGACAACAACGACGCCGCGCTGCTGGCCGCGGGCTATGACGCGCAGTGGAACGACGACGCCCACCACGCGCTGCACGTGCTGCTGACCGGCGAGGACGATGGCTACTACCGCGACTACAGCGCGGCGCCGGACACGGGCGATGGCGGCAATGGCGACGGCATGCCGGCCGCCCGCGGCGCGCCTGCGCTGCGCCACCTCGCGCGCGTGCTGGGCGAAGGCTTTGCCTACCAGGGCGAGCGCTCGACGTTCCGCTCGGCCGCGCTGCCCGCCGCGGCGGACGGCGTGCGGCGCGGCCAGCCCAGCGCGCACCTGCCGCCCACGGCCTTTGTCTGCTTCCTGCAGAACCACGACCAGACCGGCAACCGCGCGCTCGGCGAACGGCTGGCGCAACTGGCCGACCGCGACGCGCTGCGCGCGGCCATCGCCCTGCAGCTGCTGTGCCCGCAAGTGCCGCTGGTGTTCATGGGCGAGGAAACCGGCAGCGCGCAGCCGTTCCTGTATTTCACCAGCCATCCGCCCGAGCTGGCCCGCGCCGTGCGCGACGGGCGCCGGCGCGAGTTCGCCGCGACCGCTGCGTTCAGCGACGACGCCCGCGCGGCGGCCATCCCCGATCCCAACGACCCGGCCACCTTCGAAGCCTCGCGCCCGCGTTTCGACGATGACGGCGACTGGACGCCGTACTACCGCGAACTGCTCGCCGTGCGGCGGCGCGAGCTGCTGCACCGGCTGGCCGGCTGCCAGAGCGCCGGCGTCGACGTGCTGGGGCCGGCGGCGCTGTGCGCGCGCTGGCGGCTGATGGACGGCGTCGAGCTGAGCCTGTGGCTCAACCTGGGCGACGAAGCCGTGCCGTGCACGCGGCCGTGCAACGACCGCAGCACCGCGCTGCATGAGAGCAGCGCGGGCGCGGCCGCGGCCCTGTCGGCCGGGCTGCTGCCGCAGCGCGCGTGCGTGGCCACCGTGTGCGAGCCCGCCGCGGCGCGCGCGCGATGATGCCTGACGGCGCGCCGCAAGCGCTGCCGCGCGCAACCGCCCGGCTGCAGCTGCACCCCGGCTTCACCTTTGCCGATGCCGCCGCCGTGGTCGGCTACTACGCCGCGCTGGGTGTCAGCCACCTTTACCTTTCGCCCATCTGCGGCGCGCGGCCCGGCTCCACCCATGGCTATGACGTCACCGACTTCACCGCGGTGCGCGACGAGCTGGGCGGCGAACCCGGCCTGAAAGCGCTGGCCGCAAGCGCCCGCGATGCCGGCCTCGGCCTGATCGTCGACATCGTACCCAACCATATGGCCGCCGACCCCACCCACAACGCCTGGTGGCGCGACGTGCTGGCGCATGGCCGCGGCAGCCCTTACGCCGCCACTTTCGACATCGACTGGACCCCGCGCGACACGGCGCTGCACGGCAAGGTGCTGCTGCCGATGCTGGGGCAGTCGTACTGGGACACCGTGGTCGCCGGCGAACTGCACTGGGTCCCGGCCAGCGGCGATGCTCCCGCGCACCTGCGCTATTTCGACCATACGCTGCCGCTGGCCCCGGGCAGCGTCGACGCCGAAGCCGAGCGCGACGGCCCGGCCTGGTACGACGCCACGCGTGCCGAGGGCCGCAGCCGGCTCCATGCCCTGCTGGAACGCCAGCACTACCGGCTGGCCTGGTGGCGCACCGCCGCCGCCGCGCAGAACTGGCGCCGCTTCTTCGAGATCAGCGATCTGGTCGGCGTGCGCGAGGAAGACGAGCGGGTGTTCGATGCGGTCCATGCGCTGGTGCTGCGGCTGCTGCGCGAAGGCTGGATCGACGGCGTGCGCGTCGACCATGTCGACGGGCTGGCCGATCCCGCCGGCTATTGCCGCCGGCTGCGCGCCGAACTGGACCGCCATGCCGCGGCGCGCCCGGCCACGCTGCGGCTGCAGCGTCCGTGGCTGGTGGTCGAGAAGATCCTGGGCCCGCGCGAGCGCCTGGCGCCGGACTGGCAGGTGCATGGCACCACCGGCTATGACTTTATGGACGAAATCGCCGCGGTGCTGCATGACGGCGACGGCGAGGCGCGGCTGGACGCGCTGTGGGCCTCGGTCAGCGGCGATGCGCGCGGCTTTCCCGCGCAGGTCGAGGCCGCGCGGCGCCTGGTGCTGGAGCGGCACCTGGTGACGGAATTCGAAGGCGCCGCCGCCTGCCTGCGCGACTGCGCCGAGCAGGAGCCCGGCACGCGCGACCTGACCCGCGCCGCGCTGCGGCGCGCGCTGGCCGCGCTGATGGCCGCGGTGCCGGTGTATCGCAGTTATTTCGACGCGCGCCCCGCCGAGCGCGATGCGGCCGCGGCGCATGCCGATGACGCCATGCTCGAACAGGCGATGCGCACCGCGCGCGCCGGCCTGGCGCCCGACGAAGCGGTGGCGCTGGCCTTTATCGGCGGCTGCCTGCGCACCGCCGCACCGGCCGACAGCGAGACCGGCGCGCTGCGCCGCCGGCTGCAGCAGCTTATGCCCGCCCTGGCGGCCAAGGCCGGCGAGGACACCGCGTTCTACCGCTACGGCCGGCTGCTGTCGCGCAATGAAGTCGGCAGCGACCCGGGCCGGCTGGCGATGCCGCCCGCGCAATTCCACGCCCGCATGGCGGCGCGGCGGCTGGCCTGCCCTTACGCGATGCTGGCGACCGCCACCCACGACCACAAGCGCGGCGAAGACGCGCGCATGCGCCTGGCAGTGCTGAGCGAGGTGCCGGGCGCGTGGGCCGATGCCGTGGCCGCGTGGGAGGCGGCGTCGGCACCGCTGCTGGCGACCTTGCCGCAGCCACCCGACCCCGGCGACCGGCTGATGCTGTACCAGACCCTGGTCGGCGCCTGGCCGATGGAAGACCTGGACCTTGCCGACGACGCCGGCGCTGCGCAGCCCTTGCTGGAGCGCGTGGGCGCGTGGCAGCGCAAGGCCATCCGCGAAGCCAAGCGCCATGGCAACTGGACCTGCCCCGACACCGATTACGAAGCCGCCTGCGAGGCCTTCCTGCACGGCCTCGCCACGCACGGCGCCGCGGACGGAGCCGGCAGCGTGCTGGCGCAGATCGGCCGCTTCGTGCAGCGCATTGCCGCGGCCGGGGCGCTCAACAGCCTGGCCCAGGTGCTGGTGCAGCTGACCGCGCCCGGCATTCCCGACCGCTACCAGGGCTGCGAAGGCTGGGACCTGAGCCTGGTCGATCCCGACAACCGGCGCCCGCCCGACTACGCGCGGCTGCAGGCGCGGCTCGGCTGCAGCGCGGGCTGGGCCCACTGGCTGGCGCACTGGCGCGACGGCCGCATCAAGCAGCAGCTGGTGCGCCAGGTGCTGGCGGTGCGCCGCGCGCATGCGGCGCTGTTCGCCGACGGGCAATACAGCATGCTGGCCGCGCAGGGGGCGCTGGTGCCGCAGGTGCTGGCGTTCGCGCGCAGCGCCGGCGGGCGCCAGGCCATCACCGTGGTGACCCGGCTTGCCGCCGCGCGCGTCGACCCCGCCCTGCCGCGCATTCCGCAAGCGGCCTGGGGCGATACCACGCTCAACGTCGGCGCGCCGCAACCGAGCCGCTGGACCGATGCGCTGACCGGCCATGTCATCGACGCACCCCTGGGCCGCCTGCGGCTGCGCGAAGTGCTGGGCGGCCTGCCGGTCGCGCTGCTGCTGCGCGAGCCCTGATGCGCCAGGCTCAGGAGTGCGGCGCCGCCGGCTGCCATGCGACCGGCGCGTACGGCCCGCGCGAGGCCTGGGTCGGCGAGGCGCTGCGTTCCTGCGGCAGGTAGGGCCGGATCACCACGGCCACGTAGTCGTCTTCCTTGGGCGTTACCACGATGTACGCGAGCCCCGACATCACCAGGCCGACCTCGCCGAGTTC
This sequence comes from Cupriavidus nantongensis, assembly GCF_001598055.1. Lineage (NCBI taxonomy): Bacteria > Pseudomonadati > Pseudomonadota > Betaproteobacteria > Burkholderiales > Burkholderiaceae > Cupriavidus > Cupriavidus nantongensis. The sequence goes on along the minus strand of NZ_CP014845.1, from coordinate 950,891 downwards.
GGTGGCGATGCGCGCGACGATAAAGCGCTGCAGCAGCATCGGGTTGACGCTGTCGTCGATCGCAAGCGCGGCGGTGCAGATGGTCAGGAAGCAGCGTTCGACCTCGCGGCACACCACCACCACTTCATCGATGGCGTAGCCGGCGCGGCTGGCGCGCACCAGCACCGACACGCCCGCACTGGGCGCGGCGCGGTGCCATCCCGGCTTGACCTTGAAGCTGGGCAGCGCCAGACCGGAACCGGTGTCCTGCGCGACAGTGTTGAAACGCTGGGCGAAGTCCGAAGGCGTGATCGCAAGCAGCTGGCGCTCGACCGGTGCCGACGACACCGATACCGACGAGGCCAGGACCACGGTGGACAGAATGCTGGCTAGGTTCATAGCTTCCTCGCAACGGCTATACGCTCCCCCGCGCTGTCGGGCCCGGCAGCACACGGCGGCAAGCTGCGCCGCGGCGGGAAGGCCGGCGTTGCGGGTGCTCGCCGGCACCTGCCGCACGCCAGTTTTTGCCAGCATTTCCTTCACTATAGACAGGACCGCACGCCAGCACAGGACGGAACGCAAGCGGCACGCCAGGCCCCGCGCGCAGAGCAATGGCAGCGCTGCGCCGGCTCGACCACGCGCGCCATGCAGTTTCTGCAGCGCCTGTAAAAACTACGGCGCATGCGGCACCGCGCGGCGCCGGCGGCGGCGCCGCATGACGCACAGGCGGCGCCGTGGCGCAGCAGCGGCTGGGTGGTGGCAGTGCCTGCGCCCGGGGCCATGCGGGAACGGAGCTTGCAGGCAAAGTGCAGGTGCGGGCTGAACCGCAGGCCCGCCAGCATGTACAGGAGGGCCCTATGACCGCACGCTACCGCATTCGCATCGCCGCGCTGGCGTTGCCGCTGGTGCTGGCCATGGCGGCCTCCGCGCCGGGCATCGCGGCACCGACCGATGCGCCCGCGGCGCCGTCATCCACCGGCCGCACCGCGGCGCCGCGCGACACCGCTGCCGCGAGCGACCGCGCCATCACGGCCGAGGTGCAGGCACGCCTGGCCAATGCGCGCACGCTCGACCCGAGCAGGATCCGGGTCTCGACCACCGACGGCGTGGTCAAGCTCGAAGGCACCGTGCGCGACGACAAACAGCGTACGATGGCCATGGAACTGGCGCGTTCCGTGCGCGGCGTCAGCGCGGTTTCGGATGAACTGCGCGCCGGCACCGATTGACGACCTGTCGCCTGACCAGGCAGCGCCATGCCAACCTTGATGGAGACGTGATGAGCACCCATCGCCAGCCCGACCACGACACCACCCGCCGCCGCAGCGAGCCGCGCGACCCGCACAAGGGCGGCCCGGACACCGAGCACGAGCGCGGCAAGCCGGGACGCGACCGGCGCCACGATGTCGAGCGCGAGCACGACATTCCCGACGAGAACGGCGAGCCGCCCTCGGTGAAGCGCCCCGGCAGCAAGCCCGAGGAAAGCGAGCCGCCGGTCGAGAACTACTGAACCGGCGGCCACCCCTTGCACCCGCCCGAACAGGAGGCATGATGAGCAAGACCGTACGTACCGGCCCCACGCGGCATGCCGGCACCCGCACCGACCGCGTGGGCAGCCCGCCAGCGAGTGCCCGGCGCGAAGGCGCGCAAGCCGCCTCGGGCCGCGGCCGCTCGCGCCAGAACACGGCCACTGGCGCGGCGCGCGCCGAAGCCGGCAATATCCCCAGCACGCTGGACCCGGACCTCGAACAGGAAACCGACGATATCGAAAACGAGCTCGCGCAGCGCGATGAAGACGCGCACAGCCCCGAGGAAGAGGAAACCCCCGAGGAAGAGATCGCCGATGAAGTGGTGCGCGCGGCCGAAGCACTGCCTGGCGACGTGCCGGTCGACAAGGCCGACCGCACCGACGATCGCGAAGAGAACCCGCCGCGGCCGCCGCGGGTGGAATAAGAACGCGGCTCCGCGTGCTGCGGAGCCGCCCTGGTCATTCGGACGCCAGGATGCCGTAGGGCCGCACGCGGATGTGGTTGATCACGTCCTGCACGCCGAACACGCGTTCGGCAATCTCTTCGATGTCGTACTTGCTGCGGCGGTCGCCGACGTGGCCCTCCAGCGTCACCAGGCCGTCCTGCACCCGCACCGTGACTTCACTGACATCCAGCTCCTGCGCATGCGCGAGCCGGTCGCAGACTTCATCATGGATGCGGTCGTCGCCGCGGCGATAGTTCTTCGGCCCGCCGCGGCGGTAGCCGCGGTACGCGGGCACGTCCCAGTCATCCGTGCCATAGCCGCTACCGTAAGGCGCGCCGGCTGGCCCGCCATACCAGTCGCGCCGGCCTTCCCAGCGCTCCGCGCCATACGGTACGCGACGGCGCGACCATTCGTCTTCATAGCGAGCCTCGTCCCAGGGTTCGTTCGAGAGTTCGCTCAAGGGTTCGGTGGGGCGCCCCCAGCGCCATGATTCAACCTCCCGGCCGTACCAGCCTTGCTCTTCGGCCTCGAACGGACGGGTGTCATCGCGCGGCAGGCGCTCGGCGGTATTGCCATAGCGGCCCGCGGTCAGGTTGCGCTGCCTGCGGTTGCGCGCCTGCGCGGGAATGCCGCTGTAACCCTGGTCGTTGCTGCCGTACTGGTGATCGGGGCGCCTGCGCAGGTACTCTTCGTCACGGTGTTTCATTGAAATCCTCCTTCGCGTGCGCAGTGGTACGCCGTTTATCCCACCCGCCTTCCGGCACCTCGAAACAGGCCACCAGCGGCAAGTGGTCCGAGGCCACGCGCGCCAGCGGCGAACGGTGGCTGGCCACCGACACCAGGTGCGCGCGCGGCGATACCCAGATGCGGTCCAGCGCAAACAGCGGCAGCCGCGACGGAAAGGTCGCCGTGTGCGGCGTGTGTTCGAAATACGCGTGCAGCCAGCGCAGCGGCCGGCCCCACAAGAACCACTCGTTGACGTCGCCGAGCAGGATGGTCGGCAACGGCGGCGCGGCCGCGACGTAGTTCAGCAACTGCTGCACCTGGTGGCGGCGCTCGCCAGGGCGCAGGCCCAGGTGCGTGGCGATCACGCGCAGCGGATTGGCGCAACCGGAAGCGGTGCAGGCCACGGTGGCATCGATGGCGCCGCGGGGTTCGCAGCCCTTGACGGTCAGGTCGATCTGGTTCACGGCCTCGGGCGCGAAGCGCGTCAGCAGCGCATTGCCGTAGTCGGCGCTGCCGCGCACCCGCGTAAAGCCCGACACCACATGCATGCCGGTATGCCCGGCCAGGTATTCCAGCGTATGGTCGTTGCTGCTGCCCGATTCCACTTCCTGCAGCGCCACGATGTCGGCGTCGAGTTCCGCCAGCACGGCGGCGATGCGGTCCGGGCGATAGCGGCGGTCGGTGCCGACCGCGCGGTGGATGTTGTAGCTGACCACGGTCATCTGGGCCAGTCCCGCCGCGCGTGTCGGCGGGCAATGCAACGCCGCCGGGGCCACGGCCACGGCCGGGGTAGCGCCGGGTTCACGCGCGTGGGCAGGATTTACAAGGGACGGTAAGTCCGGTTGCATTCGCATGGCCGGTCTCGATCGGCAATTGGAAAGTGAGATCCTCAGGCTCCGTCGAGGAACTGGTTGGGCTTGCCGATGCGGCGGCCCAGGTCAGGGCTTTCCCAGCGCGCGCCTTGCGTATACGGGTCCGGCGTGCGCTGCATGGTGGTGCCAGGCATGCCAGGCTGCGCCGGCATGGTCGACGGCTGCGCCTCCGGCGCGGTGCCCGCTGGTGCTGTCGGGGCCAGGTCAGTACGCGTTGGCGCGTTGGCGCCCTGCGTGTAGGGGTCGAACTTGTCGGTACTGCGCGCGCCCTGTGAATACGGGTCGTAGGAGCCGCGCGGGGTACCCGGCGTCTGTGCCATGGCCGGGATGGCGACCGCCGCCACGGCGATGGCAGCAAGGCTGGTGCGGATATGCTTCATGGTTACCTCCGTTGGGGCGCGAAGTGCGCGCCAGTAACCATGGGCAAGCGAAAGGCGTGCCCGTACGCCTTTCGCGTCGCCAATGCGCCGTGCCGATCCAGGCCTCAGGCGATACTCACCTTGCCCGCCTTGCCCGCCTCGGCATTGCCCCGCGCCAGCACCGGCACCAGTGCCGCACCCGTATGGCTGGCGCGGTTGCGCGACAGCGCTTCGGGATCGGCCGCGCCGACGATGGTGCCGCCGCCCGCGCCGCCTTCGGGACCGAGATCGATGATCCAGTCGGCCTCGGCAATCACGTCGAGGTCATGCTCGATCACCACCACGCTGTGGCCGCCGTCGGTGAGCCGGTGCAGCACGCGGATCAGTCGCGCCACGTCGGCCATGTGCAGGCCCACGGTCGGTTCGTCGAGCACGTACAGCGTGTGCGGCGCCTTCTGGCCGCGCCGCGTGATGTCGTCGCGCACCTTGCTCAGTTCCGTGACGAGCTTGATGCGCTGGGCCTCGCCACCGGACAGCGTCGGCGACGGCTGGCCCAGCGTCAGGTAGCCCAGGCCCACGTCCTTCATCAGCTGCAGCGGATGGGCGATGTTCGACATGGCCGAGAAGAACTCCACCGCCTCGTCGATCTCCATGGTCAGCACTTCGCCGATATTCTTGCCGCGCCAGGTCACGGCCAGGGTCTCGGGGTTGAAGCGCTGCCCGTGGCAGACATCGCACGGCACCTTCACGTCCGGCAGGAAACTCATGCCGATGGTGCGCACGCCCTGCCCTTCGCACGCCGGGCAGCGCCCGTCGCCGGTGTTGAACGAGAAGCGCGACGCGGTGTAGCCGCGTGCGCGCGCTTCCAGCGTATCGGCGAACAGCCGGCGGATGGTGTCCCACACGCCGATATAAGTTGCCGGGCAGGAGCGCGGGGTCTTGCCGATCGGGGTCTGGTCCACTTCCAGCACGCGGTCGATCGATTCCCAGCCGGTAACGGCGTCGCAGCCATGCCAGTTGTGCTGGACGTCGAGCGGCTTCCTGACAGTGCCCTTGCCTGCGCCGTTGCCATTCTTCGCCGCATTGCGCGCGCGCCGGGTCGCCGGCGACGACAGCACCGAGCGGCCCACCGCATCGAGCAGGTTGGTCATCAGCACATCGCGCGCCAGCGTCGACTTGCCCGAGCCGGACACCCCGGTGATCGCCACCAGCCGCGACAGCGGCAGGCGCGCGGTCACGTGGCGCAGGTTGTGCAGCGACGCGCCGTGCACCGTCAGCCATTCGGGCGGATCCGCCGGCTTGCCTGCGGCGCCGGGCCTGACCTTGCGCCGTGGTTGCAGCGGGTGGACGATCGGGTTGGCCAGGAACTGGCCGGTGGTAGAGGCCGCCGCCGCGGCCAGCTCGGCCACGCCGCCCTGCGCCACCAGCGTGCCGCCGCGCTTGCCCGCGCCCGGGCCGATGTCGATGATATGGTCGGCGCGGCGGATGGTGTCTTCGTCATGCTCGACCACCACCAGCGTGTTGCCCTTGTCGCCCAGCTTGCGCAGCGCGTCCAGCAGGATCTGGTTGTCGCGCGGATGCAGGCCGATGGTGGGCTCGTCCAGCACGTAGCAGACACCCTGCAGGTTGCTGCCGAGCTGCGCCGCCAGGCGGATGCGCTGCGCCTCGCCGCCGGACAGGCTGGGCGCGGCACGGTCCAGGCTCAGGTAGCCCAGCCCCACTTCTTCCAGGAACTGCAGCCGGCTGCCGATCTCGCTGACCACGTCGCGCGCGATCTCGGCTTCGCGCCCGGACAGGCGCAGGCCCTCGACCCAGCGGCGCGTTTCCGATACGGTCCACTGCGCCACGTCGACGATCGCGTTGTCATCGAAGGTCACCGCGCGCGCCACCGGGTTCAGGCGCGTGCCGTGGCAGTCCGGGCACGGCGTGTCGACCACGCCTTCGGGCTCCTGCTCTTCCGACGGCAGGCTCTGCTCGCGGCCGCGGTTGTCGTCGGCGAGCACGGTGTCGTCGAAGGCCGCGCGCTGCTCGCGCGTCAGCGCCAGCCCGGTGCCGACGCAGGTGCCGCACCAGCCATGCTTGCTGTTGTACGAGAACATGCGCGGGTCCAGCTCCGGATAGCTGGTGCCGCATTGCGGGCAGGCACGCTTGGTCGAGAACACCTTGACCTCGCCCACGTGCGCGGTGCCGCCGTTGTGCATGGCATGGTCGAGTCCGTCCAGCGGCGCCAGCAGGTGCATCACGCCCTTGCCGGCTTCCAGCGTCTGCGCCAGCAGCGCGCGCAGCTCGGCCTCGTTCTCGGCCGACACCACCAGGTCGCCGACCGGCAGCTCGATGGTGTGCTCGCGGAAGCGGTCCAGCCGCGGCCACGGGTCCACCGGCAGGAACTCGCCGTCGACGCGCAGGTGCGTATTGCCGCGCGCCTTGGCCCATTTGGCCAGGTCCGTGTAGACCCCCTTGCGGTTGACCACCAGCGGCGCCAGCAGCCCCACGTGCTGGCCGCGATGGTCGCGCAGCAACTGCGCGGCGATCGATTCGGGACTCTGCGACGTCACCGGTGCGCCGTCATGCACGCAGTGCTGGATGCCCAGCTTGACGTACAGCAGGCGCAGGAAGTGCCAGACCTCTGAGGTGGTCGCCACCGTGCTCTTGCGGCCGCCGCGCGACAGGCGCTGCTCGATCGCCACCGTCGGCGGGATGCCGTAGACCGCATCGACTTCGGGCCGGCCCGCGGGCTGCACGATCGAACGCGCATAGGCATTGAGCGATTCCAGGTAGCGGCGCTGGCCTTCGTGGAACAGGATGTCGAAGGCCAGCGTCGACTTGCCGGAGCCCGACACGCCGGTGACCACGTTGAACTTGCCGTGCGGGATGTCGACGTTCAGCGCCTTCAGGTTGTGCTCGTGCGCATTGACGATGCGCACCACGTCCTCGCCCTCCACCTCGCGGCGCGCGCGCCGCGCCTGCAGCGCGGCCTGCAGCGGCACGCCTTCGGCCGCGGTGCTTTCGGTGCTTTCCGCACGTTCAGCGGCCAGCGTGCCGGCCTCGCCGAGCGCCGCGTCATAGTGGATCAGCGCCTGGCCGGTATGCGACCCGGCGCAGCGCTTGACGTCCTCGGGCGTGCCGGTGCAGACCACGCGCCCGCCTGCATCGCCGCCTTCGGGGCCGAGGTCGATCAGCCAGTCCGCGGCGCGGATCACGTCGAGGTTGTGCTCGATCACGATCAGCGAATGGCCACCGTCGAGCAGCTTGCCGAAGGCCTGCATCAGCTTGGCGATGTCGTCGAAATGCAGGCCCGTGGTGGGCTCGTCGAACATGAACAGCCGGCGCGGCATGGTGCTGGGCCGGGTGCGCGACGGTGTTACCTGCGCGGCTTCGGCAAGGAATCCGGCCAGCTTGAGGCGCTGCGCCTCGCCGCCCGACAGTGTCGGCACCGGCTGGCCCAGCTTCATGTATTCGAGGCCGACATCGACAATCGGCTGCAGCACGCGCAGCACCGCCGCATCGCCGGCAAAGCAGGCCGCGGCCTCGCTGACGGTAAGTTCCAGCACGTCGGCAATGCTGAGCAGGCGTGGCGGCTGGCCGGGCGCGGCGCGCTCTATCTTTACCTCGAGCACTTCGGGACGGTAGCGGGTGCCGTCGCAGTCCGGGCAGCGCAGGTAGACGTCGCTGAGGAACTGCATCTCGACATGCTCGAAGCCGGAGCCGCCGCAGGTCGGGCAGCGACCGTCGCCGGAGTTGAAGCTGAAAGTGCCCGCGGTATAGCTGCGTTGCAGCGCCAGCGGGGCCTTTGCGAAGAGCTTGCGGATCTCGTCGAAGGCGCCGACATAGCTGGCCGGGTTGGAGCGCGCGGTCTTGCCGATCGGCGACTGGTCGACGAAGACCACATCGTCGACCAGCTCCGCGCCGCTCAGCTGGCGGAATGCGCCCGGCGACTCGGTGGCCTTGCCGAAGTGCCGCGCCATGGCGGGATACAGCACGTCCTGCAGCAGCGTGGACTTGCCCGAGCCGGACACGCCGGTCACGCACACCAGCCGCTGCAGCGGAATCTCCACCGTGACGTCCTGCAGGTTGTGCTCGGTCGCGCCTTCCAGCACGATGCGCGGCTGCTTCGCGTCAACGGGGCGGCGCTGCCAGTGCGAGGCATCGGCCACGCGGCGGCGCCCTGCCAGGTATTCGCCGGTCAGCGTGCCGGCCTGGCGGATCACCGCCGGCGTGCCGTCGAAAATGATGTTGCCGCCGCGCTCGCCGGGGCCGGGGCCCATGTCGATCAGGCGGTCGGCGGCCAGCATCACCGACGGATCATGCTCGACCACCACCAGCGTATTGCCCGCGTCGCGCAGCCGGTGCATGGCCTCGACGATGCGGTTCAGGTCACGCGGGTGCAGGCCGATGCTGGGCTCGTCCAGCACAAAGAGCGTGTTGACCAGCGACGTGCCCAGCGCCGTGGTCAGGTTGATGCGCTGCACCTCGCCGCCGGACAGCGTGCGGCTCTGGCGGTCCAGCGTCAGGTAACCCAGGCCCACGTCGCACAGGTACTTCAGCCGCGTGCGCACCTCGGCCAGCAGCAGCTTGAGCGCATCGTCCAGCATCGCGCTGGGCAGCGACAGGTCGTCGAAGAAGCGGCGGATCCGCTCGATCGGCAGCAGCATCAGGTCATGCACGGTCAGGCCCGGCAGCGCCTCCAGCTGCGTGCGGTCCCAGTCGACGCCGCGCGGCAAAAAGCGGCGCTGCGGCGCCAGCACGGCGTCGGCATTGTGCTTCGAGCCCAGGCGCCACAGCAGCGATTCGGTCTTCAGGCGCGCGCCGCCGCAGGTTTCGCACGGCGTGTAGCTGCGGTACTTCGACAGCAGCACGCGGATGTGCATCTTGTAGGCCTTCGACTCGAGGTAGTTGAAGAACCGCATCACGCCGTACCACTGCTTGTTCCACTGCCCGTTCCAGTCCGGCGAGCCATGGATGACCCAGTCGCGCTCGGCCTCGGTCAGCTCCGCCCACGGCGTATCGCGCGGAATGCCGGCTTTGCCGGCATAGCGCATCAGGTCGTCCTGGCATTCCTTCCAGGCCGGCGTCTGCATCGGCTTGATCGCGCCGCCACGCAGGGTCTTGCGCGCATCGGGAATCACCAGGCCCAGGTCGACGCCGATCACGCGGCCGAAGCCGCGGCAGGTTTCGCAGGCACCGTAGGCCGAGTTGAACGAAAACAGCGCGGGCTGCGGGTCGGCATAGCGCAGGTCGCTGTCGGGGCTGTGCAGGCCGGTGGAATAGCGCCACACCGGGCCGTCGTCGCCATCGCTCAGCACGTAGATGTTGACGCGGCCGCCGCCGCGCTTGAGCGAGGCTTCGATGGCCTCGACCACGCGCACTTTCTCGGCATTGCCGATGCGGAAGCGGTCCGCGACCACGTCGAGCAGCTTGCGCGCGCCGGTGGGCGACTGCACCACGCGCTGCGCCTGCACGCGCGTATAGCCGCTGACCGAGAGCCACTGCTGGACTTCCTCGTCGGTGGCCGATTCCGGCAGCTCCACCGGAAAGGTCACCACCAGCCGTGCGTCGTGATGAGGCTGGCCCGCGGCCGTGCGCGCGACCAGGTCGGCGTAGATGGTTTCGGGCGAGTCATGCCGCACCGGCTGCGCGGTCTGCTTGTCGAACAGCTCCGCCGCGCGCGCATACAGCAGCTTCAGGTGGTCGTTCAGCTCGGTCATGGTGCCGACCGTCGAACGCGAGCTGCGCACCGGGTTGGTCTGGTCGATCGCAATCGCCGGCGGCACGCCGTCGACGCGCTCGACCTGGGGCCGGTCCATCCGGTCCAGGAACTGGCGGGCGTAGGCGCTGAAGGTCTCGACGTAGCGCCGCTGGCCCTCGGCATAGAGCGTGTCGAACACCAGGCTGGACTTGCCGGAGCCGGACGGCCCCGTGACCACGGTCATCTCGCCGGGACGCAGGTCGAGATCGACATCCTTGAGGTTGTGCTGGCGGGCGCCGCGAATGCGGATTGGCTGCTTGCTCGACACGGTTTCTCTTTCGGATCAGGACGTTAAGGGAATGCCGGGAGAGCCCCGGACCACTGTACATCCATACAGTCTATCAGGTTGGAAAGGAATTCGTATCGATCGCCTCGCGGTGAATGAGACAACTGACGGTGCGGGCGGATGCCCAAGCGGATTTGATTGGAGGCTCCGGCGAGTGAAACCCGCCGGCCTTGTCCTGTTTTTTCGCTGTATTGCTATTTATCGACTACCGGTATACGATATGATCCAATCATTCCGATGCTCCGACACGTTTGAATTGTTCAAGGGCCGCTGGGTGCCTCGCTTTGCCAACATCCATGCGGTCGCCGTGCGCAAGCTGTTGATGCTGCACGAAGCGACCACGGTGGAAATGTTGCGCGCGCCGCCGGGCAACCGGCTGGAACGGCTAAGCGGCGAGCGCAAGGGCTGCTACAGCATCCGCATCAACAACCAGTGGCGGATCTGCTTTGTCTGGACCCACGACGGCCCCGCCGCCGTCGAGATCATCGACTATCACTGAGAACGGAGAACGACCATGGCGTATTTCAAGGATGGCATGCGGCCCGTCCACCCCGGCGAGATCCTGCGCGAGGAATACCTTGTGCCGCTGGACATGAGCGCCAACGCGCTCGCCATAGCCCTGCGCGTGACCGCGGCCCGCGTCAACGAGATCGTGCGCGAAGAGCGCGGCATCACGCCAGACACGGCGCTGCGACTGGCCCGCTATTTTGGCGGCGATGCGCGGTCGTGGCTGAACCTGCAGATCAACTATGACCTGAAGGTCGCCGAGCGCGACCATGGCGAGCGCATCCAGGCGGAAATCACGCCGCGCGACCCGGCTGCAGCGCAGGCTGTGCAAAGCCAGGGGGGCAAGTAGAAGCGCGGTCCCGGGCGGCGCAGTCGCGCCGCCCCCTGCGCGGCACTACCGCGACAACGCCTCCGCCACTGCCCTGAAGGCCCGGAACGTGATCGCGTTGTTGGCCGCATTGCCGGCCACCGGGTGCGAGGCGTAGCGCACGATGGTCAGTTCGGCCTGCGGGTCGATGTAGATGCGCTGGCCGTGGATGCCGGCCGCCTGGAACATGCCATGGCTGTCGTGCGAGACCCACCACATATCGCGATAGCTCCAGCCCGGCAACGCCGCCGCGCTGCCCGATCTGGCGAACAGCTCGCGGCTGCCGCCGCGGCGGATATCGGCCACCACTGACGCCGGGATGATCTGCTTGCCGTTGAAGCGGCCGTTGCCGCGGATGGTCTCGCCAAAGCGCGCGAGATCGCGCAGCGTGGTGTTCAGCCCGCCGCCGCCGGACTCGGTGCCGATGCTGTCGACAGTGAAATACGCGTCCTGCTCGGCGCCCATCGGCTGCCAGATGCGCTCGGACAGCAGCTTCGCCAGCGACTGGCCCGAGGCGCGGCGCACGATCCACGCCAGCACCTCGGCATTGACGGTCTTGTAGGCAAACGCGGCATCGTGGCTGCCGTCCTTCTGCAGCGTCTTCAGGAAGTCATAGAACGTGCCGGGACCGTTGTAGTTGGCCGGGCGCGCCAGCATGCCGCCGGCGCGCGCGTAGTCCCAGACCTCGGCCCTGGGATCGGCATAGTCCTCGGAATAGCGCACGCCGATGGTCATGTCCATCACCTGCCGCACCGTGGCATCGCCATACGCGGTGCCGGCCATCTCCGGCAGGTAGCGCGTCACCGGCGCGGCCGGGTCGAGCTTGCCTTCTGCCGCCAGCATCGCGGCCAGCGTGCCGACGAACGACTTGGTTACCGACATCGCGATATGCGGCGTATGGCTGTCGAGCGCGCCGAAATAGCGCTCATAGACGACCTTGCCCTGGTGCATCACCAGGATGCCGTCGGTATAGGTCAGCGCCAGCATCTCGTCGAAAGTGCGGCGGGTACCATCGGCATCGGTGAACGGGATCGCGCCGATGGCCTGCTCCGCGCGCGGCAGCGCGCTGGCTGGGCCGGGGCCGCGCCATACCGGTGCAGTCGGCACCAGCTCGCGCACATGCGAGAACAACCAGCGGTTGCGCGGAAACCGGTTGCCCCCCGGCACATGGGTGATCAGCTTGTCGGGCGGCGGCGGAAAGCCCTGCATCCAGCCCATGAGGTTAGGGTCGGTGGCCAGCGCCGCCTCGACCGTCGTCGCCGGTGCGGCGGTCCGGGGCGCAGCACTGGCTGCGCTGGCGGCGGGCTGGCTCCACGCCGGCAGGCTCGCCACGAACAGGGCCACGCCAGCCAGGCGGCGCCATGACCGCGGGGATTTCCGATAGGGCTTCAACGACATGCTGTCTCCTTGCATTATTTTTTGATCAGGGATCGCCGCCCTCGCCTCAGTCCGCCGCTGCCTGCGCGCCCTGCTGATGTGCGATCAGGGCGCTGGTGAGCTTGTCGATGCAGCGATCCAGCGTCTTGACCTCGGCCTCGGTCAGCACCGACAGGAACATCTTCTCCAGCACGTCGCCGCGCTGGTAGGTCTGCGCTACCAGCGCTTCGCCGGCCGGCGTCAGGTAGAGGTTCAGCTGCCGGGCATCGGCTTCGCCCACTTCGCGACGCAGCAGGCCGCGCCTGGACAGCGCGGTCACCAGCTTCGACGTCACCGTTTTTTCCAGCAGCACCAGTTCCATCAAGCGCGTCAGCGTCAAGCCCGGTTCCAGCCCGGCGAAACGCAGCACACGCAGTTCGCGCAGGCCGATGCCGAATTCACGCTCGTAGAAGCCCGAGGCCGAGTCCTTGGTCATTTCGCAGAGCCGGTTCAGGCGGAACGACATGAATTCGAGGATCGAATGGGTGGAGGGGGCTGCGTTAGACATAGGGGCGGGAGGTGGGGCGGCCAATGGATTCTATTGGCAATAGTTTCCATTGGCAACTATTAGCAAAAACAACACTTTCACGCGACCGCTGCGGGTCGGATCAGGCATGGGTGCCGGATAGGTCCTGCATACGAGAATCGGTCGGGTGTTGTGCCAGCGCAGCGCGAGGCACGGGGACCGTGCGCTGATACCAGTCCTCCACCCATCCCTCGGTCAGGCTGAAATCACGGACCTGCGCCGGGCGGTGCAAGAACACGCCCAGCACACGAAGCTGCAGGAAGTCCGGCGAAGGCCGGCTCCGCCAAGCTGCAGGGCCGTAGAGCGTCAGGTCGAGCTGGAAGATGCCGTCGTCCGGGCAGACTACCGTCATCACGCGAGACGTTTTCTCTCTGGTCTCGCTCCAGCCGCTATGCACGCTGAGAAGCGTCGGGGATCGCACGAACTGGGTCAACTCCAGCTCTCCATGCGTAAAGGAGATGCCCTGGCCGTCCTCCATCGGCACGCCGAACGTCGCGTGGCGCCACGCATATTCGAACGCGAGCACATCGCCCCGGCTCAATTGCAGGTAGTAGCGGAATACGTGGCGTCGCTCGGCCTCCCAATCCGTGGTCGGGTCGGCAATGCCCGCTTCGTCCCAGGCCAGCTGCCGAGGGTCGAACAGCACTACGGCGCTGCGCGGCACCGACGCTTGCTGCTGGGGTGGTATCGCGGCGCGGTCCAGCGCGGTGGATTCGTGGGCAATCTCGACGTGCCATTGGCCCGCTGTATCGCAGCGCCATGTGACACCACTTTGCTGCAGTGGCACGTTGCTTTGCCCCAATCGGTCGGGTGAGTCCGATTCCAGCCACGCCTCGATCTCGCCGTGTTCCGCTCCGGTCGGGTCGCCCTGGCCCACGCCAATCTCATAGACGCCGTCATGCGGTATCGGTATGCAGGCGAAGCCCGCGGCGCTCACGCGGACCTCCTGACGCGGCAGGCTGCCGTCGCGCCAGCGCCCAGAAACGTCGCAAGTCCAGAACTGCCCTGCCGGCGTGGCGCAGGGTGGCGCGTAGCGCAGCAGCAGGCGGTCGCCGCCGCGCAGGAAGTACTCGCGGGTAGTGCAGATGTCCCGGCGTGGCCAACGCTCGTTGAAGAAAATGCCGATGACTTCGAGCGGCAGGTACCAGCTATTGTCGTCCTGCTCCGGATGCGGCGTCGCGGCCGGCTCGAAGGAATGCGAAGCCGGTACCGGGGTCGGGGAAGATTCGGGTGCCACAACCAGGGGAGCCGGCGCGGCAGGCACCGGGCCGGTCACGCCCGGCGTGGCCGCAAGCGCGTGCCTCTCGCGGTCGCCCGGCAGGCGGCCGGCCAGCATGATCAGCAGCACTCCGCCCGCCCAGATCGCAAGCGCCAGCACGGGCACCCACCAGCCCGACACCAGTTGGCTGGCCACCAGCACGGCCATCGCGGCGAGAATCCACTTCATGGGGCGGTTCGCGAGAGATTGGCGTCCCGAGTGCCGGGGCAACACGCGCCCAAGCGCGTTCAGTCGAGCAAATGTCCCATGCGCGTACGCTTGGTCGCCAGGTATTTCTCGTTTTCGGCGTTGGAGGGCACGATGTGGCGCAGTTGCTCCGAGACGGTGATGCCTGCCTTCTCGAGCGCGGCGGCCTTTAGCGGGTTGTTGCTCATCAGGCGCACGGACTTGACGCCCCACTGGTGCAGCAGGTCGGCGGCAAAGGCGTAGTTGCGGGCGTCGATGGCCTGGCCCAGGGCCAGGTTGGCGTCGACGGTGTCGAGGCCGCCGTCTTGCAGGCGGTAGGCGCGGATTTTTTCGGCCAGCCCGATGCCGCGCCCCTCGTGGCCGCGCAGGTACAGCAGGATGCCGCGGCCTTCGGCGGCGATCTTTTCCATGGCGAGCTCGAGCTGCGGCCCGCAATCGCAGCGGCAAGAGCCGAACACGTCACCGGTCAGGCATTCGGAATGCATGCGGATCAGCACGTTGTCGCCCGCCACATCGCCGACGCTGAGGGCCAGGTGCTCGATGCCTGAATCGGCGCCCTTGAAGGCGTGCGCCGTGAAGTCGCCGAATCGCGTCGGCAGGCGCGCCGAGTCGATCAGCTCAATTTCTGTGTCGTTCATACCGGAATTCTTGGTCAAAAGGCGGGGGCGCAGCCCGGCACCGCCGACATTATGAGCGGAATCGGGCGTTCGCGCTGGAATTCCCCGTCGGGACTGGCTCTACAGGTGGTCGGCCAAATCCTACAAGCGCACGCGCCGTCGACTTATGCAGCCGCTTCAAACGGCTCTCTAGACTCTGTTTACAGGACATGAGTCGTCCCCTGGCGGGGTCTGGAACAGTGTGCAGCGCCCGCCCCGGGGCACGGCCGCAGCAGGAGTTCGCCATGACC
Organism: Cupriavidus nantongensis; assembly: GCF_001598055.1. Taxonomy (NCBI): domain Bacteria; kingdom Pseudomonadati; phylum Pseudomonadota; class Betaproteobacteria; order Burkholderiales; family Burkholderiaceae; genus Cupriavidus; species Cupriavidus nantongensis. The sequence continues at coordinate 935,764 of NZ_CP014845.1, read as the reverse complement.
ACCAACCCATTGAATGCCGAGGCCGCGGGCACCAAGCTCGCGGCGTTGTTCGACACCAAGCTCGCGGCCAGCAGCGCCGCCGAGCGCGTCTGCTACGAGGCGCACCTGAAGCGCGGCCAGGTGCGGCTGGTGCATCCGTACGAGGCCCATTTCGGCCGCAAGCTCGAGCCCGAGAATGACGGCATCGTGCAGACCGCGGTGCGCTCGCACCTGATCATGGCGGCGCTGGGCGCCATTATCGGCCTTGCCGTAGTCGGCATCCTGCACCGGCAGGAAGTCGACGCGGTGATGCAGAGCCCGGGCCTGGCGGCCGGCGCGGCGATCTTCCTCGGGTTGATGTCCGGCATGCTGCTGGCTGGCCTGATGACCGCGCGGCCGGACCACCAGCTGGTGATCACGCCGGTGCGCGAGGCCGTGCAGCATGGCCGCTGGGCGGTGCTGGTGCATCCCACCACGCCGCAGCAATGCAACGAGGCCTTGCGCGCCCTGCGCAACACCACCGGCGAAGTGCTCAGGACCGCCTGATCACGGCTCGACCGACGTCTCGCGCTTGAGCGTGCGCAGCACGAAGGTCGAGCGGCTATGGCGCAGCCCGGGCAGCTTGTAGAGCTTGTGCCGCAGGAATTCTTCATAGCCCTGCGTGCCGGCCACCGCGACCTTGATCAGGTAGTCGTATTCGCCGGTCAGCAGATAGGCCTCCATTACCTCGGGCAACTCCGCCAGCGCCTTGCCGAAGCGGTACAGCATGTCGTCGTCGTGCCGCTCCAGCGTAACTTCGATCAGCACGGTGTCGGGCAAGCCCAGCGCCTTCTGGTTCAGCAGCGCGGCGTAGCCTTCGATCACCCCGCTCTCTTCCAGCGCGCGCACGCGGTTCCAGCATGGCGTGGCCGACAGCCCTACCTGCTCCGCCAGCTTCGCATTTGACAGGCGGCCGTCGCGCCGCAGTTCGCGCAGGATACGGCGGTCGGTGTCGTCGATTTTGGGTGACTGTGCCATCAAACACCATGGAAAAAGAATATTCTTCTTTCCATTCTATCAAGATGGGTTAATTGTCCTTATATTTTTGGGAATATAGAGAAAATCAGGAAGCCAATTCTGCGGCGCGGCTGTTAAATTTACCTGCATAGACCGACTGCCGGAAACAACACATGCCAGCCACCCGCCCTCTCCCTACCCTGCGCCTGTCGCTGCGTCTCGCCCCTGCCGACCTGTTCGGCGCGATGGAATGGGTGCTGGCCAATGCGCGCCGTACCGGACTGGCGCCGCAGCAGCTGAGCTTCGACACGGCCCCGCAGGCGGTGCTGCATGCCACGCTGACGGCGGACGATGCCGGCCTGCTGTGGCTGTTCCTGCGCCGCCTCGATAACGGCTTCGATGTGGAACTGCTGGTGGCCGACGTGGAAGATCCGGACGATGACACGGTGGCGGAACCCGCGCCGCGCGCCGCCACTCGCCGCGAGCGTCCCGCCGAACTGATGTTGACCGCTTGAATCGATCCAGGCGTCGCTACGCCGCCGGCGCCAGCAGTTCAATGCCGTCGAGCTGCGCCGCGCAGGTATCGCGCACGATCGCGACAAAATCCGCCACGTAGGGCCGCCGCGCCATCGCCGCGGGCACGGTCGCGTACAGTTCGCTCCACAGCCCTTTGGCACCGATGCGCTTGGCCAGCACGTAATCGTGGTCGACGTAGTTCTTGACGCCCCAGTTAGGCAGCGCCGCGACGCCGCGGCGGCTGGCCACCAGTTGCAGCACCGCCACCGTCAGTTCGGCGGTGCGCCGCTCCAGGTGGATGCCGGCGGGTTCCAGCACCTCGCGGATCAGGTCGATGCGTGACTCGGGCACCGGGTAGGTGATCAGGGTTTCGCCGGCAAGGTCGGCGGCCTCGATGCGTCGCTTGTTGCGCAGCCGGTGTTCGTTGGCGATCACCGCGAGGATCTCGAAGCGGAACAGCGGCGCCACCTCCAGCCCGCACCGCGGAGCCGGCTGCGAGCCGATCACCATGTCGGCGCGGCCATTGCGCAGCAGCGCGATCGGATCGGCATGGAAGCCCGCGACCAGGTCCACCTCTACTTCGGGCCAGCGCCGGCGGAATTCGTCCATCACCGGCATCAGCCAGTCGAAGCACGTATGGCATTCCAGCACCACGCGCAACTCGCCGCGGGTGTCGCCCTTGAGCCGTTGAATATCGCGGTCGGCCGCGCTGACCGCGGCCAGCACCTCGCGCGCCAGCGCCAGCAGGCGCTCGCCCGCCGGCGTAAAGCGCAGGCCCTGGCGGGTGCGGTCGAACAGCGGCAAGCCGTAGTGCGATTCGATCGCCTTGATCTGGTGCGACAGCGCCGACTGGCTGACATGCACGCGCTCGGCCGCGGTCGCCAGCTTGCCGGACTCGGCAATGGCGACCAGCGAACGCAAATGGCGGACTTCGATCATGCATGACTCCCACGGTACCGCTTCTTCGTCTTGATATGAAATCGATTCATATATTGTTTAAAACTTGTCGCTTGATTCATTTTATGGGCAAACCGACACTGTGCGCCAGACCTCTACCGGAGCAACACCATGGCACGCACCCATATCCTCGGCTTTCCCCGCATCGGCGAACGCCGTGAACTGAAATTCGCGCAGGAAGCGTTCTGGCGCGGCGAACGCACCGAGGCCGAACTGCGCACGGTGGCCGCCGAACTGCGCCGCCGCCACTGGCAGCTGCAGGCCGGGCGCGGCCTGGACACCGTCGCCACCGGCGACTTTGCCTGGTACGACCAGATGCTGAGCCTGACCGCGCTGCTGGGCGCGCTGCCGCGCCGCTTCGGCTTCGAACCGGCGCAACTGACGCTGGCGCAGTATTTCGAACTGGCGCGCGGCAACCGCGAGCAGCCGGCGATGGAAATGACCAAGTGGTTCGACACCAACTACCACTACCTGGTCCCGGAACTGGACGCCGACACTACCTTCGACGGCGGCCCGCAATGGTTCTTCGAGGAAACCGATGAAGCGCTGGCGCTGGGGCTGCGCGCCCGTCCGGCGCTGATCGGTCCCGTCACCTACCTGTGGCTGTCGAAGAGCCATGTGCCGGGATTCGACCGGCTGTCGCTGCTGCCGCGGCTGCTGCAGGCGTATCGCCGCATCCTGGGCCAGCTCAAGTCCCATGGCATCGAATGGGTGCAGATCGACGAGCCGGCGCTGTGCCTGGACCTGGAACCGGCGTGGCTCGATGCCTTCGACACCGCCTATGCCGCGCTGCAGGAGGGCGGCCCGGCGGCGCGCCCGAAGCTGCTGCTGGCGACGTACTTCGACAGCGCCGCCGACCATGCCCGGCGCGCTTGCGCGCTGCCGGTCGATGGCTTCCATATCGACCTGGTGCGCGCCCCTGCGCAACTAGCGGCATGGCAGGCTGCGCTGCCCGGACACGCGGTGCTGTCGCTCGGCGTGATCGACGGTCGCAATATCTGGCGCACCGACCTGCGCCGCGTGCTGGACCTGCTGCGCCCGCTGCACGGCGCGCTGGGCGAGCGCCTGTGGCTGGCACCGTCGTGCTCGCTGCTGCATGTGCCGGTATCGCTGGCGCAGGAAGCGCGGCTCGATGCCGAGCTGAAGTCGTGGCTTGCGTTCGCCACCGAAAAGCTCGATGAACTGTCAGTGCTGGCCCGCGCGCTGAACCAGGGCGACGGCGCCGTCGCCGATGCCCTGGCGGCATCGGATGCCGCGCAGGCATCGCGCCGGGCCTCGCGGCGCGTGGTCAATCCGCGCGTGCAGCAGCGCCTGGCTGGCGTGGACGATGCGATGGCGCACCGCGCCAGCCCCTTCGCCGAGCGCATCGAACGCCAGCGCAAGGCGCTTGCGCTGCCGCTGCTGCCGACCACCACCATCGGCTCGTTCCCGCAGACCACGGCGATCCGCCAGACCCGCGCCGCGTTCAGGCGCGGCGAGATCGGCGCGCTGGAATACCTGGAGCGCATCCGCGCCGAGATCGCGCTGGCGGTGCGCAAGCAGGAAGCACTGGGGCTCGACGTGCTGGTGCACGGCGAGGCCGAACGCAACGACATGGTCGAATACTTCGGCGAGCAGTTGTGCGGCTATGGCTTTACCGAGAACGGCTGGGTCCAGAGCTACGGCTCGCGCTGCGTCAAGCCGCCGGTGATCTACGGCGACGTGTACCGTCCGGAACCGATGACGGTCGACACCGCCCGCTACGCGCAGTCGCTGACCGAACGGCCGATGAAGGGCATGCTGACCGGGCCCATCACCATGCTGCAGTGGTCCTTCGTGCGCGACGACCAGCCGCGCGCCACCACCGCGCGCCAGCTGGCGCTGGCGATCCGCGACGAGGTCTGCGACCTCGAGCAGGCCGGCATCCGCGTGATCCAGATCGATGAGCCGGCGCTGCGCGAAGGACTGCCGCTGCGCCGCGCCGACTGGGACGCGTACCTGGACTGGGCCGTGACCGCGTTCCGCCTGTCGGCCAGCGGCGTGCAGGACCAGACCCAGATCCACACGCATATGTGCTATGCCGAATTCAACGACATCCTGCCCGCGATCGCGGCGATGGACGCCGACGTGATCACCATCGAGACCTCGCGCTCGGCGATGGAACTGCTGGAAGGCTTTGGCGACTTCGACTACCCCAACGAGATCGGGCCGGGCGTCTATGACATCCACTCGCCGCGCGTGCCGTCGGTGCAGGCGATGGAGCGGCTGCTCGACCGCGCCTGCGAGGTGGTGCCGCCGCAGCGGCTGTGGGTCAATCCGGACTGCGGGCTGAAGACGCGCGGCTGGGAAGAAACCGAAGCGGCGCTGGCCAATATGGTCAGCGCGGCCCGCGCGCTGCGCCAACGCCTGTCGGCGCCGGAAATCGCGACATGGAAGCGCGTCGAGCGCACCCCGGCTGCCGGCGCGGCAGCGGTGCCGCACGCGGCCGGCGCCTGCACCGCCTGCGCCACGCAGGCGCACTGACGAGCCCGCTCACGCAGAACACCTTCGCGTAAAAAAACAGGCCGCATGCCCGTCGGGGCATGCGGCCTGTTTGCCTGCCGGCGTCCGGCCGATCAGTTCACGCGCATCACCGGCGGCGGCATCCAGCTGCCGTCCAGCAGCGCCTGTTCCGGCCAGTACGCGCGTAGCATCATGTTCATGCCATCGGCCGGCGCCGGCAGCCAGTTCGCGGCCTTCGCGCCGGCCGGGCGCTCATGCTGGATGTAGATGTCGAGCGAGCCGTCGCGGTTGTAGCGCAGCCGGTCGCGGCTGCCGATGGCGTAGCGGTGGATTGGGTTCGGGACAAAGGCCTGGCGCTCGTTGTACAGCGTCAGCGACCAGAACGCGCGCGCCGGCGGCAGCTGGTTCTTGTCGAAATGCAGCACGTAGCGCGCCCCGCCCTGCAGCGGCTTGCCGTTGGCATCGGTGCGGGTGGAGGCGTAGATCGCGTCCTCCGGCAGGTTGGCGCCCAGGCCCACCCAGGCGGTGACCGCGCGGCGGCCATAGCTGGTGCCGTAGGTGCCCAGATCGCGATGCATGACCCAGCCGTTGCCGGCGTCGGCGCTGCCCTTGCGCGCCGCCTGCTCGATCGCCGCCAGCGCGGCCGTGGCCCCTTCCTGCACGGCGCGCGCGGTGGACGGCTCCATCACCGTGGTCTTGAACGGCACGCCGGGGCGGATGCCCATGCGGCGCATTTTCTCGACCATGGCGCTGTCTGCCGGCGCCGGCGGGTTGGCCGGCAGCAGTGCGGCAAACCGCGTGAAGAATGCCTGCGCGTCCATGGCCGCCACCTGTTCGACCGGGGCGCTGTTGGGGTCCAGCGCGGGCCGCGCCGCGGGCTTGTCCGGTACGCGGCGGCCGCCGCCCCAGGCCGACAGCGGCGTCAGCCGGTACTGGTCCTGCAGCCGGTGCACCGCCGCGAAATCCTGCTTGCCGCTGGCCTGGGTGCGGCCGATCAGCCAGACCATCGAGGTGGGCGAGCGAATCTCCTGCACGCCCTTGGGCAGCGTGCCGCGCCAGTCGGGACCGGTGATGGCGAAATTGCCGCGGCGGGTGCCGGTGGTGCGCTTGCCCGGTGCGGCAAACACATTGGTCCACGCGTCCATCAGCGGCATCAGGTAGTAGCGCCCGTGCGTATCGGGCACCGACAGGATCACCGGCTCGCGCGACAGGTCCAGCCATGCCGACGAGTACAGCGTATCGGCGTTGGGGCTGACCACATCGGTGAAGGTGGCGTCCGGGAAGGTGCGCTTGTGGCTGAAGGTGTTGACGGGCGTGCGCAGCGTCATCAGCTCGCGCGTCACGTCCATCAGCACCATCGGATAGGCAAAGGTGAAGACCTCGGCGGACAAGGCCTTCATGGCCTGGTCGGAGGGCGGCTGCTCGACGGCGGCCGGGTTGCCGGCATAGTCAGGCGCGGTGGCGCAGCCGGACAGCATGACGGCGAGCGTGACCGCGCCCGCCAGTTGGCGAAAGATAGGCTTCATGACCCCGATTCCCAAAGTTCTTGCGTGTTCTTCGGGCATTTCGGCTATGACTGCCGGCATGTCGTCCCGAAGGCGCATCTGTCCGTGGCATCTTGTCCGCGTGCTACGACCCTGTCAATGACTCGAATGCGGGGATCCGAGACCGGGCGCACCAACGGCACGACGCTACGGCGAAGGGGTGCATGATAAGCCACGCGACCGGGCTGCGAAAAGCTCGGCACGGCCTCGGGTCAGCGGGTCAGCGGGTCAGGAAATCGAGCACGACCTTGCTGAAGGCCTGTGCCTGCTCCAGGTTCGAGATATGCGCCGCTTCCAGCTCGACGTAGTGCGCGCCGGGAATCGTCTGCGCCAGGTACACGCCATCGCGCGGCGGCGTGGGCAGGTCGCCGGAGCCGGCGATCACCAGCGTGGGGGTGACAATGCCCGCGATCTCGGCGCGCAGGTCGGCGTCGCGCACCGCCAGGCAGTTGGCGGCATAGCCTGCGGCCGGGCTGGCGCCGAGCATGGCGCGCAGCGACGCCACCAGTTCCGGATGCGCGGCCGCATAGGCGGGCGTCAGCCATTTGTCGACCACTGCCGCGGCGATCGACGCCACGCCGTCGCGTTCGACCGCCGCGGCGCGGTTGGTCCAGTTCTCGGGCGGGCCGATATACGCCGCGGTATTGCACAGCACCAGCTTGCGCAGCCGCGGCGCATGGTTCAGCGCCAGCCACATGCCGGTGATGCCGCCCATCGACAGGCCGCAGAAGCAGGCCTGCCCGATGCCAAGCTGGTCGAGCAGCCCGATCACATCGCCGCCCAGTTGCGCGATGCTGTAGGGCCCCGGCGGCACCGACGACTGGCCATGCCCGCGCGTGTCATAGCGCAGCACGCGGAAATGCTGGCTGAAGGCATCGACCTGCGGTGCCCACATATCCAGGCTGGTGCCGAGCGAATTGGACAGCACCAGCACCGGCAGGTGCTCGGCGCCATCGAGGCGGTAGTGCAAACGGACGTCGGGAAGATCGGCGAAGGGCATGGTGTCGGTCAGTCAGGGATCGCGGGCGGTGTTGCGGCGCAGGCCAGGCTCAGTTCTGCGCGATCGCGGAACCGTGCTGGGCCAGCGGCGTGACCCGGATCTCCATGTACGGGTACAGCGGCAGCGCGGTCAGCAAGGTGTGCAGTTCATCGTTGTCGCTGACGTCGAAGATGCTGACGTTGGCGTACTGGCCCACCACGCGCCACAGGTGGCGCCACTTGCCTTCGCGCTGCAGGCGCTGCGACATGGCCTTTTCATCGGCCTTGAGCTGCTCGACCAATTGCGGGTCGAGCGATGCGGGAATCCTGACGGTCATTTCGGCCATGAACAGCATGGGGTCTCCTGGTATCGGGGTTGGGATGGGCGGCCTGCGCGGGCCGCTCAGAGGCGGCAGGTGCCATCGAGATAGGCCTTGCGCCAGCGCACGATGCGCACCTCGGCAAACAGGCCCGCCGCGGCGAACGGGTCGGCGTCGATAAAACGCTGCGCGGCCTCGCGGCTGTCGACATCGACGATATAGACGCCGCCGCCGGCGTCGGAGCCGTCATCGTTGAGCTTCGCGCCGCAGGCCAGCAGCAGCGCCTTGTTGGCGTCGAGATAGTCCAGGTGGCTGGCGCGGGTGGCCTGGCGCACGTGCTGGTGGCCGGGCTTGTCGACGGTTTCGATCAGGTACGGCATGCGGTTCTCCTGTCAGCCTTGCGGCCGGGCATCCAAGTCAGGCAATCTGCGCGCCCCACAGCAGCATCGCAGCGATATAGATCAGGCCCACCCAGAACATCATGATCACGGTGTAGCCCATCACGTCCTTCAGGTTCAGCTTCGACAGCGCCAGCGCGGGCAGGATCCAGAACGGCTGCACCAGATCGTTCCAGGCGTTGCCGAGCATCACCGACATCGAGGTCTGGCTGACCGAGCTGTTGATGGCCTTGGCCGCGTCGACCATGAACGGACCCTGGATCACCCAGTGGCCGCCGCCGGACGGCGCGAAGAAGTTGATCACGAAGGAACTGACCAGGCCCCAGAACGGCAGCGTCTGCGGCGTGGCGATATCGACGAACACGCGCGAGATGGTATCCACCAGCCCCGAGCCGGCCATGATCGCCATGATGCCCGCATAGAACGGGTACTGCAGGATGATGCCGGAGATGGTCTTGATGCCTTCGTTGAGCTTGGCCACGTAGTTGACCGGCGTGCCCAGCAGCAGCACCCCTGCGAACAGGATCAGGAAGTTGATCAGGTTCAGGTCGAGCGAGCCGCCCTGGGTGAAGTAGATCACGGCATAGGCCATGCCGCACAACCCGATCGCCAGGCTCAGGATGCGGCTGTTGTTCAGGCGCCCGGCCAGCGTGTTCTCGCCGCCGATGCTGTGGGCCGGGCCGGCGTCGGCGGGGGCCGGTTCGTGGTCGCGGCGGATCTCGACCACTTCGGCCGCATGGCGCGGGTGCAGCCAGGCGTTGAGCAGCGGCAGCGTGACGATCACCGCCAGGCTGGTCAGCAGCATCGGCGTCGAGAAGATGGTCTCCGACAGCGGGATCACGCCCATCGCCTTTTCCATCGGGTGCCCCGGGGTCGAGATCAGCACCGGGATGCTGGCCGACAGGCCCAGCCCGTACAGCGTAAAGCCGCTGTAGGCCGAGGCGATGATCAGCGGGTAATGCACGCCGCGTACCTTCAGCGCCAGCTTCTTCGCGATGATGCCGCCGATCACCAGGCCGAAGCCCCAGTTCAGGTAGCTGCCGATGCCGCCCACCAGCGTGGCGACGATGATCGCCGCGCGCGGCGTATGCACCGCGCCGACGATGCGGTCCAGCATGCGGTCGGTCAGCGGCGCGGTGGCCAGCACATAGCCCATCGCCAGGATCACGGCCATCTGCGTGGTGAAGGCCAGCAGGTTCCAGAAGCCCTTGCCCCAGCTGGCGATCACCGCCGGGGCCGCCTGCCCCTGCACCAGTACCGCCAGCGCCATGGTCAGCAGCGTCAGGCCGATGGCAAACACAAAGGGGTCCGGCAGGTACCGGCGCATGAGTTCGGTAAAGAACCCGGCGATCTTGTTCATGACTTCCTTGTCTCCAACGTCGGAAAAACTTACGCCATTAGAACTACAGTTCTATACGCGAACTTCGCAAAGGCGCGTGGCTATGCTAATGGCCGTTCGACCGGTGGGTCAAGGAAATGGGAAGCCGCGATTACCGCTATTTATCGCAATAGTTATGCGCTTGCTCAGCCCGTATTTTCGGCGGAGCGATGGAGCGGCTCAGTACCGCATCTGGACATCGTCGACCTTGCCGGTGCGCGCGTTGTACAGGCAGGCGTAGTGGAAACCGATCGCGGCCGAGCTGTCGTCCGGCTCGAACACGCCTTCGCCGTTGACCGAGGTCTGTGCGTTGGGGCGCTGGTAGTACTGCTCGCGGTCGGCCATCAGCATCACGCTGCCGGGCTGCGGATAGCGGCGCTGGAGCGCTTCGGCCACCGCCGGCTCGCAGGCCGCGGAGGCTGCCCGCGACATGGCCTGGGGATCGACGGTGATGCGGGTGGTGGGCGGCGGCACCGGGCGCGGCGCCAGCTGCGGCGGCGTCGCGCAGGCCGCCAGCAGGCATGCAACCGTCAGGCACAGGTAAGAAGCTCGGATCACGCGGACCTCCTCCGATGGGAGCGCCGGCGGGGCGCTCCGGAAAGTGAAGCGGAGCTATCAGGTTACTGCCTGTAGCCGGAAAAGCCAAAGCCGGCCCGCTCGCGCGCTCCGGTCCCGTGGACCGTGCAGCGGCCGCGGCGCCGGGATTCCCCGGACTTGCGAATCCGCGAACGCGGCTAAACTAGCGCACGCGGCCGCGCCCTGCCCTGCCTTGCCCTGCCCCCGGCGCGCCGCGCGTACAACCACGATGCCGACACAATGACAACCACAGAGACAAGCGGCAACCGCCCCGCCACTCCCACCCCGCTGCTGCGTACGGCCGCCAGCCTGCTGGTGGTGCGCGACGCGCCCGCCGGCATGGAAGTGCTGCTGGTGCGCCGCGTCGAACGCGCCAACGACCGCAGCAGCGGCGCCTACGTTTTCCCCGGCGGCACCCTCGATGCGCAAGACCGGCACCTGCACGCGCACGCGCACGGCCTCGATGACGCGATTGCCAGCGAGCGCCTGGGCCTGCCGGCCAGCGGTCTGGACTTCTACCTCGCCGCGGTGCGCGAATGTTTCGAAGAGGCCGGCCTGCTGTTCGCCTGCGATCATCAGGGACGCCTGCGCTCGCCGCACGAACTGGATGCCGCGCAGCAGGCGCTGCTGCGCGAGGCCGTGCAGCGCGGCGGCCCCGGACTGGCCCACGCCTGCGAGCAGCTGGGCCTGCGCCTGGCGGCGGACCGGCTGGCCTATCACAGCTACTGGCTGACGCCGCCCGGCCTGCCCAAGCGCTTCGACACCCGCTTCTTCGTCGCCATCGCTCCGGAGGGCCAGCTGCCCGTGCCCGACGGCACCGAGATCGTCGAGCACCGCTGGGTGCGCCCGGCCGAGGCCGCCGACCCGGCCAGCGGCCTGCCGATGATGCATGTCACGCGCCGCACGCTGGGCTCGATCGCGCAGTTCGAGAGCGCCGCGGCCTGCTTTGCGTATTTCTCGCAGTTGCGCGGCATCGCCTGCATCATGCCGCGCCTCGCCACCGGCGCCGCGGGCGTGCGCCCGGTGATGCCGAACGAGCCTTGCTACGCCGAGATCGGCCGCATCGATCCCGACGGCAAGGTGCACGGCCGCTACGAGCTGGCGCCCGGCGTGCCGGTGCAGTTGTCGCAGCGCGTGTGGCGCGTCACGGCCAACAATGGCAGCGTGATGACCGGCCCGGGCACCAACACCTACCTGGTCGGCGGCGGCGCGCGCAACGAATGGGCCGTGATCGATCCGGGCCCCGACGATGGCGAACATGTGCGCGCCATCCTCGAAGCGGCGCCCGGCCCGATCCGCTGGATCCTCGCCACGCATACACACCTGGACCATTCGCCCGCAGCGGCGGCATTGCAGGCCGCCACCGGCGCCACCGTGCTGGGACGCGCCGCACCCGCCGGCCCCTGGCAGGACCCCAGCTTCGCGCCGCAGCGCGAACTGCGGCACGGCGAACGCCTGGCGCTGGCCGACGATTGCACGCTGCGGGTCTGCCACACGCCCGGCCATGCGTCCAACCATCTCTGCTACCTGCTCGAGGAAGAAAAGACGCTGTTCACCGGCGACCACGTGATGCAGGGATCGACAGTGGTGATCGGCCCGCCCGATGGCGACATGCGCGCCTACCTCGACTCGCTCGCGGCGCTGCAGGAAGAAGACCTGGAGTGGCTGGCGCCGGGACACGGGTTCCTGATCGCGCGCCCGCAGGATGCGATCCGCATCCTGGTGCGGCACCGCCTGCAGCGCGAGGCCAAGGTCGCCGGCGCGTTGCGCGAACTCGGCCCGGCCGCGCTCGGCGAACTGGTGCTGCGCGTCTATGACGATGTGCCACCGCGCATGCACCCGGTGGCGCAGCGTTCGCTGCTGGCGCACCTGATCAAGCTGCGCGACGAAGGCAAGGCGCGCGAGGCGGATGGCGTCTGGTCGGAAGCCGCGGGTTGAGGCTCGGGTTGGAGCTATAAGCGGCCGTTGAAGATTTTTCGGCAGGGGGCTTGCGCAATTCAATAATTGCGATACAATTGCGCCTCTCGTGTGCGGCTGTAGCTCAGTTGGATAGAGTACTTGGCTACGAACCAAGGGGTCGTGGGTTCGAATCCTGCCAGCCGCGCCACCTATGCAGAAAGAAAAAGGGCTTCCGGAAACGGAAGCCCTTTTTTGTTGCCGCGCGCCTTGCGCGCGACTGCCCCCACCAGCCCTACCACCGATAGCGCGCGCCGACGGTGCCGCTCGGGTTGCGCCCCGCCCTGACCTTGAACCACAGCTTGACGCCGGTCTTGGTATTGCCATGCGCGCCGATATTGAACGAGAACAGTCCGCGCAGCAGGTCGGCATCGATCTTGGTGCCGTTGATATTGATGACCTGCTTGCGGCTCTCCTGCCACCAGTCGGCTTCGACGAACGGATAGATGCCGGCCAGCCGCGTCGGCTGCGCGCCGTACAGGCGCACGCCGATGCCGGTGGCGCTGGCATCGCCGGGCATGGCCTGCGCCAGCTTGTTCGGGTCCGCGCTGGTGCCGGGCTGGTAGGCCAGCTGCAGCCGCGGCTGGATGGTCAGCCCGCCGGCACGCGGCACTACCGCATCGACCGCCAGCGCCATGGTGCGCACGCGGTTGTCGGCAAAGCCGCTGGCGGTGGTGATGTCATCGAGATGCAGCGATAACCGGCGCGCCCGTTCGGGCAGGGCTGCGGTCTCGCGGTCTGCGGCGGCGAGGCCCGGGGCATCGTCATCGGGCCCGGCGCCGAGCGCGCGCGGCAATGCGGAAGAAGATGGGGATGGCGCGGACACCGCCGCGTATTCGACTACCACCGGCTCCACGGGCTGGACCATCCAGCCGCTCGCCTCGGTGCCGTCGGCCAGCAGGCCGGAAACCTGCGCGGGCTCCGCCGGATCGGCCGGTTGCGCTCCTGCCAGGCTTGCCTGCAGCGGCGGATCAGCGCCGGGAGCGCCGTGGAAATCCGGCAAGGCTTCGTCTGCGTGGGCCAGCGCACACATCAGCATGGCCAGCAGCGCGCAGTAATGCAGGTGATGGTGGACGATGCCGGGATGCGCGGCACAGCCGTGCCATCCGCGGTTCGTGCCCGCCTCCCTCTCTCTCGATGATGACAAGACCACAGTCATGGCAACCACCTTCGGGACGTTATCAATGCCTGCCCGATGAGCTTGAGCATAGGTCAATTGCCCCGCCAGCGTTAGCCGCGTATGTTCGGCTGCGCGCGCCCGCGCATGCCTGCAGGCAGGCTCGAGGCCGTCGACACGCTGCCACCCGCAAGCGCCGGCAATCGCTCGCGATCGCCCACGATCGCCCGACAGGGGCACGAGCTGCGTCTGCGATGACGGCCTGGCCGCGGCCATGCGGATAAGGTCGCGACAGACGGGATGCCGGCACGTTGAACCGCCGGTCCGGGCAATGCCCGCAATGTCCGAAAGCTACGGACAAAAAAAGCCCGCTTGCGCGGACGTGGTTGCCATGGAGCATGGCCTGAAACGAAGAAAGGCTCGCTTGCGCGAGCCTTTCCGAATTTTGGTGCCCAGAAGAGGACTCGAACCTCCACAGTGTTGCCACCGCTAGGACCTGAACCTAGTGCGTCTACCAATTCCGCCATCTGGGCTTCGTTTCGCTGCGTTATTGCTGCTGCGATGCGAAGAACGAAATTATGCCGAGTGCAGCGGGTACTGTCAACACCCGCCTGCAAAAAACTTTGTGCCGGCTATGCCGCACCGCCGCCGCGCCGGAAATCCACCTGCGCCGGCCGTCCCGGCAGCGCCAGCGCCGCGGTTGCCGCCGGCATGGTGGCAATGGTCTTGCCGGCGCGCAGCACGCGCAGGCGCGTGGCGCGCAGCCGGATCGCCTCGACCGGATCGCGCGCCTGCAGCAGCACCAGGTCGGCGCGGCAGCCCGGCGCCAGGCCATAGCCGTCCAGCCCGAGGATGCGCGCCGGCGTGGCTGTGACCGCGTCGAAGCAGGCGCGCATCGCCTCCTGCCCGGTCATCTGCGCTACATGCAGGCCCATGTGCGCCACTTCCAGCATGTCGCCGGAGCCCAGGCCGTACCACGGGTCCATCACGCAATCGTGGCCGAACGCCACTGGCACGCCCGCCGCCATCAGCTCGGGCACGCGCGTCATGCCGCGGCGCCGGGGGTAGGTATCGTGCCGCCCCTGCAGCGTGATGTTGATCAGCGGATTGGCGATCGCCGCGACGCCGGCCTCGCGCATCAGCGGGATCAGCTTGGACACGTAGTAGTTGTCCATCGAATGCATCGACGTCAGGTGCGATCCCGCCACCCTGCCCTGCAGGCCCAGCCGTACGGTTTCGCTGGCCAGGGTCTCGATATGGCGCGACAGCGGATCGTCGCTTTCGTCGCAATGCATGTCGACGCGCAGGCCCCGTTCCGCCGCCAGCTCGCACAGCAGCCGCACCGACTCCGCCCCCTGCGCCATGGTGCGCTCGAAATGCGGAATGCCGCCGACCACGTCGACGCCCAGCTCCAGCGCGCGCTTCAGGTTGGTGAGCGCGCCGGGCGCGCGCAGCACGCCGTCCTGCG